>CAMDOF010000001.1 GCA_945903465.1 Opitutus sp. GAS368
CGGTTCCGCCGGGCGCAACGCCCGGCTCCACCACCGGGGGCTCCGGCCTGGCGGGTTGGGCTGTGCGCTTCGTTTCATTAGGATCAATCATCGGATTCATTGGCTTTCGGGTTTACTGCCCCGTGTCCAAGGAAATTGGTGGCGATATATCCTGACTTAGGACGAGGTCTCCGCTTTGTGTCCGCCGACCTTTTATCCTACTTTTTTAAGGTATAAAGCACCACCTTCGACCGGTAGTTTCGTCACGTAATACGCGAAAACAAGCTCGGTCGCGGACTTCGTTTAATGCTAAGTGAACCGCCAAATAGGACCGCCAGAATTTACCTTTTTAAAATCTTTCTTCTGGAATCAATTCTCGGAGGGTTTGAGTTCACAAAAAGTCGAGTGGTTAGACTTAAACGCTTTTCGACGGCTAAGTCCGACGGGCTCCTTGGCGCAGGTTCCCGCGCGTCTAAATAAAACCTGTCGCCGTCTACTTAAATTTTATCGCCCGCAGTATACGTTAGCCGAAGTTTTCCCGCGGCTTCGGGGAGCGCCGCGTGAGAATCCCCGCCCAGCGCTCGCGAGGCGGGGTTGGTCGGGATGAAACGGGTCTTCTTTCGGCGGTTTTAAAGTGACGTTTGATTTTGAGCGTATTCTTCCGAAACTTCAGTCAAAAAAACCGCTTCTTCGTCGTCTGGATTTTCTTCCCTCGTGAACCGGCTTGAGGGGGTAAAGGGAGAAAGCGTTGTCGCGTGGGACGTGGTGCGGGAGGGTGCGCGGCATGAACCCCGTCGGGCGGCGCAAACGCCCACAGAGCGCCCACCACCGGCGATCAAGGGGCTTCACTGGGTTCCGATATGACCGCGCCAGGTGGTCGTTGTGGGTCACCCTTTCGATGGCGAATACCGCCTTCCGACGGTTCGATTTTATTTTGCAAGATCGGTTGATTTTGAAACGGTATTACCAACCGCGAGACAACCCGGCGCTTGAACCGCTCCGCTAAAATCAACCCGCCTGCTCGCGGTTAATTTTAAAATCAATCACAAGAAGCGTTGCACGCCACAAAGAGGCCCTTGTAAAACTAGATATTAAAGTAATCTGCTCAGTTTGGTCACCTCGGTACGGTTGCGGCCAAGCACCCTGCCGGCTCAACTTTAAAAATCCAAAAAACATGAACCTCCGCAAGCCAGTCGTATTCATTGCCTCCCTCATTATCGGGGCGGCTGCGTCCGCTCAAAATCGCACGTTCACCAATATCTATGCATTCGGCGATAGCTTGAGCGACAGCGGCAATCTTTACGCGGCCACCAGCGCCCTCGGATCCGCTAGCCCTGGTGCGCCTTACTATCAGGGCAGATTTTCCAATGGTCCGGTTTGGGTCGAGCGCTTGGGTAATACGCTCGCCCTTACGGTCACCGCCGCCCCCACCGTGAAGACCAGCATGAATTTCGCCTTCGGTGGCGCGACCGCCGCGGGCACCAGCCCCCTCCCTCCTTCGCTCAGTGTGCAATTGGGGCTATTTCGTCAAAGGGCGATTACCCCAGGCGCGAACGATCTATTCACGGTGCTCGCTGGCGCCAACGATCTCATCCCGGTGCTCTCGGCCCCAACCAGCGCCGCCAACCCCACCCTTCTCGACGTGGCCGGCGTCGCCACTGCGCAGGTCGTCGCGATCAACGTCCAAGCGCTCATCGGCCTCGGGGCAAAAAATTTCGTTGTCGCGGGCCTGCCGAATCTCGGCGCCACCCCTCGCGCCCTCTCCAGCGGTGGTCCCGGTGGTGGCGGCGCGACCTTTGGATACCAAGCTTCGACCGCTTTCAACCAAGAGCTGCGCGCCCGCCTGCAAAGCATCACGCAGTCGGCCTCCGATCTGAACCTCCTCTATGTTGACACCCAGGCCATTATCAATCGCGTCGTGCTCGACTATAAAGCGTTGGGATTCGCCAACGCCACTAGCGCCTACCTCGCACCGGCCGCCCAAGGCGGTGGCGTCGGCGATCCCAACACTTACGTGTTCTGGGACGACATTCACCCGACGGCGCGCTCGCACGCACTGCTGGCCAACATCATCACCGAGCAGTTAAACCCCGAGGGACCTCTCGGCTTCGCGGGCACCTTGGGAAATGGCGCCCTCGTGCTCCAGCACTTAGTGACCGCCAGCGTCGACGGTCGCACCAGCCAGATCCTCTCCGCGCTGCGTCCCAAGGATCGCGCCGATGTGTACACTCGTTTCAATTACGGCAATGGCGACCGTGCAGTCCAAGGGCGGCGCCCGAAATTTGATTACACCGCACAAATTGTCACGGCGGGCGTAGATCATCGTCTGGGCGAGAGCCTATTCCTCGGAGGGGCCTTCAACGCGGGTCGGCTCAATGCCCAGATCGCCAGCAGCAGCGGTGATTATACCTTCGAGGACACCGCGGGCCAACTCTACGCCATCTGGCACGGCGGCCCCGTCGCCCTGCAGCTGGATCTCGACTACGGACTGCTCAGCGCCAAGAGCATTCATCGGGCAACGGCGTTCGGTGGTTTTGCCACCACCGGGAAGACCACCGGTAACCATAGCGGCTTAGGTTTCAAAACCAGTTGGACTCTGCGGTCCGGAGCGCGGAGCTTTTCACCTTGGATCGGAGTGCGCGCGCAACACGTCGACCTCGATGGCTATAAGGAAAAAGACGTGCCGGGGCTCGCGATGAACTTCGAGGACCAAAAGGCGGCGAGTACGACCGGAGCGATCGGGCTAGATGCCGCTTTTAATGGCAAGTTCGCCGAACACGAGATGCGTCTCGATCTCCGCGGCGCTTGGCGCGGCGAACTACGTTCCAGTACCCGCAGCGTCTCCGGTCGCCTCGCCGACAATTTCACGCGGACCACCACCGTCCAGCTGGAGGATGGCGACGGGAGCGGTCTCGAATTAGGTGGCGCACTCTCCTTTGCCGTCAGCAAACGTCTGACCGCCACCCTCGCCTACACCGCAGAAGTGCGCCCGAATGATAAGTTGGCGAATCGCTTCACCGTCTCGCTGCAAAGCGGATTCTAAGCCGGCAACGTTCCGCGCTCCTAATAAAATGAGCCCACCGGCTTGGGCCCGGCGTGCCTTCTCAGAAATAAACCAGCAGGACACTCCCGCGCGAAAACCGGTCGTTTTTTCCCGTTCCCGAGCAAAACGCGAACTTGGCAAAAATCGGGTGTGAGGGTTCTGGAAAAACGACGCTCGGCGGCGTGGAAATACGCGGCCGGCACCGAATGCGCTGGCCGCACGGATTGATTCAACGGCCGGCCTCTCCGACTGACCGCGATCGGGGTGATTCTTCTGCTGGCAAAGCGTCCTTGCCCTATCGATTTAAAAAAATCCCGGGAGGAGCGAGACGACCGCGCACCGAGCGTTTTGCGCTTTCTGCTCAGGTTAAGGCAACGTCCCCTGAAACGGGGAGTTATCCATTTCTGCGAGTGCGCAGGCCAGCGCCGAGTGATCCGCCGACTCGCTCGCGATCGCCGCCGCCCAGCCATTCAAAGTCGGCATCTTTGGCGTGCGGGGGTTAATCCGCGCGGGGCTTCCGTCGGTAGCCGCGGGCGCTTACTGGCTTTGGTCGTAACCCGCTACTCGGTAGCCGACGCGAACAAGGTCGCGATCACCCCACAGGGCTTACGTGCCGGCCGACCGCCCTTGCCCTGAGAGAGGCGGTGGCAACACCACCAAGGACCGGCAGTTTGAAAATCACCAGTGACCGACCATCGCAAGCCACGTGTCACCACGAAGAAAAGCATCTTTTTTGAAGTTCTCAGAAGATTCATTCCTACGGACACAACCCTGTTCAAACCGCCCATTTTTGGCGGTTTTCGTCCCGCCACTTTCATTGCCTCAGGAGGGCCTCTCCTCCCGGCGCTCGCGGGCACCTCCCCGTCATTTTATGGGCGGTGGCGCGGCAGTTCTGCCTTAAAATCGCCCAGACTAGACCAGTGCAACCGACGGTTCAAATCCACTTCCGCGACGACCACGGAGCCCCAGCTTTTCGCCTGCACGAGGGTTTTCCCATCCTGACCAAACACGGCAGAGACCATCCAATCTTGCTCGGCGCTCGTGTGGGTACTGCTCACGACGAATACGTGATTTTCACAGGCACGGGCCGCCGCCAAAAGCGGGTTACACCCCATCACTGGAAACGCGATAATCTCCGCCCCGCGATTACTTAACTCGCGCGCGACTTCCGGGAAAAAACCGTCGTAACACACCATTAAACCAACGGTGCCGAAGCGCGTGCTGAAGACGGGGTATTCATTTCCCGGGGTAATCCCTGCTTCAATTTCTCCACGCGGCAGGCAGATCTTGCGATACTTTCCGACCAACTGGCCGTTCGGACCAATCAGTACCGCGACATTATAAATGAGGTGCGCATCCCGTTCAACGAGACCGACCACAAGGTAGAGGTTATGCTGCTGCGCAAGCGCGCCAAAAAATTCCGTGGAGGGTCCCGGTATCGGTTCGGCGACGCCCAGGTAGGTCGAGCCGCTCCCAAACGTGACCACCTCGGGAAGGACTAAAAAATCCGCCTTTTGCCGAGCCGCCTCCGCGATCAACGGAACAAACGCATCGCGCCTCGCCTCAGCCGTACGCGCCTCGCGGGGCACGAAATGAACCGCGCCTAGCCGTACCGGTCGTGGCGGGGGCGCCGGCACCTCGCTCAGGGTCACTTGGGCCCAGGCCACCCGCGCGTCTGCCGCCCACCGAAACTCGAGTTCGACCAGCGCCTGCGTCGCCAATGACGGGGCCACGTACACATCGGAAACCTCCGTCCAACCGCGCGCGTCCGTCGAACGATCCATGGGATAATCTGGCTCAGCCCTCACCTTTTCCCCCCTCTTATACGAAGCCTCCGACGCGTCGTCGCGCATGACCGCCCGCCCCTTGGCATCTCGCCAAAGCACTCGAACCACCGCCGCTCGGCGACCGTCCGCATGATCAACCCGGCGCAGGGCACGAAACGAATAAGGCCGGCCACCGAGGACCGGAAACGTCTTTACCCAACGTCCGAGCAAACCGACGCGGGTATCCGACTCAATCAGGAGGGCGCCATCACCCGCCGGCCCGCCTTGAGGCTCATAACGAAAGCGCGGTGCAATTTCCTCACGGACAATCACGGAGGCCCAGCCCGCGGGCGCGGCTGTATCAGAGCCCATCGCGCCGGTTGTTAGTGCAGGCAAGAACCGAATTAAAAGAAAAAAAAGGGGGCGTGAATTCATAAACGTTCTAGGAAGAGGGATCGCGGTACTCCAGAACGCGCCGAACCTAAACCAGCGCCACCCCGTTGACCAGCATCTCCTTTCCCTCGTTGTCCCCCATGAAATGACCACTGGGCCGGGTCACGACCAAACGTCCTTGCTCGAAGAGTTACTCAGGGGCGATCTAAGGGTCGGTTGGACTTAGGAAACGGTGCGCGTCCGGACACGCGGCAATTTTATCGCTTTTGGGCGAAACCGATTTTAGCGCGATTTTTTTTTAGTATCCACTTAATGGATAATCGAGCCCTCATCTGATTCTGGTGAGATTGCCGGCCGCCGCGATCGGCTGCGCCTCGATTTTTCTGAGCGCGCCGGGCCCCGCGGAATTAGGGCGAACGCACGGGAAGATTTCTCCGACATTGGAGAAGACTTTCGCGTGGCCCGGCAACCTGAAGCGCCGGGATGCCCGCACTTCTTAAATGAAGACGTATTCAGCGGGAGGGCGCCTTGGCTGAGGCGTCGCGCGCGGCGCCTTCGCTCCAGCCCCGCAAACTTCCGCGGCCGACGAAGACGGAACCCGTTCACTTCTGCGGCCGACGAAGACGGAACCCGTTCAGAAGATACCAAGCCAGTTCGCTGCGCAGGGCCCCAACGAGGACGACGCGGGCGAAGTGGAGCTCTCGTGGCCCGCGATTTGCGCGAGCCACGGCCGCCCGCGCGGCCAGCTACCGCGCCGATAAAACCGACGCTGGGAAATCGCACCGGAGGAAGCCCCGCGTGCAGCCAGGAACGGGGGCACGGGAGCCGCGTAAAAAGGCAACTCACGTGCTCGTTTTAAAAACACCTGACCGTCGATCGCGATGGTCGTACATTAAGGAATCCGAGAGCGCTCCGGCGACCGCGGGGTGCGCGTACAGTTAGCGGCACGCGAAGCGGGCCGCCCCAAGGTTAAAAGCGCTTGGTCACATCCATCGAAAACAACCGGCCCCGCGGGTTTGCCGTACCGGCTTGATAGCCGTATTGTTCGTCGGCAAGTTGCGGGTCACGATCGAACACGTTGATCACGCTCGCCCGCACCGAGACCCCCTGTAGCCAGGAACGCGCGGTCCGCTGAAAACGGTAAGCGAGCCAAGTGTTATGCGAGTAGGCAGCATCGACGCGGAGCAAGTAACGGGTGATGCCATTATCATTAAAAACCCGAATATATTCGGGCCCGCCCAGCGCGCGGTAAATGGGCTCGGTCGTGGCGGCGGAAGTATCGACAAACGATCCGAAATAGCTGGCAAACCAGCCCGACGACCACGGGCCTTGCCGCCAGGAGACCGTGCCATTGGCCCGCCACTTGACGCGACCATTGCGCTCGAGTTCATCGAGGAGCGGGGAAACTTCATCCGACTTCGAGCGCCGGAGCACATAGTGAGTCGCCTCGCCACTGAACGTCATCTGACCGAGCCGCGTTTTCGGTCCGCGCCACTGGACGCCGAACTCGTACCCTTGGATATCACGCCCGCTGAGGTTCAGATAATCGTCGATCACGCTGACAAATTCACCCACCGCCCCGCGTCGACTGTTATTCGTCGCCTGCTTGGCGTTGAAGGCGGCAAACGCCGTGCGATCTGCGTCGGTGACGGCCTTGCGGACCACCTTACTCGAACCCCGGTAATTGGGACCGCCTGAACCGAGATCGACCTGGTTGATCGGAGTCCCCTTGGCGAGCTCCGCTTGGGTGGCGAGGCTCAGCAGGATTTCGTCGCGATCAATCGCGGAGGCCGCGCCGATATTCTCGATGACCCGATTTTGGTTGAGATGAAAATAATCAAACGAGAACGAGAGCCCGCGAACCGGTGGCACCTCGAGCACGAAGCCCGCGACCCACGTTTTGGCCTCCTCCGGTTTAAGTTGCTGGTTGCCTTGTCGAAACACGGTGCGCTGCGCGGTGCCGTCGGCGGCCAGGCTGGTCACGTCGAAACGGTAACTATCGTCGGCGCCAATTTGGCGACGAAGCGGCGTGATATTGGTTTGCACAAGATTTGGCGCGCGAAAGGACTCGGCAATCGAGCTGCGCAGCTTGAGCCAGCGAGCGGGTTTCCAGACGAGGCTCGCCTTCGGTTTCGTGGTCTGGCCAAAAATTGAGAAATGCTCAAAGCGGCCCGCCAAGGTGAGCTCGAGTACCTCGGCGAAGGGTCGCCGATTTTCACGGTTTACGAACGGAAACGCGGTTTCCAGGTACGCCGCATAAATTGTCTGATGGGCGCTGATCGGTACATTCGAACTGAGCGCGAGAAAATCATTGTCGCCCTCGCGCAGCAGCGGAAACTGGGCGCCCGATCCCGGAGGATTTGATCCGACGAAACCGGCACGTTTATCTTGGTAGCTATCATAACGCATCTCCGCGCCGGCCGCGATGCCGAGGTTGCCGCCGCTAAAAATCCGGCCGAGCTGCCCATGCAACTTCACATCCCCCAAAAACAGATTTGTCCGGCCGAACCGGTCTTCGTCGTCGTAGATGGGATCGATGACCGCGTCCGGATTCACGAAAGCCTTATCCACCACAATCTGGTTGTTGAGAATTTTAAAGGTGACGGGAAATGGATTGAACGCCGTCGCATCCGTCCGGTTCAACGCCGCGCGCAAGCGGGATTCACGTACTTGAAAGTGTTCGAACTCGTGGGTCTGCGCACCGGATGCCAGCAAAGCCGACTCCCAGTCCCAGCTCTGCCCCAACTTGCCCCGCAAGCCGCCGAGCGAGCGCCAAGCGTAACTCGCCACCTCGGTGACGCGGGGCTTGAGGCCGCTGGCGACCTCAGCGTTTTGACCAGGAGCCACCCCAGTCCAAATGGAGACATCGGCGGGCGCGCCGGTTAGCCGCGGCGTGCCATCGCTATTGGGCGCGCCCGTCGGGCTGTAAAAACGGACCCCAAACGGATTCCACGGATTTGCGGCCGGCACATAAATACCCTGATCATCGGTGTTTTTCATATTAACCGGCTCACGCCCCGTTCGGCTGTAGGCGCGGTAAAAAAGAAAATCCCCAAAGCACGCGAGGCGGTCGTTGATCGGCCGATCGACGAAGGCCGCGAACTGCACGCGGTCGGTCGCGGGCACGAGCATCTTCCATTTGTTCCAGTTGGAAAACGTGGCATTCTCCGCGTTATCGAGGTTCTTGGAAAGTGCGGTCTGCTTGAAGCTGACCCCCGCCGGGCTCGGCCACAGGTAAAACATCCCATCCGCGGCCATCGTGGCTACGCCCGCCGGTGGCGTCGTGCTCGTACTGATACCAACATTACCGGTCGGCCGCGACCCCACGAACGTCAAAAAATCCGGCTGAATCGTGCCGCGCTGCCACTGCCCCCACTGGTTTACGCTATTGGTATTCGCGAAATCATTATCGCGCGCGAAAACACCACCCGAAGTCGGATCGGGGAGCGGAATCCCATTCCAAGGGGCGGGGAGTTTTCGACTGACGCGGAGATCGGAATTCTTCGCCCAGGCCCGATCGTGAGCCGCGAGGGCATCGCGATGAAAATAATCCAAGGAGACTGAAATATGCGCCCGCCCTTTCACGAAGCCCTCCGCAGCGGTGGCGTTGAATTCATTGGCGCCACCATGCTGCGTCATCGATCCCTTCAAGGTGAGCGTGCGTCCTACATAGGTGCGGGAAACTAGGTTATTGATCACGCCGGCCGCAGCGTCAGAACCATAAATCGCGGAGGCGCCGTCGCGCAGGATTTCGATTTTATCCACCATCGCCCGCGGGATCGTATTGATGTTAACCGCGAGCGAAGGCACGCCGTTTTCCGCCATCGAAATCGGGTGCGGCGCCATCCGGCGGCCGTTGAGCAGCGTCAAGGTGCTGCCAGAGCCGATCCCACGGAGATCAATCGAAGCGACGTCGCCTCGGGCGAGTTGCGGGCCGTTGTTAAGCTCCGTGATCGCGGAAGGCTCCGCGGCGCCGAGCGTCTCAAATAGTTCCGCCATGGTCGCGGCCCCGCGCGCCTCGAGCTCGCTCCGGTCGTACACAGTGACCGGCAAAGCCGTTTCCGCGTCGACCCGCCGGATATTTGAGCCCGTGACGGTGAACGCTTCCAGTTGCACCGTCGGAACATTTTCACCGGACTGGGCGGCCGCGGGTGGCCGCGCGGTCTGTGCCAGCGCTAAACTGGCGGTCAACGAAACTAAGAGAATACGACGTAAGCGACAGAATTTCATAATCAAAAAGATAGTCAGCGGAGAAGTGATCCACCATCGCTCGCGACTCATACGACCATTCCTAATCCTTCGGGGCAGGACGCGCATTTCAATCATAAACTCCGTGACGATCTCGTGGAGAGACCACGGTATTATTTTTTTTTGGGGGGCGTCAAAGCGGCTGTCAAATACGCGAACGCACGCCCTCAGGGCACGGCCCCGCAACACCGCGTCGCGAGGACTTGGGCGCCGCTGGGATGCGCTCACGAGCACACGCCTGACTCGTCCATCACCTGCCGATTTTGCGCCCGATAACTTCGCAGGTGCACCAATCGCGCGCCCGCTCGAAACCGGCGCGCCCCCGCGGAGCCTCCCTCCTGAAAATCCAACAAGGGGCCGCCGGCCACCGATTGATGCATCCGCCCAGCGCTGCGGCGCACCCACTTTGCTGGTATTCGCCTTCGTCCTGAGCTTGACCATAATCCAGAAAAATCTCCCTTCTTCATCCTCTCCACCGTGTCGCGAATCACCCTGCTGACTAAGCTTCCACCGCATTTAATCTCGCTTGAGGCCAACCGCCGCGAGCCTGCTCACCCATGACAGCCAAACTGCCCCTTTCTGCCATCAAGCCGTTGCCCGCGACCTACCGCCCCGCCTCTCCCTACGTTTCGACCCATCGCCCGCTGTCGCGCCGGCGCTTCCTTCAAGGCGCGGGCATCGCGCTTTCCTTGCCGTTTCTTGATTCGATGCTGCCGACGTTTGCGCGTGCGCAAAGCGCCCGCAGCTCCCTCGACCCGAAGACCAAACCTCGCCGGATGCTCGGCATTTGCAACAATCTCGGCCTGCTCTCCGATCAGTTTTTCCCAACTGGTACCGGCCGCGACTACACGCTCTCGCCCTACCTCGAACACCTCCGGGCGCAGCGCGAGGATTTCAGCGTCTTCAGTGGCGTCTCGCACCCCAACGTCGATGGCGGCCACCCCGCTGATATCTGCTTTCTCACCGCCGCTCCTCACCCCGGCAGCAGCTCGTTTCGCAACACAATCTCCCTCGATCAATACATCGCCGAACGCCTCGGGATACTCACGCGTTTCCCCTCCCTGACTCTCGGCGTCAACACCCGCACGCGGAGCCTCTCATGGAGTGGTACCGGCGTCGCCATCCCGCCCGAAGACAAGGCCGCCGACATCTTCAAACAGCTCTTTTTTCAAGGCTCCCCCGCGCAAATCGAAGCGCAGATCCGAAAACTGGATACAGGTCGCAGTATCCTTGACACGGTCTCCGGCCAGGCTCGAGACCTCGGGCGCAGCGTCACCGCCCGCGACCGCGATCGCCTCGACCAATACTTCACCAGCGTTCGCGACTTGGAGAGCCGGCTCCAAGCCTCCAAGGGGTGGGAGCGCAGCCCCAAGCCCGTCGTGACGGCGCCTCCGCCGGTCGACCCCGCGAGCCCGGCGGCCTACATGGAAAAGGTCAAAGTGATGTACGATCTCGCCCGAATCTCCTTCGAGACAGATTCAACCCGCGCGATTACGCTGATGCTCGACAGCGTCTCGACCCCCGTCCTCGAAATTCCCGATACAAAGATCACCGACGGCTACCACAATCTGTCGCACCACGGTAAATCGGAGGCCAAGCGCTCGCAGCTTAAGACAATCGACGAGTTGCACATGAAGCTGCTGGCAGGCCTCATCAACGATTTCAAAGCCATCCGCGAGGGTGAAGACTCCCTGCTGGACCGGACGATGATTTTGTACGGCTCAAACTTTGGCGACGCCAACCAGCACGTCTGCACGAATATGCCGACGATCCTAGCCGGCGGCGGATTCCGTCATGGTCAGCACCTGGCCTTTGATAAACAACGCAATTACCCGCTGCCGAATCTCTTCGTCTCCATGCTGCAACGCATGGGGATCGAGGAGGCGAATTTCGCCTCGTCGACCGGCACCATGCGCGGTCTGGAAATGGCATGAACGATTCCGCCGCCTTCACTCCGCCGCTGGCAATTTTCCGTCGCACGCTCGCCTTCGCGCTCACCACCCTTCTCGCCGGATCGGTCAGCCCGGCCGCCTCGGCCCCACGCTCGGCGCCCCTCGCCGCCCCAGCCCCTGCGCCACTGCCCGCGGCTTTCATCGAGCGTTACTGCGCCGCCTGTCACAACGATATCGACAAGGCGGGCGAGCTCGACCTCACCGCCCTCGCCTACACGCCGAGCGATCACGCCAACTTTCAGCGATGGGTGACGATTCATGACCGCGTCCGCGACGGTGAGATGCCGCCGAAGCAAAAAAAGCGCCCCGAGCCCGCCTCGCTGGCCACGTTTGTGACTTCGCTCGCGACCGAGCTGACCGCCATCGACGGTGCCCGCGTCGCCCGCGAGGGCCGGACCACTCAACGCCGTCTCAATAGCTACGAGTACGAAAACGCCCTGCGCGATCTCTTCAACGCTCCGTGGCTGCAGATCCGTGGACAATTTCCTGATGATGGCGAGGCCTACCGTTTCAACAAAATCGGCGAAGCCCTCGACGTCTCGCACGTGCACATGCTTCGCTACATGGGTGCGGCCGACTACGCGATGCGCCAGGCGCTCAGCGCACAGCTCACCCGCCCCCCCACCATCACCACGCGCTCCTACGCGCGCGACCAACGCACGCTTACCAGCAAATTTGCCGGAAATATTTTCAACACCTCACCCGATCGCATGACGTACCCCGTGCTCGGCGCCACCGCGCAACCCGACGTGCGTTACGGTCGTGCTCCCGCTACCGTGGGCTCCGCCGATCCCGCCACTCGTGAGCTGGAGGCGGTCGGCTGGGTCGCCAGCAACTACGTCACTGGCTTCACCTATCGTTGGGATGGATTCCGCGCCCCCGTCGCCGGTCGCTATCGGATCCGTTTTAGTGGCTATACTCTTTGGGCCGCGCCCGGTGGTGTCGCCAAAAGGTTTGCCAATGAAAATGATAAAGTCGGGACCTCTCGCCCCCCGAATCTCAACGTGCCCGACTACGATCACCTTTCCCCCGGTCGCCGCGATGAACCCATTACGGTCTACACCCGCAACGGCATTATGAACCGGCGCGTGGGCGAGTTTGATCTCACCCCTGAACCCGGCGTTTACGACCTCGGCGACGTCTGGCTGCTCGCGAATGAAACCCTCGCGCCCGACGCCTCGCGCCTCTATCGCTCACGACCCAATAATTTTAAAAACCCTCTCATGACCGCCGAAGGTGCGCCGAGCGTGGCCTTCCGCTGGATGGAGGTGACGGGGCCGATCTACGACGAAACTTCTGGTGCCGGTTACCGCCTCCTCTTCGGCGATCTCCCGCTGCAAGCCAACCCCCAGAGCGGCATAACCGTCCCTGCCATCGCCCGCCATTTTACCGACGAAGGGGGCCGCAACGCCGGGCGGCGCGTCGCCCCGCTGGAGGACGTCGCCGTCGAGGTGATCCCCCGCGAGCCCCGCACGGATGCCGAGCGGCTGATCCGTGCGTTTCTCGACCGGGCCTACCGCCGCCCGGTGACCGCACCGGACGTCGCCCGGTTTCTTGCGCTGTTTGATGATCGCCAGGCCGCCGGCCATAGTTTCACCGAGGCGATGTTCGCCGCCTACACGGCCGCACTCGCCTCGCCCGGTTTTCTTTTTATCGAGGAGAAGCCCGGCCCGCTCGATGCCTACGCGCTCGCCACTCGCCTCGCCCTTTTCCTGACCAATTCCGAACCTGACCCCGCCCTGCGCGCCCGCGCGGCCTCCGGCGAGTTAGCCCAACCCGCCGTCTTGCGCGCCGAAACCGAGCGCCTCCTCTCCGATCAAAAATCGCGCCGCTTCGTCGATGCCTTTCTCGATTACTGGATCGACGCCCGCAAAATCGAAGACACCACCCCCTCCACCACGCTTTACAACGATTACTACCTGGACGACGCACTCACCGAGGCGACTCTGCTCGAAACGCAGCTCTTCTTCGCCGACCTGCTCGCCCACGATTTACCTGCCCGCCGCTTGATTGATTCCGACTATACGTTTCTCAACGAACGCCTCGCCGGACACTACGGCCTCGATGGCGTCAAGGGCGGCACCCTTCGGCGCGTAGCGCTCCCGGCCGACAGCGTGCGCGGCGGCCTCCTCACCCAAGCCAGCGTCCTTAAGATCACCGCCAACGGCACCACGACGTCGCCCGTTTTACGCGGTAAATGGATCGCCGAGCGCATCCTTGGCATCGAAATTCCGCCCCCGCCCGCCGCCGTCCCGGCCGTCGAACCCGACATCCGCGGCGCCGTCTCCATCCGACAGCAACTCGATCAACACCGCGCCGACCCGAGCTGTGCCGCCTGTCACCGCAAATTCGACCACCTCGGATTTGCCCTCGAGGGCTTCGATATTATGGGCGCAACGCGCCAACGGTACCGCGCCATCGACAGTGCCAAACCCGCCGTGATTGGCCTGGGCAAAAACGGCCAGCCCTTCGAATTTCATCATGGCCTCGAGGTTGACGCCACCGGCGAGCTCCCCGATGGCCGCACCTTCGCCAACGTCCGTGAGTTCAAAAAGCTGCTCGGCTCGGCCGAGGTGGCGGTGGCCCGGAATCTCGCCAAGCAGCTGATTATCTACGCGACGGGCGCGCCCTTGCGCTTCAGCGACCGGACCGCGCTCGCAAACATTCTTGAGTCAACGCAGGGGCAGGCCTACGGGGTGCGCAGCTTGGTTCACGCCATCGTGCAGAGCGAACTCTTCAAAAACAAGTAGTCGGCCGCGTTCTGGCCAGCCCTTCATCCCGATATCCTCAGTCGCGCAATTTCCCTACGGCGCGCTCCTCCCAACTTATTATGCGTTCTGGAATTCTCGCCGGCGGTAACTGGATTGTTGATCACGTAAAAATCATCAACACGTGGCCCACTCAGGATTCTCTCGCGACCATTCTCGCGGAAACCCCCAGCAACGGCGGGGCCCCTTACAACGTCCTCAAGGATCTCGCGCGACTCGGCGCTCCCTTCCCGCTCTCCGCCGTCGGCCTCGTCGGTCAGGATGCCTTCGGTCAACGCATCATCGCAGATTGCCACGCTCACGGGATCACCACCGAACAGCTTCACACCACCGCCGCCGCCCCCACCAGTTACTGCGACGTCATGACGGATCAGACCACCGGCCGCCGGACTTTTTTCCACCGTCGCGGGGCCAACGCGCTGCTCGGCCCCGAGCACTTTGACTTCACCACGACGACCGCCCAACACTTTCACCTCGGCTATCTTTTACTGCTGGAACGTCTCGACGCGTTTTACCCCGACGGCCTCACTGGCGGCGCGCAGGTCCTCCGCGCCGCGCGGGCGGCGGGTCTCCGCACCTCTCTCGATTGCGTGAGCGATAACAGCGATCGCTTTGTGGCCGTCGCCAAACCCGCGCTACCCCACCTCGATTATTTCTTCGCCAACGATTTCGAAGCCTCTCGGCTCACCGGCGTGGACCTCATCGAGGAGGCGGGTCGCGACCTCGCCGCACTGCGATCCGCCAGTCAAAAACTCCTCGCCGCCGGCGTCCGCGAATGGGTGTTTATTCACTCGCCCCACGGAGTCTTCGCCGCGAGCGCCCACACCGACGTCTGGCAACCATCCGTCCGCGTCGCTCCCGCCGCCATCAAGGGCGCGGCGGGGGCGGGCGATGCCCTCGCCGCCGGTATCTTGCTCGGACTCCACGAGAATTGGCCGATCGCACGCTGCCTCCAACTCGGCGTCAGTGCCGCCGCCGCGTCCTTGTTTGATGCGACGTGCTCCGCCAGCGTGGGATCCATCGCCGCGTGTCGCCAACTCGGAGACGAGCTCGGCTTCAACCCTTGAGCCCGCTCCGGTCGCGACGGGTCCGATACCGCGAAGGCGTCATGCCGACCCACCGCAGGAAGGCGCGTGAAAAAACGATTGCGCTCCGATATCCTACCCGCGGCGCGATCGCCTCCCCTTTTTCTCCCGTGCTTTCCAGCAGTTCCTGCGCACGTCGCATCCGCATATAAGTCACCGGCTCCATCGGCGTGCGCCCAAGCTCACGTCGACACACGCGCCGCAGGTGCTCCGCACTTAGGGTGCACGCTGCCGCCTACGTCGTGAGCTTCCCATCAATCGTGAGATCGCGCGCGACCGCTGCCCACAGCGCCCCCACCCGCGTGGCCCGCCTCCACGGACGCGCCAGCCGCGAGACGATACCATGCGCTAAGCTCAACCAGTGCCGCACCAACACCGCATCGCGTTCCCCGGCCCACTCCGCCCGCAATCCCTCAAGTACCCGCCCCAAATCCTCCGCCCCTTGCTTCAAAAGCAACGGCGAACCCGCCCCCACCAGGGGTCGCATCCATGGCCCTCCTCGTACCGCACCGATGCAAACACCCAGCGCTGCCCGGGTATCGCGTGGAATGTATTCAAGACTCGCGGCGGCGCCAAACACAACGCGCCCGCCCGCAGCCGCTCCCAACTCCCTTCCAACCGCACCCGCCCTTCACCTTCCAGACAAGCCAGAAAAAAACTCCCCGTCGGCGCCAAGCGCACCCGTCGATCCGGAGCGTCGACCCCATCAATCCCGAGCCACGCGATAGGACAGCCCGCCAACTCCGGACACGCCTTCACATCCAGAGACCAACGCTTCGTCCGCGCCCCATCAATCGTGGTTTCTTGCTATTCCAAGTTCATCGGGGCACGTGTAAAATCATCTGATAAATATGTGCGCACGGGGCTTTTCTTCCTTTCCTTCGTGGCGCACCTTTAGATTTTCATTCACGCTGAACTCGCGTCAAGCTCCCCGCCATGCTGGGGATGATCGACCACTCCGCACCACCACACCAACCATTTTTATTCATGCCCAATCCTTGGACTGGAAAAGGAAACCCGTACACGCGCGACGAAGTGCGCGCCCGTCTGCAAGCCACCCTCGACCGAGGTCAGGCCATTATCGCGGCCGGCGCCGGCACCGGCATCAGCGCCAAATTCATCGAAAAGGGCGGCGCCGATCTCATCATTATCTACAATAGCGGTCGCTTTCGCATGATGGGCCACGGCTCTACCGCGGGCATGATGGCCTACGGTGATGCCAACGCCATCGCCATGGAAATCGGCGAGTACGAGGTCCTCCCGGTCGTCGAGGAGGTTCCCGTAATCTGCGGCGTCCACGCCACCGATCCGCGCCGCCGGATGTGGCACTGGCTGGGTCAGGTCAAAGAAATGGGATTTTCCGGCGTAAATAATTTTCCCACGCACACCATCGTCGACGGCCACTTCCGCGGCGTCCTCGAGGAGACTGGCATGAGCGTGAAAAAGGAATACGAGATGGTCGCACTCGCCCGCCGCATGGATCTCTTTTCCGTCGTCTACGTCGGTACGCCCGAAGAGGCCGCCGAGATGGCCAAAGCCGGCGCCGATGCGATCATCGCCCACGTCGGCACCACCGTCGGCGGCAGCATCGGCGTAAAGACCGCCGTCGTCAGCTGGGAGCATACCCTCCAGGTTACTCAGAATATCATCCACGCCGCCACGGCCATTCGGAAGGATATCTTCTTCCTCTGCCACGGCGGCCCCATCAACACCCCAGAAGACGCCGCCCGTGTGATCGACGGCACCGACTGCCACGGTTTCGTCGGCGCCAGCAGCCTCGAGCGGATGGGCGTCGAGGAATCTCTCACCAATCTCACTCGCAAATTCAAGACCTTGAAAGTTAAACCCAAAGCAGAACGCTAAGCCGCGCCGAACCGTCCGTTTTTTTCAGGAGCGGATCAAGCACCCGCTCTCAACGCCGCCCGCGCGCCGCCCCGCCCTCCCCTCCCCCCATCCCAGTCCATGTCACCCTCCGACCGTCGCTTCGTCCAAATCGCCGACGCCCTCCGCGAACCCAACGCCTGGACCAATAACGAGTGGCTCGTCCGCCCCGACCTCGTCGCCGCCGAGAAACTTCTTCTCGTCCGCGCGAACATGGATCCGCTGCACTGCCACCCGTTCCATTATCACCCGAACCGCGAGGAGATCATCTACGTGCTTTACGGCCGCGCGGAACAATGGGTCGGTCGCGAGTACCGGATCTTGAGCGCCGGCGAGATGGCACATATTCCCGCCGGCACCGTTCATGCGACCTACAATCCCCACGCCGAACCGCTGGTCTTCCTCGCCATCCTCTCCCCCGCGAAACTCGCCGCCGACCTCGCCACGGCCCCCGATCCTTGCGATGTCTCCACCTCCGAACCGTGGGCCACTCTGCGAAAAAACCGGCCGCCTTGCGTCACGCGTTTCTAAAAAATAGCCGACCCTCCCCGCTGCGCAGCCCTTTTTCGACACCTCGCCTCACCGTTTTCTTCCCGCTGCGCTTCGCCCCCCCCCGGTCTTTTCCGCCGCCTCTTCTCATTCCGACCACGGACCAACTCTCCCCGCCCCTTTTCTCCCTTTTATGAAACGCCTCCTCGCCTTCGTAACCCTGCTCGCCGTCGCCCTCGCCTCCGCCCTTACCGCCACGGGCGCTGACACTCCCCTCCGCGTCTTTATCCGCTCAGGTCCCAAGTCGCACGGTCCGGGGCAGCACGATCATCCTCGCTTCCTCGCCGACTGGGTTCCTCTGCTCAACGCCCGCGGCGCGATCGCCTCCGGTGGCAACACGTTCCCTTCCGCCGCGCAACTGACCGCCACCGACGTCCTCATCCTCCACGCCCAAGAGGCCGGCAATATCAGCGAGCCCGAACGCGCCCTGCTTAACACCTATATCGCCCGTGGCGGCGGTATCGTCGTCATCCACGCCGCCGCCGTCGCCAAGGATACCGACTGGTACAAAACCATCATCGGCGGATCTTGGCGCCACGGCACCACCAAGTGGCTCGAGGCGCCCATGCAGCTCTACTTTACCGACCGCGCCCATCCCATTTCCCGCGAGGCGTCCAACTGGTCCATGACCGACGAGATTTACTACGATATGGATATTCTCCCCGAGGCCCATGTCATCGCCACCGCCTATACCCCCAAGGCCATCGACACCGGTGGCAAGGGCAACAAGGAGGCCCAGGCCCGCGCCGCCGAAGCCGTCGCCACCCGCAAGGCCGTCAATATTTACGACATCCAGCCCCAAATGTGGACCTACGAGCGCACCGTCGCCGGCGGCGCGAAACCTTACCGCGCCTTCGTCGCCATCCCCGGCCATCTCTACGTCAATTTCAACCGCCCAAACTATCGTTCCATTCTGCTGCGCGGCATCGCCTGGGCCGGCCAGCGCAAGAATGTCGACGAGCTCTGCATCCCCAGCGAACTCGGCGACGCCCTCCGCTATCCCGAGGGCGGCCCCACCGCCCCCGCACTCGCCGCGGCTAAGATCCAAGTTCACCCCGCCTTCAATCTCTCCCTCGTCGCCTCCGAGCCGCTCATCAACAAAGTGATGAATATCGACTGGGATGAACAGGGCCGCCTCTGGGTCTGCGAAACCCCCGAATATCCCAACGGCCGGCGCCGGCCCAACACTCCCGCCAACTCCGCCCTCCCGCGCTGGCAGGACTCCGGCTCCCATAAACCCCTCCTCACCGAGCGCGATCCCGAGGACTGCATCTCCATTCTCACCGATACCAACGGTGATGGAATTATGGATACAAAAAAAGTCTTCGCCGACAAACTCGAGCTCGTCACCAGTTTTGTGCTCTATAAAAATGGCGTCATCGCCGCCACCTCGCCCGATATCTGGTATCTCGAGGATACCGATAACGACGGTGTCTGCGACCGGCGCACCAAGCTCTACACCGGCCTCGGCATCAACGACACCCACGCCGTCATTAATAATCTCCGCTGGGGTCACGATGGGTGGATCTACGCCACCCACGGTTACAGCCGCGGCGATGTCACCTCCGGTGACGGTTCAAAAAAATTCGGCCCCGATGGCGCCGGCGTCGTCCGCTTCCGCCCCGACGGTTCCGCCTTCGAACAATACTCCAGCCGCAACAGCAACACCTGGGGCCTCGACATCACGTGGGACGGCCAGGTCTTCTGGACCCAGCCCACCAGCGGCACGGTTTTTTTCCACACCGTCCTCCCCGAGAGTGTCCTCGCCAAAGGCAAAATCCCCGGCACCCCTTCATGGAAGGGCATGTTGACCAATCAGCGCACCTTCCCCGCGATGGAGTGGCCGGAGCAGGCCTACGTTCAAATCGACCAAGTCGGCCGCTTTACGGCCGCGGCCGGTTGCGCAATTTACGAGGGAGGCGCTTGGCCCGCTAAGTGGAATTACAGTTACTTCACCACCGAGCCGACCCTTAACATCGTTCACCACCAATTCGTTCGCCCCGACGGCGTCAGCTATTCGATCGAGAAAGAAAAAGGCCGCGAAGAAACCGAATTCATGCGCGGCACCGATCTTTGGTTCCGGCCCATTGAAAATCGCGTCGGCCCCGACGGCGCCCTTTACGTCGTCGATTTCTATAATCAGGCAGTCATCCACAACGACACGCGGGGTCCCGTCCACAGCCAGACCAACGCCGCCGTCCGCCCCGACCGCGATCACTACTTCTCCCGCATCTGGCGCGTGCAGCACAAAGAGGCCAAGGTCCTCCCCGTCCCCACCCTCGATCGCAGAAACCTCGCCAGCCTGATCAAGACGATTGAAACGAGCCCCAACGCCCACGTGAAAAAAATCGCGCTCCGGCTCGCGCGGGAAAATCACGCCGGCGCCCCGCTCCTCACGTCACTCTCTCGCCCCATGGGCAGCCCCGCCCTCGCCCGCTACGAGTCCGCCCGCACCGCCACCACCCCCGCCCAACGGGCCGCCGTTATCGCTGAGTACGCCGCCGCCACCGATGATTGGACCCGCTCCGCCCTCATCGCCGCCGCGAGCGAACACTCCAGCGAGTTCCTCACCGAGGCCCTCGCCACCGCGCCTGCCACTAACAACGCGCTCGTGTCTTTCGTCACCGCTCTCGCCGGATCCGCCTCCCCCGCCAGCGCCGGGCGCCTCACCCAGACCGCCGCCGCTAGCCCCGGCCTCTTGGCCGCTCAGCTCCTCCGCGGTCTCACCCAGCTCGAGGGTCGCCTCCCCGCGCTCGACGCCCCCACCGTCGCCGCACTTCGTACCTTACTCACCACTCCCGCCACCGCCGCGACCGCGTTCTCCCTCGTCGCCACTTGGGATAAAGCCGGCGCCCTCGCCGACACCGTGATCCAGACCGGGCGCGGTCTTCTCAGCGATCTCGCCAGTGCCAGCACCCCCGCCGCTACCCGCGCCGATATCGCCACCGCTCTCGTCGCCCTCCCGACCCACCGCTCCGCCGCCCTCGCGAAAATCGGTATCCTCCTCAGCGATCCCAACACCTCCGAAACGATCGCCGCCCCCTTGATCGCCACCGTCGGTGACCTCGCCGGCCGCGAAGCCGTTAACGTCCTCATCAACGCATTCGTCCAAACAAAATCAGCCCCGATCTTCGAGCAGATCCTGAAACGTCAGGAATCTGCCCTCGCCCTCATCAGCGCGATCAGCACCAACCGCATCAGTCCATCCGCCATCGGGACCGCCAACCTCGCCCGTCTCCGCAATCACCCAACGACCAAGGTCGCCCGCGAGGCCCTCGTCGTCCTCGGCGCCACCCACCCATCCACGAAAGAAAAAAACGACCTCATTGCCCAACTTCTCCCCACGGTCCAGAATCCGGGCGACGTCGCCAACGGTCGCGCCCTTTTCTCCGCCGCCTGCGCCATCTGCCACAAGCTCGGCGACGTCGGGCTCCGCGATGTCGGCCCGCCTCTCGCCGGCATCGGCGCACGCACCCCCACCGAATTACTCACCTCCATCGTCGACCCGAACCGCCAGGTCGAAGCCAACTTCTGGCAGTGGAATATCACCACGAAAAAGGGCGAGACTCTCTCCGGCCTCATCGCCTCCGAAAATAACGCGGCGCTCATCGTCCGAAACCAGGGCGGAGATACCGAAGTCAAAATCGCCGACATCGCGACGCGCGAAAATACCCGTCGCTCGCTCATGCCCGAGGGCTTCGAGGGGCTCGGGGCCAACGGCCTCCGCGATGTCATCACTTACCTCGCCGCCAATGCTCAAGTCGCCTCCGCGAGCAGCCCAGCGAACGCCGGCAGTTCCCTGGCGACTGCCTCCAATCCCGCCGCCACCACCACCGATCCCACGCCCAAAGCGGGCGGCCGCGGCGATGCGCCCCTCCCCGCCACTACTCCCATCATCTGGGCGAGCGGCAAAACCCGCGTCCTCCTCATCGGTGGCGGCAGCTCCCATAAGTTCGGTGAATTCTTCGGCCAAACCGATGGCGCCACACTCCGCGCCGCCGGCTTCTCCGTCAACTACACCGAGGACCGCGATCAGGCCGCCGCGGAACTCGCCGGTGCCGATGTTGCCGTCATCAGCGTTAATCGGAAATTCTTCGACACCCCCGCCTACCGCAAGGCGCTCTTCGCCTTCGCCGCCGCCGGCAAAGGGATCGTGATGCACCATCCCGGCACATGGTATGGCTTCGCCGATTGGCCCGAGCTGAACGCTCAGATCGTCGGCGGCGGCGCCCGCGGCCACGACAAACTCGCCAAATATGCCGTCAACACGCGCCAGCCCACCCACCCGATCATGCGGGGCGTGCCAGCCAGCTTCGAGGTCGAGGACGAGCTCTACTACATCAACGCCGAGCCTGAAAAAATCCCGCCCGGCACCTCGCTCATCAACGTTCTCGCCGATACCTCGCCCTCGGTAAAATTCAAGGCCGCGCACCCCGTGGTCTGGACGACCCAACATCCCACCGCTCGGATCGTCGGCCTCACCATCGGCCACGACGGTCGCGTCCACGACCTCGACGCCTTCAAAATACTCCTCACTAACTCGGTAAAGTGGGCCGCCCGCCAGTAGGGCCTAGCAGCCTGACCCGCCCGCCTGATTCCAAGCAGGAGCCCCCTCGCCACCGCGGGCCGGCCAGAGTCCGCTCTCCACTTTATGGCCAACACCATCGCCATCCTCGGCACCTTGGACAGCAAGGGCCCCGAACACGCCTACATCGCCGACGCCCTCCACCGCGCCGGCTTCACCACCCTCCTGATCGACGTCGGCAGCCTCGACGCCCCCTCTATCACGCCCGACATCACCCGCACCGAAGTCCTCGCCGCGCTCACTGCCGCCAACGCGTCAGCCGCATCCGAGACCGCGGCGATCCTCGCGCGACGCGACCGCGGAGAATGCGTGGCGCTCATGGCCCGCGCCGCCACCGCGCTCATCACCGCATTGCACACCTTCGGGCGCATCCAAGGCATCATCTCCCTCGGCGGCGGTGGCGGCACGGCCATCGCGACCACCGCCATGCGCGCTCTCCCCATCGGTTTCCCTAAACTCATGGTCTCGACCCTCGCGAGCGGCCAGGTCGCGCCTTACGTCGGCCCAAGCGATATCACCATGATGCCCGCCATCGTCGATGTCTCCGGACTCAACCGCGTCTCCCGGGCCATCTTCACCAACGCGGCCGGCGCCATCGGCGGCATGGTCACCGCGCGCTTTCCGGCGCCTTCGCCGACTTCACCGTCTCCCCAGTCGCCCACCGCTGCGACGATTCCAGCCGTACCCACGGCGACCCAGTCCTCGCCCACGGTAGCCCAGTCCTCACCCACGGCGACCCAGTCCTCGGCCACGGCGACCCAGTCCTCGGCCAGCACCCAGCCCGGTATCTCACTGACTCCCGCCTCGTTCGCGTCTCCCGACAAACCCCTCATCGTCGCCAGCATGTTTGGCAATACCACGGCGTGCGTGACCACCGCGAAGCGCCTCTTGGAGGAGGCCGGCTACGAGGTGCTCACCTTTGCCGCCACCGGTAACGGTGGCCGCGCCATGGAGTCGCTTATTGCCAGCGGTCTCGTCTCCGGAGTACTCGACATCACCACCACCGAGTGGGCCGATGAACTCGTCGGCGGTGTCCTCACCGCCGGTCCCGATCGCCTCGATGCCACCGCGCGCGCCAATATCCCCGCCATCATCGCCCCCGGTTGCCTCGATATGGTCAACTTCGGCGAGCGCTCGTCCATCCCCAAAAAATTCGCCGACCGCACTTTTTATCAGCACAACCCCCATGTAACGCTCATGCGCACCTCACCCACCGAGTGCGCCCAGCTCGGCCATATCCTCGCCGAAAAAATCAACCGCTACACCGCCCCCGTCACCGTCCTCCTCCCGCTCCGCGCCATCAGCGTAATCAGCGCCCCAGGCCAACCCTTCCACTCCCCAGAGGCCGATACCGCCCTCTTCACTGCCCTCCGCCACCACCTTCGACCCGACATCACCGTCGTCACCCACGACGTCGAAATTAACGACCCGCTCTTCGCCCACGCCTGCGCCAACGCACTCCTTGCGCATCTCCGCCCCATCCAAATCACCGCCGCTCAGTAATCCGTGCAAAATTTTGCGCCAAGCTTTTTCCAAACCCACTCCTGCCAACCTCGACCCGCAAATCCAGCCGCAATCGCCCCACTCACGCCGCGCCCCCGATTCACAGCGGCCGTCATTTCCACAGAGGCCTACCCGCCGGCCCGCGCTAAACCCTCAAGGCACGTCCTTTCTACTTTAAAACACAGCCGCCGCGCGCCACTCTTGTTCGCGTACGTTCTTTTTTTACTCAAAAAAATTAGCCTAGCTTAACGTTCCCCCCAAACTCCCCATGCCCTCTCGCCATCTGCTCCGCTTCGCCGCCCGCCTCCTCGCCTGCGCAGGAATCCTTCTACTCGCGCCTTGCCTCCAAGCCGCCGCCGCAACCTCGTTGTTCGATGGCCAATCCCTGGCCGGCTGGGAGGGCGATAAGCAGTGGTGGCGAGTCGAAAACAAAACGATCACCGGCGGCTCCACCACCGAAAAAATTCCTCGTAATTTCTTCATCGCGACCACGCGCTCATTTCAAAATTTCGACCTCCGGCTGCAACTCAAGCTCACCGGTGATCCCCAGACCGGCATGATTAACAGCGGCGTGCAAATCCGGAGTCTACGCGTCCCCGCCGACACCGAGATGAGCGGCTATCAGGTGGACGCCGGCGAAAAGTGGTGGGGGAAACTCTACGACGAATCACGTCGCAACAAGGTGATCGCCGAGCCCCTCAACGCCGCCGCCGCGGACGCTGCGGTAAAAAAAGGCGACTGGAACGACTATCGCATTCGCGCCGAAGGGCCCCGCATCCGCGCTTGGATCAATGGCGTGCCCACCGTCGACTACACCGAAACGGATCCCAACATCGCGCTCGACGGCAAAATCGGTATCCAAGTTCACGGCGGCGGCATCGCGCTCGTTCAGGCCAAAGCCATCACCCTTGAGGAATTACCGCCCACCCCCGGCGCGCCCACGTGGGACCGGGTCGGCCACCCCAAGCCGCGCGATCCCAACACTAAAAAGAAAAAGAGCCCGCCCGCCCAAGCCACGCCCCCTTCCCCCGCGTCAACGCCCGTCCCCGCCTCCAAGTAACGCACCCGCCCCGCCACCGGAATCACCGCCAGTATCCCCGCGGGAACCCCTCACCAAAGACGGTCGGGGGCTTCTCCGAAAAATCTTTCCGGTAGCACCCGCGGGGTTAACGCCGCCCCCCCACCGACTGGGACGAGCGCAATTAACCCATCCGGTTTTCAGGGAGATTTTCCGCTATGCGCCGAGCATCCAGGCGAGTTGCGCTGGGGCGGCCGGACGCACGCTGCGAGCGAGAGGCAAACGGAGTACTCGGGCAGTAACCGCCCAAAGCGCCCGCCGCCGGACTTTTCGCGTGAACGCCGACCCAGCCCATCGTGCCACACTCGCATCGGGCCGCTTGGCGGAAGCACGCGAGCGCGCGGTAATTACCGCGCATTGGGAGCCCGATGGGTTTTGCGATGCAGAAAGCACGCGGGGCGCGCGGTAATTACCGCGTAGGCCATAGAAGGCATCGTGCCCACGAACTTTCTCGCTCTCAGGCATCCCACGCGCCTTCGCCATCGTCGCGGGCCGGTTCATCTGGCACCATTCCCCGATTGCTGAGAGCGCCGACCGACACTTCTTGCCCTCGGTCTGACCGCTCACCGCATACCCGCCCCAAAGGATCTTCCCCCAATAATAGGTGAAGCTCAGGAAGTCGCAGGTCCGCGGCTTCCGGTCGCTATCCCAAGTCTGGCGAAGACCACCATCCGGGGTTTCTCCGGGTGAATCGCCGCCCGTAACTTTGGCATCGCGCGGCCCCCCCTCGCCAAGCGCACTTCGGCGTCCTCGCGTTTCGCACTGACCACCACGAAAGCCTGCCACCTCTTCCCGAGCGGGCGTGATTTACCGGCTGGGTATCAATTTCAAGTTTCATCTTATTTCCATAAGCTTCATCCAATCTGGTCGCTGGCGCGACCTACCTCATTTTTGATGATCATTTCGGGCCAGCCGAGGTCTCGGCGGCAGCTTCTTGGCGTGAGTGCTGCCACGGTTTATCCCGAGCGCCAAAACCGGCGTCCGTCAGGGAACAATGGGTCGACCGTTCAGCGAAGGGGCGCACGAATTTAGGCAACTCCCCACGAGCAAGACGAACACGGGCGGAGCCACCCGATCATTTTACACACTTCTTTCGAGCGTCGATGAACGCCGTCCCCTCGCGCTCGGCCCTGCGCGGCCGGGTCGCTCGCACTCGCGCTTCCACCCAGCCCCAACCACTCACGACGCTCAATTACTCGCGGGCGTGCCCCACGGGCCTGCCGCGTAGCCATGCTCCGCCCCTGCTTCCATAGGGTAATCCGCCCGTCCGCTCACTCCCTACACTAAAGCCATCGTTGCTCCAAAACGTGGTCGTACCTGTCGTGTTAACCAAGGCAAAGCGAAACTGCCCCGCCCCATCAAAGTTAACCGTACCGACCGCCCCCCGTCCCCGATAGTTGATGATCTGCGGCACCTGCGCCACGCCAGAATTCAGGACCACGACCAGCCCGAGAGCCCAGATCAGCCGCCTCCGAAAAAGAGGAAAGGAGAAATCAAAAAAACGCCTGTCGGCGGAAGGGGGGCAATAACTTCAGACGGAAACTCACCAAAGTGAATAGATCGTTTTAATCTCAGCATGGTTAGGGATTAAAGCATGGTCTGAAGTCAGCGCCCGCTAGAAAAATTCGCCCGGTTTTTCCAGGAGCGGAAAAAATGGCCCGTAGTCTTCTGGGATTTTCAGGCATTCCCCACGTCGCCGCGGCAGCGAATCGCCGGAGCCCCTATCCCGGATATTTCACACCCAACTTGACCCAATGCATTTCACAGAGAGCACGGAGCCCAGCCCACCGAAGTCACCGAGCGGACAAGGTGTTTGGCTCCGTGACCTCGGTTCGGACCTCGGTGCGCTCTTTGAAAAACGATTTTCTTCAGAAAAGTGTGATTGATGCGGGCTATGTCGGCTCAGCTTTTTACACTGCTCCGCTTCAACCCGGTCGTCATAGCTTGAAAACGACGCTTGAAAGAAACGTGAGTCAGCGCGTTGACGCTCGGTTCTTGCCCGGATCGGAATTCAGGAAAGAAACCACGACGTAATTGACAGGGCCAATACCAAGGAGTGAGTCGCTCGTGAGAGAATTAACACGGCGCGTGGCTCGCCTTAACGCCGTAGCGAAAACGGCGAAAAGGCGCGCCACCGGATTGTCTCATTGCCACCGGCCGGCGGCGGCGTTTTAAGAAACCGTGAACGTCGGCGGACTTCCTACACGTACTCTTTGGCTTTCCATCGATGGCGGCGCGGTCGAGATCATCGATCAGACCGGCCTACCTCATGCGTTTGTGACCGCGCGTCTCGCCTCGCTCGAGGATGCCGCGCACGCGATTCGCGCGATGCAGGTACGAGGCGCTCCTTTAATCGGAGCCACCGCCGCTTGGGGCTTATGGCTCGCGCTGCGCAGTGATCCGTGCGACGCCGCGCTCGAACGCGCCCATGCGACGCTTCTGGCGACACGGCCCACCGCAGTGAACTTGCGTTGGGCGCTCGATCGCATGACGGCGCACGTGCGCCCTCTACCGGCCTCAGAGCGCGCCGCGGCAGCGCGCGCGCTCGCCGAGAAAATCTGCGATGAAGACGTCGCGCTCAACCGGGGAATCGCCGCCGCCGGCCTACCGCTGATTCGTGCGCTGGCCCAGCGTAAGACGCCCGGCCAGCCCGTGAACATCCTCACGCATTGTAACGCTGGTTGGCTTGCCACCGTGGACCTCGGCACGGCGACCGCGCCTATTTACGCGGCGCACGACGCCGGTCTCCCCATCCACGTCTGGGTCGATGAAACCCGGCCGCGCAACCAAGGGGCGAGCCTCACAGCTTGGGAATTAGCCAACCATGGGGTGCCGCACACGGTCATCACGGACAACGCGGGCGGCCATCTCATGCAACACGGGCAAGTTGATCTCGTGATCGTGGGGACCGATCGCACCACGGCGACGGGTGACGTCTGCAATAAAATCGGTACTTATTTAAAGGCCCTTGCGGCTCAAGATAACGGTGTACCGTTTTACGTCGCCGTGCCCTCCCCAAGCATCGACTGGTCGCTGAGCGACGGTCGGCGCGAAATCCCCATCGAAGAACGCGCGGGCAGCGAAGTCGCGCAAATTACCGGACGCCTCGCTAACGGCACCATCGCGACGGTCAGCCTTTTGCCGGCGGGCAGTACGGTCGCCAACCCCGCCTTTGACGTCACGCCCGCGCGCTTAATTACCGGACTCATCACCGAACGCGGTTTGTGCGCCGCCTCCGCCCTCGGACTCCGTGGTCTCTTTCCCAACCGCGAGTAAGTCATCACCTCGGCCGGACTCATCGCCCCAATCATATTTACCGCCCGCACCCTCCTTTATTCCACCGCACGAGGAGCTGGAAAAAAAGCCCTCGCAACCGTGCGGTTACGCGAGCTTTTAAATTGGGTGCCGGGGTCAGCCACGGTCTTTCAGGCGAGCTTAAATTTTGGATTTTTCAGGAGGCGGCTGAGGAGGACGATGCGTTGGCGCATCAGGGCGACGAGGGCGACTTTCTTGGCCTTACCTTCCGCTACGAGGCGGTCGTAAAACGCTTTCAGGATTGGATTATAACGGGCGGGGCGGGACGATTTTTTCAAGCCCGCGAGCAGCGCGGAGATCCCCGCTGCATCGTTGACGTAACAACACGGGGACTGCCCGGCCAGGGAGACGTCGAGGGACGCCTTCCTGATATCGACCCCGGCAAAGGCCGGAGCCACTGTCGTGACTTGAGTGCTGTTGTCTGGGGTAGATTTCGTCGGGCTCTGTCTTGCCATTCGAGCTGCCGCCCTTCCGAGCAGCGCTCCACCAACGGTTCGAGTTTAATGAAGAATCCCGCGCTGATCTGGCTGACCCACGAAATCGTTTGCACGTCTCAAGGATTTTTCGGTCTGACGCGGAAAGACGGTCGCACACCCGGATTGGCGGCGGCTTCCTCCGACGAGTTTGTCACCCATTCTCGGAAGCCGCCACCAATCCTGACCGTTCAAGATACAAGAAACTGGTTAGCGCGATCGGCGGACAAAGCGGCCGCTGGCTCGGTACCGTCCGCGTGGCCGACAAAAGCAACGAGATCCCCGCGGCGCAAACGCTCATCGACCGACTCGACCTGGACGGAAAACGCGTCGTCCTCGGCGCGCTGCACCCGCAGGAGCTGACCGCGCAGAAACTGCTTTTCGAACGCGGCGCGGATGACGTGATGACGGTCGAGGCCAACCAAAAAAGCCTCGCCCAAACGCTCGAAACCAAACGGCCAGAGCCGTTTTTTCCCCCTCGGCCGACCCCGACGACGCAAGCCTACCGACGAGAGCATAACCGCAGCCGCCGTGAAGTGCGGGCCTTGAACACGATGAACGTGACGCCGGAGGAAGTGGGTTTTGCCGGGGCCGCGCCAATCGGCAAGTTGCGCACGCGCGGGCGCGGCTGCAGACGCAAGGTGCAGGAAACACGTTTCCTGATCACCAGCGCGAGCAACGAGCGGCTCGACGCCTTCGGGCGGCTCGACGCGAAACGCGGCTACTGGGCGATTGAATCCTCTCTGCACTACCGGCTCGACGAAGTGCTCGACGAAGATGAGAGCCGCGTCCGCGGCGGACGTGCCGCTCACCTCCTGGGCAGGTGTCGGCGACTCGTCGTGGGCTTCGCGTGCGAGTGGCTGCGCAAGGCGAAGGGTACCAAGAAAAATTGCCGCAAGGGCACGCGCGATTTTCAGGACCACCTTACCGCCAACAACCGCGCACACGCCTTCGCGCTGATCACCGCGAGCACTCCTTCCGCGTGGCTCCAAAATTAGAAAAAATCGGCCCTATGATTTTGGCCCCCAGCACGCCAATCGCCCCGCACAAGTATCAACACCTCTCCCGCCCCCCGCGAGCGACCGTGCGCGCAGCCCTCCGCGCCTGATCACTTTTACTGCAATCACGACACTGATCGCATCCGACTTATCGGGATATCGCCCGGACGCTGGCGGGCCTTCACGCACCGCTGGCCGCGAGCCCCGCTAAACGGCACCGAATCGACTCATCCGCACCATTACCCGATCACGTCCCAGCACCCTAAACATGCCGGTAATACTGGGGCCCGCCGCCATTCCCGAGACCGCCAAACGCGCCACCGGCTGATAATCCCCAAAGCCGCGACCTCGCGAAAGTGCCAGTGCCTTGATCCCATCCTCGATCGCCAGATCGCTCGAGAAATCAAGCGTTGGCAGCGCCGCCAGCAACTCCTGCCAACAGGCGAGCGGATCACCTTTACCCAACACCTTCTCGCGGACTTTCGGATCGATCTCAAAATCGTCGTTAAAAAAATATCCCGAATAGGTTGGCAGCTCATCCATCCCTTTAATCTTGGGCTGACAGAGCAACATCACCTCGCGAAAATAGTCGGCACTCGCCGCCAACGCCAAAGCCGCCGCTACCCCGCTGACACCAACTCGACTAAAATAAGCGCGTGCCCGACCAACGAAATCGTCCGGGGTCAGCGCTAGCAGATAGCCCAAATTCATGTGCGCGAGTTTCTTGTCGTCGAACCGCGCATTGCTCTGATTCACACTGGGCAAGTCAAACAACCGGATGATCTCCTCGATCGGCATTTTCTCCCGATCATCACCGGGGTTCCAACCCAGTAGGCATAAAAAGTTAACCAACGCTTCCGGTAAATACCCGCGCCGTTGATACTCTTCAATCAGCGCACCTTGGTCGCGCTTGGACATTTTACCCGGGCCATTCTGCTTCAAAATTAACGGAATATGCGCAAACGCCGGTGGCTTCACCCCGAACCCGTCGTAAAGATGAACGTGCTTGCTCGTATTCGAGAGGTGATCTTCCCCCCGAATGATGTGCGTTACTTGCATCGCGATGTCATCCACCACGTTGACGAGGTGAAACACGGGGTTGCCGTCCGAGCGGACAATCACAAAGTCCTCATCCTCCAACCGCTCCACGCGACCGCGGATCGCATCCGCCATCACCACGGGCGGCAACGTTACCTTGGTCACCGTCTTCTTGCGGTGCTCGTCAAAGACCTCATAGCGATCGCCGAGCAACTTAAACCAGATCGCCCCGTCCTTTTCGTAGGCCCGACCGTTCGCGAGCAATTGGTCGACATACTTTTTGTAAACCGCGCCACGCTCACTTTGCCGGTAGGGCCCGAAATCACCACCGCCGTTGCCGCCCACTTTCGGGCCCTCGTCCCAATTAAGACCAAGCCAATTGAGGCTTGCATAAATCAAATTAAGGAAGGCGTCACTGTTCCGCTCTTTATCCGTATCTTCAATCCTCAGGATAAAAACCCCGCCCATATGCCGCGCATAGAGCCAATTGAACAAAGCGGTGCGGGCGCTGCCAATGTGGAAGAAGCCGGTTGGGCTAGGTGCGAAACGAACGCGAACGGGAGACATGCCAATTGGTGTAAGGAAAATTTAAAGCGCCCCTGTGTGGAGCGACGAATCTCCAGCATTCCGCCCATTCCTTCCGTTCTGTCAAAGATTCTGTCAGCGTTCGGGGCCCTCATCTTGCCCCACTCAACGTCCTGGCGCCCCAGACTTCGCTCGCTCAACCATGCCCCCACCTCCTCGGTCCCGCGCCGGAGGGTCGTTTTCTGAAAATCGCCGCCCAAGGCTACACGCACTTACCCGTTGGCGAAAAATTTTCTTGTCGTACTGCCCAGATAACTGGTCCGGTGTGCCTTCGCTATGAAAGGTCTAAAAATAATTGGATTAGTCGTGGGTGCCCTCGTGGTGTTCACCGCAGTGGTTATCGGTCTGGCCCTCTCGCCAGCAGTACAGACTTGGGCCGTGCGCAAAGCCGTGGCTAACCAACCGGGCTTGACCATCGGTGTCGCCGAAATCGATGCCGGTTTCTCAGGGATAAAGGTGACCGACTTTAGTTTTACTCAGGACGGTATCGTCGTTACCGCGAAGGGAGTATCCGCGCAGTATTCAACTTGGGACTACATTTCTAACCGGCGCATTAATGCCGATCAGATTCACGTGCAGGAGCTCGTCATCGATTTGCGTCAGGCCACGGCCAAGCCGGGGAGCAACACCCCCTCCTCCCCGAAAAACGCCGTGGCGGGCGAATCTACGAACATCGCTAAAAAAAATCTGCCGACCACGAGCGCCATCCCCGCGCCCGACGCCAGCCCCGCCAAGGCGACGACCACCGCGCCAATCGCGCCAAAAACAACCCCATTCGATGGCCTCTTGCACCAGCTCCAACTCGCCTTGGATGTCAGGGTCGGCGCCATCACCGCCCAAGGCCGCGCTCTGTTACCCGATAACCAGACCGTAATTTTCAACCTCAAAGGCGCCCGCTTAGAGGCCGGCCAAAAAGGGACCCTCGACTGGACGGTCGACTTTGCCGATTCTAAAGTCGGCGCTGCGCTTAGCGCCCTCCGCACCAGCGGCACCGTCGCCATTCGCATCTCGCCCGACCGGCGCATCGATCTCGTCGAGCTTGAGGGTGCCATCGCCGCACTCGGCCCCAAGATTCCTGCAGATAAATTCAAACTCGCCCTCAAGGCCGAGCAACCCTCCCGCGGTGGCAACGAGACCTATTCCGCGACGATCGGAATCGTCCGTGCCACCGGACTCGAACCGCTCCTCAAAACGAGTGCCCTCTGGAACGTCGCTGCTCGCGAGATCACTGGTAACTGGGAGGTCGGTATCCGCTCCGAGCAACTTGCCGAAATCCTCGCCGGCCTCGGTCTACCCGAAATTGCCGCTAATGGCAGCGGACAATTTACGTTCAAGCCCGGCACAAACGCGGCCACCGCCAGCGGCAACCTCACCGTCCTCGCCTCGCAGTTGCAAAAATTTGCCCCCGATCTCGCCGCCATCGGCTCAGTCAAGCTGACCACTACCTTCGATGGTGGCTTCGCCAACGAGCACGCCCGCCTCGAGAAAATCGCCCTCGATCTCACCGCCGCGGACGGCCGGAAATTTGCCCAGATCAGCCTGCTGCAACCCGTCACCTACAGTCTCAAGGATCAAGCGATCACCCTTACCAACTCTCGTGCGGAGGCTGCCCGCATCAGCTTTGCAGCGCTGCCGCTGGCTTGGGCTCAACCCATCGCCAAACCTTTCCACATTGAGAGCGGCGATCTTTCGCTGACTGTCACCGTCGAGGCCGAATCGGATGGTAGTCGCATTCGGGTCCGGACCATCGAGCCTTTGTCACTGCGAGCCGTCACCATCCGTGACGCCCAAAAAAAGGCGCTGATCGAAGCCCTCACGCTCTCCCTTCGTCCTACGATCGACTATTCGCCCACAAAACTCTCCGCCCAACTCAGCGACCTCATCGCGACGCTTCCCTCGGGCGATGCGGTCAGGGGCACGCTCTCCGCCGAAATTACCGAGCTCAAGACTTCCCCGGCAATCGCCTTCAACGCTCAGCTTCAAAGCAAAATCATCGCCGCGCTTAAGCCTTATCTCCCTTTCGAAATCGGTCCACTCGATCTCGCCTTCGCCATCGCGGGCCGCCACGCGGGCACGACCCTCCACCTCACCCAAGCGAATGTCTCGGCCAAATCCAGCGCTGGCGGCCTCCTTTTTTCAGAGGAATTACTCCAGCCCATCCAAATCAATCTGCAAAAAACCGCGATCACACCCACTAACCCAGCCACCCCCACCGCACGCGTTCGCCTCGGCGAAATTCCCCTCGCTTGGGGCGAATCTTTCCTCCCCAAATCCAAGCTTTCCGGTACCTTCGGCGGCACCGCCCTGGACCTGACCCTGCGCACCCTCGACGACCTCACCGTCATCACCACCGAGCCAGTGACGCTGCGCGCCGTCTCCGCCGTAATCGACGGCCAGACTCTCGCTCAAAATCTCGACTTATCCACCCAGCTTTCGGCAACCCATCGCGCCGCCAGCATCGCCTATGACATAAAATCATTTTCGATCAAACAGGGCGGTACCCCCCTCGCGACTCTCGTCGTCGCTGGCACCGCCTCCTTCGGTAAAAAACTTCAAGCGACCGCTCAGGGTACGCTCAGTGCCGATCTTCCCGCCCTCACCCAACAGCCCGTCCTCACTCCCTACGCGACCCTCAAACGCGGACTACTAAAGGCAACCTTCGACGCCACCCTTGACGAAACGTCCCAAGTCAAGGCCGTCATCACACTCACGGACTTAGTCGCGAAACAGAATAATCTGCCCCTCGGCACCATCGAAACATCCATCACCGCTCGTCTCGCCGCAGACGGCACCGCCACCTTCACCGCACCGCTGACGCTCACTCAAGGCACCCGCAAATCGGATCTAGCCCTCGCGGGCACGCTCGGCCTAGCCACCGATAAAAAGTCCCCCGTCTTCAGTGCAAAAATTGGCAGCAACGTTCTCGTGATCGACGATTTTCAGGCGCTCGCCATCCTCGCGCCTGCCGCGACGCCACTACCCGCCACCACCACCGCCCCGTCCGCACCTGAACGGTCTGGCAACACCACCATCATCCGCGCCGCGCGCCCGACCGCGCCCGTCGCGAGTAGCCCGGGTCGCCCTTCCCCTGGCAGCCCAGCGGCCACGACCGCCGCGGTCGGGAACAGCGCCAAGCCCGCGCGCGACGCCCAACCATTCTGGCAGGGCGCCAGCGGTAAAGCCGAACTCGATCTTAAGCGCATCCTTTATGGCAAGGACTATGTCATTAGCGGCGTGCGCGGCAGCGCCGTCATCAGCCCAACCCAGCTCTCGCTCGATGGTCTGGAGGGCCGGTTTAAGGAAAATCCGTTCAAGTTGGCCGGCGGGATTCGTTTCGCCTCTCAACAGCCCAAGCCCTACGCACTCACCGCCTCCGCCGATGTGCAAAACTTCGATGTCGGCGCATTTCTCCGTGCCTCGAATCCTGACGAAAAGCCAACCCTCGAAACCAAGGCCACCGTCACCGCCCGACTGAGCGGTCAGGGCTCGAACATGAGTGATCTGGCCCTTAACGCTTTCGGCAAATTCGAGATCACCGGCACCAAGGGCGTGGCCCGCGCGCTTTCCCGCAAAGGTGGCGCGGGCGCCGCGGTCAATTTAGCTTCCTTCGGTCTTTCCGTCCTCGGCGCCGCTCGCGGCTCCGACACGGCGTCCGCGGTGGGCGAGCTCGCCCGCGCATTAAATGAAGTCCCGTTCGACAGCTTGAAAATCCAGGTCGAACGCGCCCCTGACCTCAGCTTCAAACTCTCTTCCCTCGACATTCTCTCACCCAATCTCCACCTGACCGGCACCGGCGGCATTGCCAGCAAGACCACCGACGATCTCCCCAACGCTCCCATCAACGTCGTCCTCCAACTCGGTGCCAAGGGCGAACTCGGCTATCTCCTTCAAAAAGTAGGTATGCTCGGTACCCAAAAAGATGATAAGGGCTACCAACTGATGTCGCGCTCATTCACTCTCGGCGGTACCCTTGCTAAACCCGACTCCGGCGCCCTCTGGAAAATTCTCGGCGAAGCCGCCCTTGGCGCCTTGGTCCGCTGATTGGCCGACTGGCTCTCTGCATCTGATCGCGCGGGCCCGTAGCGTCGTTGGCCGAAGACATCCCTGCGGCCCGCCCAATCGTGACCGCGCAATCGAGCCCACTACTACCTTCCAAAAACCACGCCGCGTTCCCGCCGCGCCCGCCGCCCCCGCTTTGCCGCGGGCGGAGCCCGCGGGCCCGTCACCCGTCAGTTAGGCTTTCGCTACTAAATACCAATCGCGCTTGAACGTGGACTTTCACTCACGAGCAAGCTGGCCGCGCCACCTTGCAAGCCGAAGTATCTAACTTAACGACCGTTGGTAGGAGAACGAGACCTTCGCGCTGGACCTCCAGGGCGAGCCGTCGTTAGTGCGTGGGCGGAGCTGCGCCCCGAACGACGGACTCCCGTCAGAGATTTTCAGGCCGGATAGAGCGGCGCCCCCCGTTGATCGAGGTCTGCAAAACCGCGGAAGGTTTGTAAAAAAATATTACCATCCGAGGATCTCACGAAGCGTCCCCCTCTCCCGAAGTTACCCGCCCAGTGGCGCCATTCGCGTTTGCGCCAAGACCCTTGGCACCGAAATTGGCGGTATATCTCGGAGACGAGCCATGATCCATTCTCCATCAATTAAGATGATCTGATTCTGGCTCGCAAACGCTCTCGCCTCGCTCATGAAACCGCTCAAAGAAACGAACCAACCGAGATCGACTCCCTCGGCGGTGAGCGTCCCGAAAAGCTCGCGGACCTTTTTCGCTGGAACTACCCCAGCGGAACTCGGCGAGCAAACAATGAGCACACAGGCGTGACGCTCCTCCGAGCGATACAACGCAATGTCTTTATCGCTGATACCTGGCTGCACAACGGCTTTGTATCCCTCCGATTCAGCGAGCACTGCAATCAACTTGACGAGCCGCTCCTTGGGCCAAGTCGCAATCTCGGTGATCGAGGGCAAACCACCAGCGGCGTCTGACATGCGGGAAGAAATACCCGAACGGGACGCTCCCGCAGGCGAGGCCTGCCAAGAACGCCACACCAGTACAAAAAGCCCAACGACCAGAATCACGCCACCGCTAACCGCGACTAAGAGGATCCAACGAGCCGCGAAGAGACTTGAGTCGAGAATCACATTATCCGCCGAACCTTTCGCCGCCACGGTCGGTTCAATCGGGATGGACGCAACTGTTTCCGGGTTGCCCACAGGTGCGGTGAGCGCCGGCGGTAAGATCGCCGCGCCGCTCGCGGCCTGCACCGCTGATATCGCCCGCTCCCGATAATTAGCACCCGGCGGCACTTTCATTAAATCGGCCGCTCCAAGGAACACTCCCCCCGCGGAAAATACCGCTAAGCTCGGATAAGTCGTCACTCCCGCGCGGTCGCGCCAGCGGCTCTTTTCATCGCTATCATCGAGCGGAATCGCCTCAGGTCCGGCGAATTCGATCCGTAGAAAAACAAACTCCTCCGAAAATGCATCAAAGAATTCCGGGTGCAATTCCACATCCTTTTTAAATTGCTGGCTGGCTGGGGACCCCTCCGAAACGGTGAACAAAGCAAGAATACGAACCTGCCGACGAGTCGATTCCCTTGAAGCATCATCGGGCGTGCTAAACCAAAAATCAACCGGAGCGGCCGGTCTTTTCACCGAGCTCGAGGAAGGCGGAACGGGACGGGGGCGGGGTGGCGGCCAAACCCCACTCATCGAAAAATCCACTCGCTCGACCCGGCCATCCGCCAGCGTCACCTGCCCTTGCGAGTAGCTCAGGACTTCCCGATTTCCTGATTGGGACGATCCATTCGGCCAGCCGTAAGCATCAATCACCGCGTCCTTGCTGGCACCCGGCAGAACGAAGACGCGCGGGGCTGCGGCGAAGACCGACAGGCATCGAAGCATTAAAAAGAGAAAGCAGCAACGGGTGAACAATCGCAGCACGTTGTTCGAAAGAGACGGAAGAATCGATCGGTTGGCAATGCAAAGATCTCAACAAAACCGAGGTGAAATTCTTATGAGCAAGGCACCCCGCGTACCGCCAGCGAACCGACGCCGCGCGCGCACTCTGGCGGCATGACATTGGAGCCGCCCATGCGATCCGCAAAGCCAAAGCCGTCGCTGCGTCACTGATAAACTTTGATTTGACCTCACTGCGATCGGCCCGGCGATCGTCGGGAAAATGAAGTCGGCGCAACGTGACCGCAAAGCTCCGACGATCAGCCGCCAGCGAGCGCGCGGCGTCGCCCACGGCTGGCGTCAGCCCAGTTCGAGAATCACCTTGGCGATTCCACTAAAGGCCCGAGGGCCTCTCCCAGCATCAAAAAGACGTCGAAGTGCAGCGAACCCCGTAGGGATGACGAGCGTGGTGGTGGGTATTGGGAGAATTTTCAGATTCTCGTGCGTCCGGCCGAAGGCAGAGTCGGCGAAGCGATTTCTCCGCTGAGAACTTAGACGGTTAAGCGCGGCGGGATCACTGGACGCAGCAACGGGGCGGTCAGCACAACGCAGAATTATCAAGCTTTCGCGCATTTTTTCGTGGGCAGCGCACCGGCATGGCGTTCACGCTGACCGACCCGTGGCCCAACTTTCAAACCTTCTCAAAATCACGTTTGGCTATTCGACGTTTCGTCCGCTGCAACGGGAAATCTGTGAAGCCAGTCTCGCCGGTCGCGATGTGTTTGCGCTGCTGCCGACGGGCGGAGGGAAGTCCCTTTGTTTCCAACTGCCGGCATTGGTCCGGCCCGGTCTGACCGTCGTGGTCTCACCGCTGATCGCCTTGATGAAAGATCAAGTCGATGCGTTGCAAGCGAGCGGCGTCGCCGCGACTTTCCTGAACTCCACGCTGGGGGCCGACGAAGCCCGCGCGCGCTTGCGCGGACTCCACCGCGGCGAGTACAAACTGCTCTACGTCGCCCCGGAGCGGTTGATGTTGGAAGGATGGGTGGAGAATTTAAAAAAATGGCAGGTGACCGCCCTCGCCATCGACGAAGCGCACTGCGTTTCAGAGTGGGGCCATGACTTCCGACCCGAGTATCGGCAACTGGCGAAGTTGCGCGTGGCGTTACCTGAAGTGCCGATGATGGCACTGACGGCGACTGCCACCGGACGCGTGAAGCAGGATATCATCACTCATCTTAAACTGCGGGAGCCGACCGTATTTGTCGCGAGTTTCAACCGGCCCAACCTCACCTATCGGGTCGTACCCAAAGACCAGCCGGCCAAGCAAATTATCGACTTCGTGAAGAAGCGGGAGAGCGAGAGCGGCATCATTTATTGCGCGAGCCGCGCGACTGCGGAGCGCGTGGCCGAGGCGCTGGCTGGACGCGGCTTCTCCGCGAAGGCCTACCATGCCGGTCTGGAGGCGGGCGCGCGCGCGCGAAATCAAGAATCATTCCTGCGCGACGACACCCGCATTATCTGCGCGACCATCGCCTTTGGCATGGGGATCAACAAGCCGAACGTGCGTTGGGTCATCCACCACGATCTTCCGAAGAACATTGAGGGCTATTATCAGGAGACGGGCCGCGCAGGCCGCGACGGATTACCGGGCGACTGCCTGTTATTGTTCAGCCCGGGGGATATCGCGAAGCAAACGCATTTTCTGGACGAGATCACCAACCCGCAAGAACTCCAAATCGCGCGCGCGCAGCTGCGTCAAATCGTCCACTACGCGGAAAGCTCGGCCTGCCGCCGCGCGGAGTTGCTCGCCTATTTTGGCGAGAAATATCCACTGGATAATTGTGCGGGCTGCGACAACTGCGCGGAGCCGCGCGAAACCTACGACGGCACCATCGTTGCTCAAAAATTTTTATCCTGTGTTTATCGCATATCGCAAAACGCCCGCTTTGGCGTGGGCATTAACCATGTGATCGAAGTGCTCACGGGTGCAGATACGGAAAAAATCCGGCGGTGGGGGCACGATCAGCTCACGACTTTCGGCATCGGTGGCGAGCTCAGCCGCCCCGAGTGGGCAGCCGTGGGGCGGGAGTTAATCCGGCTCGGTTTTCTCGGCGTGGCGGCCGGTGAGTTTGCCACGTTGGAACTAAACGCCGGGGGCCTCGCCGTATTAAAAGCGCGCACGCCGATCACGCTGACGAAGCCGATGGATTTACCGAAAGCGAAACGTGCGGCCGTGCGCCGCGAAGGCGATATCGCGTGCGACGAGATCCTTTTTGCGCGACTACGTGCACTTCGCAAAGAAATTGCTGATGAGCGCCGCGTGCCCGCCTACATCGTATTTGGCGACACGACCCTGCGCGCGATGGCCCGACACTATCCCAAAACGCTGGAAGAGATGGAAGGCATCCCCGGCATCGGTGAAAAGAAACGCGCCGAGTTCGGCGAAACCTTCGCCGCAGAAATTGCGGATTACCTAAAGACAAGTTCTCGCGTGGCCTTCGATTAATCCTGTGCGCGCCTGCCAAAACTAAAATCATCCCCCTCGCCGCCGGTCGGACGAGAACCTCAGTTTATCAAGAGCCGGCGTTTGCCCCGTCAGCTCATTTTAGCCGGGCCCGGAGTCGTCATCACGGCTGCAGTCGCTTTGGGGAAAGTCGGTCTGATTGACTGCCAAGCCCGCGTGCCCGCGCGGCCAGCGCCGTCCTGGGCCTGCGATTATCTCGCCCAATAGGCAGGAGAGAAGCCGCTCCGGCGAACGCCGCACGCTTGCGCGCGCCCCCGAAGTTGATGACGGTTGGGCATGACCTCCACCGACGGCAACATGCTTGCGACTCTCAGCCGGATTGGCACGCTCGCGCCAGAGGTGATTGAGCTTTTCGACTACCTAGAGGATACCCCGCTCTGGATCAAAGATGAGGCCGGCCACTACGAGTGGGCCAACGTCGCTCTCGTCCTAAATTTCGGCGTCAAGACACGGGCTGAACTCATCGGGCGCACCGACTACGATTTTTGCGGAGAGGTCCTCGCCAACCAATATCGCATCGACGATGAGCGAGTCCTCCGCGGCGAGCGGATTCTTTCACGCGTGGAGCTCGTTGGCCGGTTCAATCACACCGCGCGCTGGTGCGTGACTTCAAAAGTGCCACTCCGCGACCGCGAAGGTCGCATCGTCGGGACTGCTGGGGTCACGCGCCCCGTCATCGAACGCGACTCCCAGGATGCGGATACCGCCGCACCCGCCGGCTCGCCGCTCAGCGTCGCGATTCGCTTTGTTAGCCAGAATTACGCCGAACGGATCACCAACGAAGATTTAGCGAAGGTCTGCGGCTTATCCGTGCGCGCATTCGAGCGGCAATTTCAGGCAGCCTATAACAGCTCGCCCCACGACTACATCCGCCAACTGCGCGTCCGCATGAGTTGCAGCGCCTTGGTCTTCTCGCGCAAAACACTGGCAGAAGTCGCCAACGAGTTCGGTTTCGCCGACCAGAGCCACTTCACCAAGGAGTTCAGGAAATTTATGGCAGAAACCCCGCGCGGCTATCGGACCCGCTACCAGCAGCGAACGTAAACCGCCTCAGCAGTACCCCGCAGCAATCGATCGCCGAAGCCATGCCCTGCCTCCATGCCGACTGATTGGGATGAGGCGTGGCGGGAGGGACGCTCGAATGCCGTAATTTCACCAAAACGCGCCGCCGCTTTACTAGGCATTTTCTTCGCGATAGCGTAGAGTCAAACTGACAGCGCTCACCCTCTGCTTTTATTTATTCGCCAAACCCAGTCTGCGGGTCACGGGCCAATTAAACTTTCTATGTCGATCACCTCCGTCAACCAGCTCAAAACGGTCAAAAACAAAGTCAAAAGCCGCGTCGAAGCGACCCTCGCCGAAACCGGCGGGCTCCTTCGACTTGCGCCTGCGTGGGTCCCGCGCTCGTTTCTCCAGCCGGGTCTCCGCATCAAACTACATCCAGATGATACCTACGCCTACGGCCTAAACCGCGGCGGCATTGACGAACGTTGGTTCGCCTCGACGACGGTTACCGCGAATGAAGGGCGGGCGGCGGACGAAGGTCTGAGCTACTGCGTCTTGGGCAAAGAAAGGTTCACGTTGCACCAAGCGGTCGAGGAATGCGGCGCCACGCTGGTGGGGAAAGCGATCTGGAAGAAATATCGCAAATGGCCGGTCTATTCGAAGTTTTTCGATAACATGGGACCGATCCCGCATCATATGCACCAAAGCGCGTCACAGGCGAAGTTGGTCGGACAGGAGGGTAAGCCTGAATCCTACTATTTCCCGCCGCAGCACAATAATGTCGGCAACAATTTCCCGTACACGTTCATGGGGTTTGAGCCTGGCACGACCAAAGCCCAAGTGCGGAAATGCATCGAGAATTGGAACAAGGGCGATAACGGCATCCTCGATCTTTCAAAGGCGTATCGTTTAAAACCGGGGACCGGGTGGCTCATTGATCCTTGCATTCTTCACGCTCCCGGCAGCCTCTGCACCTACGAGCCGCAATGGGGCAGCGACGTCTTCGGGATGTACCAGAATCTCGTCGAGGGTCGGGAGGTTCCGTGGAGCCTTCTCGTAAAAGACATGCCCAAGTCGAAGCACCAAGATATCGACTTCATCATCGATCAGCTCGATTGGGAAAAGAACGTGGACCCCCACTTCAAAGACAACCACTACCTCGAGCCCGTCCCCGTTGCCGACACGCGGAGCGAGGGCTACGTGGATCGCTGGATCGTTTATGGCAAAGTCGACGGCGAACAACTCTTCACCGCCAAGGAAATCACCGTCGACCCAGGTACCAAGTGTACCGTCAAGGATACCGGCGCCTACGGACTCACCTGCGTGCAAGGGAGCGGCAAAATTAACGACCAGCCGCTCGTCAGCCCGAAACTCATTCGTTTTCACGAGTTGACCGAGGACGAATATTTCTGCACCGAAGATGGCGCCAAAGCCGGCGTGACGTTCGAGAACACCAGTGGCACCGAACCGCTCGTCTGCCTGCGCTACTTCGGTCCCGAGGTTAATCCCAACGCCCCAGCTATGGGCGCCTACCGCACTAACACCTTCTAAGCGGCACCCCCCAAGCCGGCTCGGTCGTTTCCCGGCGCACGTCCTGCCCGCCAACGCCCTGCGCACCCGCCGCACACCGAAATCTTGCCCCTCCGCATGGGCCCGGTTCGTCGGGTGCCTCTCCGCTCTTTTGCCCTCCTGAAAATTAATCGTCTCACTCCTCCCATGCCTCAAAATAATTATCCCAAACTTCACAACGCAATGTGGCCCGGCCTTGTCGGCAAGGGCAGTCCTGGCGCCGAACCGTTTATCGAGCTCGACCAGATGCTCACCATGACGGCGCAAGCCGAGGTCGACGGCGTCAAATTCGATGGCGTCGATCTGTTTCTGTACAATCCCCACACGGATATCGATATCTCCGACGACGGCATCAAGGCCCTCGCCGCGAAGATCAAGGCCAAGGGCCTCGTGGTCGGCTCGGTCGTCGCGCCCGTCTGGTTCGACGCGGCCGCCGGAGGCGATGAGAAGGCCCGCTCCGCTTGGGTTACCCACGTGCGCAAGGCGATTAACATCGCGAAAAAACTGCGCGAGCTAGGCGTCCGCCCGTATGGCATCGTGCGCGTTGATAGCGCCACCAGCGTCAAAACGTGGGACGCCAATCCCAAGGCCACGACCAAACTAATCGCCCAATCCTTCCGCGAGGCTGGCAAGATCGCCAAGGACAACGGCGAACGCATCGCGGCCGAGGGCGAAATTTGCTGGGGCGGGATGCATTCATGGAAAAACATGGTCAATCTTCTCGAAGAAACCGCCATGCCCAAGGTCGTCGGCTTTCAGGCCGATATGTCCCACACGCTGCTCTACACCTTGGGTGAAAACGCCGAGGCCCATCGGATCGTCCCCAAAAACTTCCACTGGGAACCCGCCGAATTCCACAAGGCCATGGTCAAACTCACGGACGCCCTGCGGCCGTGGACGATCGATTTCCACGTCGCGCAGAATGATGGCAGTGTTTTCGGCTCGGGCTCACACGAAAAAACGGGACGCCATTGCCTCGCCACCGATCCCAAGGGTAAACTCAATATCCCGCGCGACTCCGGCTACTGGCTGCGAGATGGCAAGGGTAAGGTTACCAAAAAAATCAAACATATCTGCTGGGACGGCTGCATGTTTCCCAACGAGGTGCTCATGAAGCAGCAAACGTGGAATGATATCCTCGCCGCCATGATTGAAGTTCGCAAAAATCACGGCTGGGTCGCCTAACTCGCCAACCGCCGCGCCCCGCCACTCGGCTTCAGCTCCGCTTCAGCACCCTCTGCCCGCACCGCCATGCAGCGGTCGCGATCGTTCACTGAGGCGGGGCACCCCCTCACCTTCAAAAATAATCCACCCTCTCCGTTTTTTATGAAACCACTCAATATCGGCATGATCGGCTACGGCTTCATGGGCCGCGCGCACTCCAACGCATTCCGCAAGGTCAATAATTTCTTTCCACTTCAGCATCAGGTCGTCCTCAAGGCGGCTTGCGGTCGCGACGGCGCCAAGACCGCCGCCTTTGCCAACACTTGGGGATACCAATCTGTTGAGACCGACTGGAAAGCCCTGATCGCCCGCGAGGATATCGATGTGATCGACATCGCCGCGCCCAACAACGTCCATGCTGAGATCGCCATCGCCGCGGCTAAGGCCGGCAAGATGATTCTTTGCGAAAAACCCCTCGGCATGAATGGCGCCGAGGCTCTCACCATGGTCAAGGCCATCGAAAAGGCCAAAGTCGCGAATATGGTCTGGTACAACTACCGCCGAATTCCCGCCGTCACTCTGGCCAAACAATTGATCGACGAGGGCAAGCTCGGGAAAATTTTTCACTATCGAGCCAAGTTCCTTCAAGACTGGACCATCAACGCCGACGTCCCGCAGGGCGGCCCCGGCACTTGGCGACTTGACGTAAGCGTCGCTGGCAGCGGCGTCACCGGCGATCTCCTCGCCCACTGCATCGACACCGCCATGTGGCTGAACGGTTCGATCGACACCGTCACCGGCATGACCGAGACGTTCGTCAAAGAGCGCGCTCACGCCCTTACGGGCAAGAAACAAAAAGTCGGAATTGACGACGCGAGCGCCTTCCTCGCCCGCTTCAGCAATGGCTCCCTCGCGACATTCGAATCGACCCGCTACGCCCGCGGGCACAAGGCGCAATACACCCTCGAGATTAACGGTGAAAACGGCTCCATCGCCTGGGATCTCCATGATCTCCACCGGCTACAATATTTCGATCACCGCGACGGCGGCCTCACCCGCGGCTGGCGCAGCATCCACGTAACCGACGGCGATCAACCTTACATGAAAAACTGGTGGGTGCCCGGTCTCGCCATCGGCTACGAGCACAGCTTCGTCCACCAAGTCGCCGACTTCATCGCCGGCCTCGACTCCGGCAAACCGGCCGCCCCGAGCTTCCGCGAAGGTCTTGCCACCGACTACGTTACCGATGCCGTACTCAAATCCGCTAAGACCGGCCGATGGGAAAAAGTTAAAAAGATCTGAGCGCCGGCCCCCCTGCCGCCCGCTGGGCGCGCTCTTGCGCAAGACCTACCCAAGAGCGCGCCAGGCCCGGTCGTTGCCGGTTTTGCCCACGACTTAATCGTTCTCTAGACCATGCCCAAACTCGGTTTCAATCTCTTGGCTTGGACCGCGGCAATCTCTGGTGATTTTCTACCACACGTCGAGCGCCTCGGCAAAATCGGCTACGACGGGGTTGAAATTTGCATGGGCCAGACCGACTCGGCCATTTATCAGCGGTTTGGCACGCACCTGCGCGACCTTGGGCTTGGGGTCACTTGCGTGACCGTACTGGGGGCCGACGCCAATCCCATCAGCGCCGATCCCGCAGTACGCGCCAAGGCCATTGATATCTTAAAAAGGAATATCGATCGCACCGTCGATGTGGGTGCCAACCTTCTCGGCGGCCCCTTCCACTCGGCCTTCGCGACCTTCACCCGGGCTGAACCCAAACCAGAGGAATACCAACGTAGCGCCGAAGTCTTGCGTGCCGCCGGTGATTACGCCCAGCAAGCCGGGGTCACGATCGCGCCCGAGGCCCTCAATCGCTTTGAATGTTACCTGTGCAATACGATGGTCCAGCTCAGGAATCTCATCGACCTGACTGATCATCCGCACGTAAGAGCGATGTTCGATACTCACCACGCCAATATCGAGGAGAAGCGATCCGCTGAGGCGATCCGCACTATCGCCCCCGTGCTCGCGCACGTCCACCTTAGTGAGAACGATCGCGGCACGCCTGGCCGCGGCCACATCAATTTCCAGGAAACCCTGAACACCTTAGCCAGCGTCAACTACGAGGGCTGGTTGATCGTCGAGGGCTTCAGTCGCGCCGATCCCGCGTTTGCCAATTCAATCAACGTTTGGCGCGAGTTCTCGCCTGCCTGGGAGATCGCTGAGCAGGGCCACGCGTTTCTGCGCGACACCATCGCCGAGGCAGGCTTCGCCAACGGCCCCGCCTAAACGCGGTCACCCACCGCACGCTCCCCTTTCCCTCTTATCTTTTTTCCTTCTCCAAAGAGGCCGCTCGATCTCCCTCGGCTTCCCCCGTTATCCGCTTTTAATTATGATCCGCTCACTCCTGCCCCTGCTCGCATTTCTGGCCTTGATCTCGGTCGCCGCCGCACAACCCACCTTGGTCCTCAATCCGCCCACCGAGACCAAAGCACAGGGTAAACACGTGGTTCTGCTTTCAGGCGACGAAGAATATCGTAGCGAGGAGGCGCTGCCCATGCTCGCCAAGATTCTCAGTCAACGGCACGGCTTCAAGGCGACTGTGCTCTTCGCACTCGATCCCGATGGAACCATTAATCCAGAAAATCAAAAATCGCTCGCGGGGGCCGAGGCCATCGATTCTGCCGACCTGATCGTTCTCTCCCTGCGTTTCCGCAATTGGCCGGACGACCAAATGAAGCACTTCGTCGACGCCTATCTGCGTGGGATCCCGATCATCGCACTGCGCACCTCAACCCATGCCTTCAACATTCCCGCCACCAGCACATGGTCCGACTACTCTTGGAACAGCAAGGGGCCATGGTTGGGCGGCTGGGGCAAACACGTGCTCGGCGAAACGTGGGTCACCCACTGGGGTAAACATAAGTCCGAGGCCACCCGCACCATCACCGAACCTTCCTCTAAAAACGATCCCCTCCTCCGCGGCGTCACCACCATTTTTGGCAACAGCGACGTCTACGAGGCCTACCCACCCGCCGATGCCAAAATCCTTCTCCGCGGCCTCAGCCTCAAGGGGATGAATCCTAGCGACACCCCCGCCGACCACCGCAAAAAACGTGCTGGCGACAAGCAAGAGCAGGGCATCAATGACCCCGCCATGCCCGTCGCTTGGACTCGGCTCCACCGCAACGGAGCCGGTAAAGAAAATAAAATCCTTACCACCACCCTCGGCGCGGCAACCGATTTGGAAGATGAAGGTCTCCGCCGTCTCGTAATCAATGGCGTCTATTGGGGTCTCGGCCTAGCCGTGCCCGCCAAGGCCGACGTCCGCCTCGTCGATCCTTATAAGCCGCGCATGTACGGCTTCAGAGGTCAACGTTATGGCCTCACCCCGACCGACTACGCGCTCGGTAAAATCGTCCGCGAGGGCGACACGCCGCCTCCCCCCCCCACCCCCGCTCCGCAGAAGACCGCCGCCAAGGCGACCACTCCCGCGTCCACCGCCACGACCACCGACTCTGCCGCGACCCCCAAAGCTAGCCCTACCATGCCGCCTTTTCAACTGAGCGCGGGTGCCCATGTCGCCATCATCGGCAACGGTATGGCCGATCGTATGCAGCATCATGGCTGGCTCGAGACCATGCTGCACATCAAACACCCCGCCCATCAACTCATCGTCCGCAATCTCGCCACTCCAGGCGACGAGGTCACCACGCGCGCCCGCTCAAAGGACTTTGGCACACCCGATGAGTGGCTCTCTAAGGTCCAAGCTGGCGTCGTCTTCTCGTTCTTCGGCTATAACGAATCCTTCGCCGGTTCCGAGGGCCTGCCTAAATTCAAGGAAGACTTGGAAAAATTCCTCCGCGATACCCGCGCAAAAAATTATAACGGGCTCGGCGCGCCCCAGCTCGTCCTCTTCTCCCCGATCGCCACCGAAAAACATCCCGATCCCAACTTCACCTTCAACCCCACGATCAACGCGAACCTCGCCGCGTACACCGCCGCGATGGCCGAAGTCGCCCGCGATCAGGCCGGCGTCACTTTCGTCGATTTATTCACCCCCTCCCAAGCCGCCTTCGCCGAAGCCGCTCGCAGCGGCCAACCCCTCACGATCAACGGCGTTCATCTCAGCGAGGCCGGCGAAGCCAAGATTGCCGAAAAAATCTACCCCGCGCTTTTCGGCGAAACCGCCCCCGCCACGAGCACGGCCGACGCGCAAAAAATTCGCGCCGCCATCAACGAGAAAAACGAAATGTGGCACTCCCGCTACCGCAGCGTCGACGGTTACAACATCTACGGCGACCGATCCAAAATCGCCTATGTTTCTCACCCCGATACCCCCAAGCTTACCAACACTCAGATAATGATGGAAGAGATGGCGCAACGCGACGTCATGACCAGCAATCTAGAACGAAAAGCGTGGGCTCTCGCCGCCGGTAAGACGGGGCCCGTGGAGATGCTCCCACTCCCGGTCGTCACCGCTTTCGGCACCAACAAACCCGGCCCCAACATCGATAACACCTACGAATTCATCGACGGCGACGAGGCCATCCTCAAGATGACCCTCGCCCCGGGGCTCAAAGCCAATCTCTTCGCCAGCGAGAAACAATTTCCGGAACTCGCCAAGGCGGTCCAAATGGCTTGGGACACCAAGGGCCGCCTCTGGGTCGCCGTCTGGCCCAATTACCCCGAACGCACCCCAACCTCAAAACTAGGCGATAGCATCATCATCCTCGAGGATACCGACCGCGATGGCCGCGCCGATAAGGTCACCCACTTCATCGATAACCTTAACTGTCCCACCGGATTTCAATTCTTCAAAGACGGCATCCTGCTCATGCAGGCACCCGATTTATGGTTCGTCCGCGATACTGACGGCGACGGCAAAGCCGATACCAAAGAACGGGTCCTCATGGGCCTCGACTCAGCCGATTCGCACCATACCGCCAACTCGCTTATCTATGAGCCAGGCGGGGCCATTCTCCTCAGCGACGGCGTCTTTCACCGCTCGCAAGTCGAAACCGTGGCCGGCGTCGTCCGCAATGTCGACGGCGCGATCTATCGCTACGAGCCGCTCACCGCTAAATTCGAAACCTACGTGGCCTACGGGTTCGCCAACCCCCACGGCCGCGCCTTCGACTACTGGGGCAACGACATCATCACCGACGCCACCGGCAACAATACCTATTTCGGCCCCGGCTTCAGCGGTCGCATCGACTATCCCGCCAAGCACCCGAAAATGAAGACCATCTGGGATCGCCCCTCGCGCCCTTCCGCCGGTAGTATTATTCTTACGAGTAAACATTTTCCCGACGATTACTGGGGCAACTATCTCAATCCAAACTGCATTGGCTTCCAAGGTATCTTCCGGGTCAAACTCGGCGACGACGGCGCTGGTATTATGGGCACCCGCCAGCCGGATATCATGCAATCCAGCGATAAAAATTTTCGCCCCATCGACACCAGCGTGGGACCCGATGGCGCCATTTACGTGGTGGATTGGCACAACCCGCTCATCGGCCATCTCCAGAGTCACCTCCGCGATGCCAACCGCGACCATGTTCACGGGCGGATTTACCGCATCACCGCCGAGGATCGACCACTCGCTTGGCAACCAAAAATCGAGGGCGAGCCGCTGCCCGCCCTCCTCGCCCTCCTCCAACGCGGAGAAAATCAAATCCGCAACCTCGCCAAGATTGAACTCGGCAAACACGACGCGACCACGGTCATCGCCGCCGTGAAGACGTGGGTCGCCCGCCTCGATCAAAAAGATCCCGAGTACGCTCATCATCTCACCGAGGCCCTCTGGGTTCATCAATGGCACAATGTCGTCAATCCCGAGCTCCTCAACCAACTGCTCCGCTCGCCCGATGCCGGCGCCCGTGCCGCCGCCACTCGCGTGCTCTGCTACTGGCGTGATCGCGTGCCCAACGCCTTGGCTTTAATCCAACGCCAAGCCACCGACGAAAATCAACGCGTGCGACTTCACGCCGTCCGCGCCGCCAGCTTCTTCAACGTGCCCGAAGCCACCGAGGTCCCACTCGCCGCCACCAAGCTCCCCGTCGACTACTACCTCGACTACGTCATCGGTGAGACCCTCCGCCAACTCCGCCCGCTCTGGCGCCAACGGATCGGCGAGGGCGGTAAATTCGCCGACGGCGATCCCGCGAGCACCCGCTACTTACTGCGCACCCTCACCGTCGCCGAAGTCCTGAAAATGCCGCGCAGCCCCGATGTCTGCGAAAATCTTCTCGGTCGCAGCGGCGTCACCGACGCGCTCCGCGCTGAGGTCTTGGCCATCTTGGCCGCTGCCCGCCGCGTCTCGCCCGTCTCACTTCTCGTCAACGCCATCGACGCTCCTTCCGAGATCGACGTGCGCGCCGTCGGCCGTCTGCTCGTCGCCCAACCACCCGCTCAGCTCGCCGCCGAACGCGCCTCTTTGCGCCGCCTCGCCCTCGCCGATAATTCCGAGGGCCGCTCTTGGGGATTTGCCGCCGCGGCCCTCGCCGACGGCTCCCTCAATGGCGTCTGGGATGAAGCCAAAGTTTCCCCGCTGGCCTTCGCCAGTCTCCTCGGCGGCATCCATCTTATTCCCAACCCCGAACTGCGCGCCACCGCCTTCGATCGCGTGATGCCCATCCTCGCAAGGACCATCACCGATATCCAGGGACCTGATAATATTGTCGCCGCGATCCAACGCGATGCGATGCGCTCCGCTGTCAGCACCAAACGCGATCCCGAAAAGGTCTTCGCCGCCCTCGTCTCCATGATCGAGCGCGGCTACCAGGCCGCGACCGCCGCGCAAAGTGTTCGCGCCCTCCCTCGCACCAGCTGGACCCCCGCCCTTGCCGGCGCCGCCGCCCGCGCCCTCGTCGCTTGGGCCGCTAAGACCCACGCCAGCGAACGCACCAGCAAAGACTACGTCGAAGCCATCCAGGTAGCCGACGAACTCACCGGCACGCTCAATGCCGTCGAGGCCGACCCTCTCCGCACCTCTCTTTCCAGTCTCCGCGTTGCTGTATTTATCGTCCGCGCCGTCGTCGAGGGCATGCGCTACGATACCCCACGCATCGTCGTCCAAGCTGGACGCCCTTTCGAAATTATCTTCGAAAACCCCGACGTAATGCCCCACAATCTCGTCGTCGTAAAACCAGGTACCCGCACCAAGATCGGCACTGCCGCCATGGAGTTGGCCCCCGAATTCACCGACCGAAGTGGGCGCGCTTGGGTACCCGAGTCCACCGAGATCGTCGCCGCCACCAAGTTGATCGAGCCCGGTCGCAATGAGACGTTGCGCATCGCCGCCACCGCTACGCAGACCGAGGGCACCTACGAATATGTGTGCACATTTCCGGGCCACTGGCTCATGATGTACGGCGAACTCATCGTCACCAAAGACGTCGACGCTTACCTCCGAGCCAACCCCGTCGCCAACACCCTCACCGCCCCCGCGGTTCACAAACACTAATTCGTCGGTCACCTTTTCCCAGTTCATCGCCTCAACCAGCCTCGCTCCAACCTCATTCTCGCAGTCCCACTCCTCCTATGAAACTCCCCCGCTCCCGCTTCTGCACACTCGCATTCGGCTTGGCCGCTTTGGCGTCCGGCACCTTCGCCGCCGACACCGGCTTTAAAGCCATTTTCAACGGCAAAGATCTCACCGGATGGAAGGGCCTTAAGGATTTCTGGTCCGTCCGCGACGGCGCCCTCACCGGCCAGACCACCAACGAAAAAGTCCTGAAGTCGAATACCTTTCTCGTGTACCAAGATGGCCAGCCGGCAAATTTCGAGCTCCGCGCCCAGTTTAAACTCACCGCGCAAAACGAAAAAAATGGGGGAAACTCCGGCATTCAATACCGCAGCAAACTTATCGACCCAGAGACTTTCGTCGTCGGCGGCTATCAAGCCGATATCGACTCGCCCTTCAAATATACTGGCATGCTGTATGAAGAAAAAGGCCGCGGCATCCTCATGACGAGCGGCGAAAAAATCCGCATCGGTGCGACCACCACCGCTCCCGATGGCAAAAAAAAGAAAACTGAAGTCGAGAAATTGGGCGTAGCCACCCCGACGGCTGACATCGCCACCGCCTACAAGCTCGGCCAGTGGAACGAGATCGTCATCATCGCCAATGGCAATCACCTGCAGCACTTCATCAACGGCAAACTCACCGCTGATGTCATCGATACCGATGGCGAAAAAGGCGCCAAGTCCGGCATCCTCGCCCTCCAGCTGCACCAAGGCCCGCCGATGACGATTCAATTCAAGGACATCCGGCTCAAGTCCCTGCCGTAAGCTGGTCCCGACCTATCGACTTCACCTGCCTGCCCGCTCACCCCGCGCCCGCTCCGCGCCCGTGGGGTGGGTTGATCACCGTGGTCTCTGTATCCGGATTACGACTACAAATCCGGTTTTTTTAGAAACGCGGCCTGCCTTTGCTCGCATCGTCAACTTTGCGTAACCAGCGGTCTTATTCCCCGCCCACCCACTCGATATCCGAAACCGAATGACCGCATTCCGCCGCATTTTTTTTGCCACTGCCCTCGCACTAGGTTTCGCCACGACCCCCAACGCGCAAGTCGCTTCCGCCCCCGCCGGCAACTCCTTGGCTCCCGCGACGCCCGCGAAAAGTGATGCCTACAAACTCGAGGATTTTGTCGTCACCGGCGTCTTCAACGCCACCGAAGCAAAAAAGGCCACCACCGCCATCTCGACCATCGATGCCGCAATGATTGCTGAGCAGGTTCCGCTCAGCGCCGATGATTTGCTCCTTAATGTCGCCGGCGTTTTCGTTAATTCTTCCCTCGGTGAGATTCGTGGCATGGTCTACTCGCGCGGTATCTCCGCGGATAGCAGCGACGGCGCGGGCGGCCAGTACTACGTTTCCATGCAGGAGGATGGCCTGCCCATCACCAATGTCAGCTTCGGCAACTATGGCGCCGGTTATTTCAACCGTCCCGACGCCACGCTCCAACGCGTCGAGGCCGTGCGCGGCGGCAGCGCGTCCATTACTTCCTCCAACTCGCCTGGCGGTGCCTTCAACTATATCAGCCGAGTGGGTACCCCCACGTTCGGCGGCGAACTCCGCACCCGCCTCGGACTCGAGGGTCGCTGGTCACCCCAGTACCGTACAGATCTCACCATCGGCGGCCCTCTCGGCACCAAGGGCTGGATGTACAACGTCGGCGGTTTCTACCGCTACGCCGAAGGCCACCGCCCCCCCGTCGGTTATCCGATGAACGATGGGTTCGTCCTGCGCGGGAACCTCTTCAAGGACTACGGCCGCGGCTCTCTCAAGCTCTACGGAAAATACATGGACGACCGCAATCACTGGTACGAGTACCTCCTCGCCCGTGATCCCCAAAGCCCGCGCCAATACCCCGGTCTGAGCCGCTACAGTACCAACTTGCTACCCAAAAGCTCCCACCAATATCCACGCGAAGGCGCCAATCAATTCGGCACGTTCGACACCACCGACGCCGTCCGCTCGCGCGAACGTTATCTCGGCGCTGAGTGGAAACACGAATTCGGCGACGGTTGGTCGCTCAACCACAATGTGAAGTTCACCCGCAACTGGGCCGACTGGAACTCCAGCTCCGGCGTCACCCCGCGGAGCCTCGACTGGCCAAATTTTTTCAGCACGATGGCTTTTCAATTCAGTGGCGGTGGCCAAAACGGTCGCGTGCCCGCCGGCCGCTACCTGTTCAGCGATCGCCAAAGCGGTAGCGTCCTCGCCGAGGTGACTTCCAACGGAAACTACACGGTCAACGCCAACGCCCTGAACAACCCGGGCCAAGTCGTCGTTTTCGCTCGCCTCCCCAACAACGGGATTCTGCCCAACGCCCTTTGGACCAATAACGGCCGCGTCGCCAATGAGCACGTCGACGAGATCATGGACCGCCTCTCGCTGACCAAGCGCTTTCGCACCATGAGCTTCACCGCGGGCGGATTCTTCGGATACTCTGGCATCTCCGATCGCCAAACCAGCGGCGGTCGGACCGCTTCGCCTTTGGTCGAACAGCCGATTCCACTGGCGATCACTTGGATTCCCGCAACCGCCGCCACCGCTCCCGCCGGCACCCTCGCCGCCGCCCTCACCCCCATCGCCGGCTTCGCGGGCCGCCCCGTCATGCTCACGAATCCCGAGGGCTTTACCGCACTCGGCGTGGGCTATACCCGCGACGATGCGATCAGCCGACAATTCGCCTACTTCTTCGGTCACAAATGGGATTTCACCCCGCGCTGGGGCATCGACTGGGGCTTCCGCAGCGAAAACTTCGTCGTCAAGGGCTACAACCAGGCCGGCGTCCAAAACCCCCTCGGAAATTGGGAGCCCACCTATGGAGGCGCCGATGGCAATCCGCTCACGATGGCCGACAACCGCTTCACCTTGCCCAACCCTGCCGCCAAATGGAACTTTGATAAAAGCGTGCGCAGCTTTTCTTGGTCAACCGCCACCAACTTTGTGATCAATAACGAAAATTCGTTCTACATCCGTTATGCCAACGGCGAAAAGGCCCCCGATTACGGCTTCTTCCGCACTTACACGTCACAGTTCCGATTGAACCAGCTCAAACCCCGCCCCCAAAGTGTCGAACAATGGGAACTCGGCTACCGCTGGAAAAAGGGCGCCCTCAGCCTCACCGCCACTCCTTTCTGGAGCCGCCTCGGCAACATTAATAGCAACCCTCAGGCCACCGAGGCCGATGGCGTCACCCCTTATTATCCTGACCCAATCTACAATATGGTCACCTCGTACGGTCTCGAGCTCGAGGGTTCACTTAAAATTTCCGAGCATTTTAATCTCCGTTCCGTCTTCACCGCGCAAAAGTCCGAGGGCACCCTTTGGAAGATTTTCGTGCCCGGCGCCAACGGCCGCGACGATGACAGCTATCTCGATTTCACCGGCAAGCCTTCGGATAATAACCCCGACTTCATTCTCAACACCACGCTGACCTACCGCACGCCCCGCTTTTTTTCTAACCTGTCCTGGAAACACATGGGTGAACGCGCCGGTAACGTCGCCAACGTGATCATGCTACCTCGCTTCAACCAATTCGATCTCGCCATGGGCTGGACCTTCTCCCGACGCTTCTCCGTCAATTTCAATATTAACAACCTCAGCGACAGCGAGGGGGTCATGACGTGGCGCGGCTGGGGCGTCAACCCAGGCGACCGCCAGAGCTTCACCTCCCTCCCGGCCACCGGTAAAGATACCATGCTGCAATACGTGCCCATTCAACCACGCGCCTTTTTCCTTTCCTCGACCTATCGGTTCTAAAAACTCCCCACTTGGCGGTTGCCGCGCTCACCCGTAGTGACCGGCGGTACGTTGCCCGCCGCCCCCCACCTGACGCCGCCCCCCCTGTTTGTTCTCGCCCCAAACCGCCGGCCCACGCTCCCTTTAAATCCCGTCCACCCCCCCCCTCAAAAAGCTCAACCCCATGATCCGTTCGCTCCCCCTTCTGCTCCTTCTTCTCCCCGCTGTAATCTGCGCGCAAACGACCAAGAAAAAAGCTGACGGTGGCGCCACCGCCGGCCAGTCCTCCCGCGCCGCCATGGCCGCCCTTACCACCGCCACGGCTGCCAACGACATCCAAGTGGCCCCCGGCTTCAAAGTGGAGTTGATCTATACCGTTCCCAAGGGTGACCAAGGTTCGTGGGTCGCCCTGACGATCGACCCCAAGGGCCGCCTCCTCGCCAGCGATCAATACGGCGGCATCTACCGCGTCACGCCTCCCGCCATCGGGACCAGCGCTGCCGCCAAGGTCGAACACCTCGATCTCGATTTCAGCAGTATCAAGGTAGCGGATACCGAGGCTCCTCGCGAGGCGAAAAAAGACAAGGCGCGCACTGACTCAGGCCCTCGGCTGGAGGTCGGCGCCCACGGGCTGCTTTATGCTTTCGACAGTCTCTACGTCATGGTCAACGAAAACAAAGGACGCACCGGTCTCTGGCGCGTGCGCGACACCAACGGCGACGATCACTTCGACGAGATAAAATTCCTGCGGGCCATGAACGGCTCCAGTGAACATGGCACCCACGCCCTCGTCCTCGCGCCGGACGGCAAATCCATTTATTTCGCCAACGGGAATCACACCGATCTGCCCAAAGCGATGGAAAAGACTCGCATGGTCGCCTGGGGCGAGGATCACCTGCTGCCGCGGATGTGGGATGCGCGCGGGCACGCCCGCAACAAGTATGCCCCCGGTGGATACATCGGGCGCACCGACCCCGAGGGTAAATCAATCGAACTTTTTTCCATCGGTTTCCGCAATCAATATGACATGGCGTTCGATCAGAACGGCGAGCTCTTCACCTACGACTCCGATATGGAATGGGACCAAGGTTCACCGTGGTATATGCCCACCCGTATCAATCACGCCGTCGATGGCGGCGATTACGGTTGGCGCAGCGGCGCGGGGCGCTGGCCCGCCTACTACGCCGACAGCTTAAACGAGGTGGTGAACATTGGCCCCGGCTGCCCCACGGGCGTCAGCTTCGGAACCGGCGCCAAGTTTCCCGCCAAGTTCCAGCACGCCCTCTACGCCTGCGATTGGACTTTCGGCACCCTCTACGCCATTCATCTCACGCCCGATGGCGCCAGCTTCCGCGGCGAGAAAACTGAGTTTCTCTCAGGCAAACCTCTCCCGCTCACCGATCTTCTCATTAATCCCGCCGACGGCGCCATGTACTTCACGGTCGGTGGTCGCCGCACCCAGGCCGCCCTCTACCGCGTAACCTACACTGGAACCGCCAGCACCGTTCCCGCCAAGCCCGCGGCTCCCACCGCTGCCGCCCAACTCCGCCGCGCCCTCGAGATCCTGCACACCGAAGGGACCGGCCCAGAGGCCGTCAACACCGCTTGGCCCCACCTTAACCATCCCGACCGCTTCGTCCGCTTCGCCGCCCGCATCGCCATCGAGCGGCAGCCCGCGGCCGCTTGGTCGGATCGCGCCGTCGCTGAGCTCCAGCCCCAAGCCTCCATCGAAGCGCTCATCGCCCTCGCCCGCGTCGGCGATAAATCTCTCCAGCCCAAACTCCTCGCGGCCCTCAGCCGGCTGGACTTTGCCACCCAGCCCGCCGAACTGCGCCAACCCCTCCTCCGCGCTTGGCAACTCGCCTTCACGCGCATGGGCAAGCCCACCCCAGAAGCCTGCGCGACCATCACGGCCCGGTTGGAACCTCATTTCCCACACGCCGATGCCTTCGTTAACCGCGAACTCGTCGCTTTACTCATCTACCTGGATTCCAAGCAGGTCGTCGCCAAAACCATTCCGCTCCTCAGTGTTTTCGAACTTGCGAGCACCAACGCCGCCGAGCTCGGCGATGCCCACGTCATCGCCCGCAACGATAACTACGGCAAGGTCGTCCAGAGCGTCGCCAACAGCCGGCCCGACCGCCAGCAGATCGCCTTGGCCTACTCTCTCCGCAATGCCACCGTCGGTTGGACACCGAAACTGCGCACCGAATTTTTCTCTTGGTTTCCCCGCACCCGCAACTGGAAAGGGGGCAATAGCTTTAACGGATTCATCCAAAACATCCGCACCGAATCCCTCGCCACTGTTGCCAACAAAACCGAGCGCGCCGCCTTCGACGCCCTCTCCAGCCCTCCCCCGCCTTCCTTCACCGCTCCAGCCATCACCCCGCAGGGGCCCGGCCAAGCTTACACGCTGAAGGAGGTCGTCGCGTCCCTGCCCGCCCGTCTCACCGGCCGCGATTTTGCCCGCGGCAAGGCCATGTTCACCGCCACCGCTTGCATCTCTTGCCACCGCTTCGCCAACGAGGGCGGTAGTGGCGCCGGTCCCGATCTCAGCGGCGCCGCCGGCCGTTACAGCGTCCGCGATCTTCTCGAGAATATCATCGATCCTTCCGCCGTCATCAGCGATCAATTCGGCAGCGAACAAATCGAGCGCACCGGCGGCGACCCCATCGTCGGACGCGTCGTCGGGGAAGAGGGTGGCGATCTCCTCGTCATGGCCAACCCGTTCATGCCCGACGAAAAAATCCGCGTGAAAACCGCGGCCATCACTTCGCGCAAACCTTACCCCGTTTCCATGATGCCTCCTGGCCTGATCAACTCGCTCAATCCGAGTGAACTTCAAGATCTGCTAGCTTACGTCCTCAGCGGCGGTAACTCCACCGACGCCATGTTCAAACGCTAAATATCCCGCGGGGACGCTCAAGCGCACCGCTGAGCCGCTCGGCCCACCCACGCCAGCCACGCGGACGCCGGCAGTATCCGCCCCGTCGGCTCCTCCCAGTCACACCGCCAGCTTTGAACGTGGCCCGCTGCTCTCCGCTCATGCAATCACCAACCGCCCACCGCAGGGCTGGCGCCGCTCTTCACTTTTTCATTAGCCCGCTCAGCTCATAATCACCTTCCCTATGCCACTCCAACGACTTGCCTTCCGATCTCTTTTTTGCGCTGCGCTCACCGCTGGTGCCGCCATCACGGCCTTCGCCGCCACGCCCACCCGGCCCAATTTTCTTTGGTTGGTCGCCGAAGACACCGGGCCCTCCGCTTACAGTTGTTACGGGCTGCAGCCCGCCGCCGCGACGCCCGCGATCGACCGCCTCGCGGCGACCGGTATGCGCTTCGATCGTTTCTACACGACCGCTCCGGTCTGCTCGGCGGCACGATCCGCTTGGAATACCGGTCTCTATCAAACCACCCTCGGTGCCCACCAACACCGCACCCCCCACAAAAAGCCGCTGCCTGATGGCGTCCGCCCCCTCGGTGAATGGTTTCGCGCCGCCGGTTACTACACTGCCAATGTCCGCGAATTCCCCGAGGAAATGAACCTTCGCGGTGCCGGCAAAACCGACTGGAACTTCATCCCGCGCGAGCCCCAGCTTTTCCAAAGCGACCGCTGGGCCGACCTCGCTTCCCACCAGCCTTTCTACGCGCAGATTAATTTTCAAGAAACCCACCGTGACTACCGAGCCGAGGGCATCACAGATCCAGCCAAAGTCGTCTTGCCACCGTATTATCCCGATCATCCCGTCATCCGCAAAGACTACGCCGACTACCTTGATTCCGCACGCCGCCTTGATGGCAAGATCGCCCAGATCCTCGCTCGTCTCGAAAAGGAAGGTCTCGCCGAGCATACCGTCGTGATTTTCATGGGCGACAACGGCGAGTCACACATCCGCGGTAAACAATTCTGCTACGAGGAGGGCCTCCGCGTGCCACTCATCGTCCGTTGGCCCAAGGGGCTCGCCGCTCCCGCCCACTACCGCGCAGGGGCCGCGGACCGCCGACTCCTCGAAGGAATTGATATGCCCCCCACCCTCCTAAGCCTGGCCGGTGCGCCGGTTCCCGCTAAAATGCAGGGCGTGCCTTTTCTCGGACCTCAAGTCACTCAAGAAAAGACCTACGTCTTCGGCGCCCGTGACCGCTGCGACGAAACCGCCATGCGCATCCGTACCGTCCGCGACAATCGCTACCGCTACATCCGTACCTTCAACCCCGAAATGCCCTTCTTCGCCCCCAACGCGTATAAGGCACGACAATACCCCGCTTGGACGTTGATCCCGCAACTCCATCAGGCCGGGAAACTCAACGACATCCAGGCTTTCCTCTGCCAACCGCGTCAACCCGAGGAACAACTCTTCGACATGAACGCGGATCCTCACGAAATCAATAACCTCACCGCCTCCACCAAGCCCGAGCACCTCGCGGCCCTGCAAAGGATGCGCGCCGAACTCGAGAACTGGATCATCCGCACCGACGACCAAGGACGCTTCCCAGAAAAGATGACGGCCGCGGAGGCAGACGGCGCGAGTCGCGCAGAAACCGCTCAAAAAGGGAAAAAGAAAAAAGCTTAACCGGTTTTCAAACCCATCAGTCCAAGCGCTGCCCCCATCGATCCTCCGCGCTAGAAACAATTTAAAAGAATCCTGAGCGAACGCTCGTTCGACCGCGACATTGGTCCGACCGCGACATTGGTCGACCCATTCGAAGCACTGAGCTCGGCAGACAACCGCGGCCGCCTCGCCCCAACCGCGTGCCGGCTCCCTTCGCCGCAACCACGCGGCCCCGACTCGGCCTTCATCGACCACCCGCGGATCCGCCCCATTCACCCGAGCCTCCCCCGCGACCACAGAACCGCCACCACCGCTTCAACGAGGACGGTCCGCCATTAAGAAATCACCGCCCTAAACGTCCTTTAGTCCCTTCATGAAAACCACCAGACGTCAGCTCCTCATTTTTGGCGTTTCGTGCCTCGCGTGGCTGCTTTCAAGCGCAACGCACGCCGCCGTGGCGGACGACCCCAAAGCGCTTTATCTTGGCAGCGGAGCGAAGGCCGGCGAGATCACCGATCGCACCGCCATCATCCTCGTCCGCTTGACCGCGACTGCCGGGCAGAATACCGCCGGTCTGATTCCGGGACGCACCGGTCAAGCGCGTCTCCATTTTGGAAACGATCCCACACTTCAGGGATCGACGGTCACCGCTTGGGCCACAGCTGAGTCGACCGCGGACCATGCGCTCCACTTTAAACTCACGTCCCTTTCGCCTGGGCGCCGCACCCATTATCGCGTCGAGTATCGCCTTGGTGAGAACAAGTCGGCGCAGACCTCGGAAACATTTTCATTTGTGACCGCGCCAAGCCCACGCGAGCGGGCGGCGGTGTGGTTTCATCTCACCACGTGCCAAGACCTCCGCGGCGAGAGCACGTACCAGCCGATGATCGCGCAGCGGCCCGATTTTTGCGTGTCAGCTGGCGACACCGTTTATTACGACGGCCAAGGCCTCGCGCGCAATGTACCCCAAGCCTGGCAGGCTTATCAAAAAATGTTCGGCCTGCCCGCCATGCAAAACTACTACCGTCATACCGGCGGATACTTTATGAAGGACGATCATGACTTTCGCTTCAACGATGCCGACCCGCACATGAAGGGGAAATGGGTCAACCCGCAGAAAGTCGACCCCGGCGCAATTTTCACCGAGACGCGTGGGAAGCAGAAGCTCGACGTCGCGTGGCTGACCGCAGCAGAGGGTGCGCAGGTCTTTCGGCAAGTGTTTCCTATGAGTGAACAACCGTACCGCACATTTCGCTGGGGGCAGGGCGTCCAAGTGTGGCTGACCGAAAGCCGCGAATTCCGAGACAGTAACACCTTGGCGGATGGCCCGGCCAAGTCCATCTGGGGCGCAACCCAAAAAGCTTGGCTCAAGGCGACTCTCCTCGCGAGCGACGCTGATCACCGCATTATTATTTCTCCGAACGCCATCATCGGACCCGACCGACTTATGAAGGGCGACAGCCACGCCAACCTGAACGGCTTCTGGCACGAGGGACAAGCGTTTCTCGAGTGGCTCAAAGAGCAGAAAATGAACAATGTGATTTTAATGTGTGGAGACCGCCACTGGCAGTACCACTCGACCGATCGCCGCAACGGCCGCGAGACTCACGAGTTCAGTTGCGGACCCACCAGCGACGAGCACACGCAGCCGGTTCCGCCCATGTACCCCGGGGTAGAACGTCCCTACGCCGCCAGTCGCGGCGGCTTCATGGGCATTCGCTACGTCCCCGAGACCAAAGCGCTCACCTGCATCTTCCACTCCGTCATCGGCCAGCCGCTCTACCAAAAAACATTCACCCCGTGAATCTCCTGCGGGCCGGTTGCGGCCGTTTACTTCTGCTCCTCACTTTGGGCTCAACCGCCTCGGCCGCAGATTCGGCGGCCGCGCCCACTCAGGTTCTCTTTATTATCGCCGACGATGCTTCCCGCCATTTTGGCGAGGCCTACGGGGTATCTTGGGTCAAAACCCCGCATATCGACCGCCTTGCGCGCCGTGGTCTGGTTTTCGACCACGCCTACACGCCCACCTCAAAATGCGCGCCGTCGCGCGCGGCTATACTAACGGGACGCAATCCCTGGCAACTCGAGGACGCCGCCAATCATCAACCGTTTTTTCCGGCCAAGTTTATGGCCTTCAGCGAAGCGCTCGCCCAAGCCGGCGTCGCCTGTGGTGGAGCCGGTAAAACGTGGGGCCCCGGCGAGGCGAAGCGGGCTGACGGCCGACCTCGTAACTTCGCCCTCGACCATGCGGGCGACCTCGATGATCGCAACCCAGGCGCCGGTCTCTCCGCTTTCCTCAAACGCCGTACGCCCGGCCAGCCCTTCTTTTACTGGTTTGGCAGCCGCTACCCGCATCGCGGCTACGCCCGCGATTCCGGTATTCAAGCCGGTAAGAAAATCACTGATATCGACCGCGTCCCCGCCTACTGGCCCGACCATGAGCTCGTCCGCCGCGATATGCTTGACTATGCAATTGAGGTCGAGGCCTACGACGCGCAGGTCGGTTCCTTAATCGCTGCGCTCGAAGCTAGCGGCGAACTTCCGCGGACCCTCATCATCGTCACCTCCGATCACGGCATGCCTTTCCCCCGCGTCAAAGGCCACACCTACGACGACGCTCACCACATTCCCTTGGTTGCGAGTTGGCCTAACCGCATCGCCCAGCCCGGTCGGCGCGTCGCTGATTTTCTAAGTTTCATCGATCTCGCTCCGACGTTCCTCGACTTATTCGGTGTGAATGGCCCCGCCCAAGGCATGGCCCCGCTCACCGGTCGGAGTTTTTGCGATCTGCTCAGCGGTCAACCCACGGTCGCCCGTCCCTTCGTCATCCTCGGTCGCGAGCGCAACGACGTCCTCGCCCGCCCCGGCTCACCGGCTGGTCTTGGCTATCCCACACGGGCGATTCGGTCCGGCAATTTTTTCTTTGTGCAAAACTTTACGCCGGATCGCTGGCCTTGCGGCAACCCCGAACTCGGAGCTAAAGACACCGATGCCAGCCCTTCCAAAACCTTCGTGACAGCTCTCGGTGAATTCAGTCCCTTCTGGCAACACGCCTTCGGGCGAAGGCCGAGCGAACAATTATTTGATCTGACGAGCGACCCCGACTGCGTGCAGAATCTCGCGGCTGATCCCGTCCACCAATCTGCTCTCAACACGCTGCGGGCCACTCTCCGTGCGGAACTTCAGCGCCAAAAGGACCCACGAATTCTCGGCCAAGGTGAAATCTTCGACCAGTACCTTTCCCCTCGAGTCGACGCCTCCACCAGCGCATCCGTGCGGAAGGCCAACCGAAAAGCCAAACTCTAACCGTGCGGTGTACCCGCGCGGCCCTTCTTGATCGGCTACTATTTACCCAACATCGCCGTTCGCTCAGTCCCCTTCTTTTCTCGGAATACCCAAGGCCCAAAAAAATAAAACCGCATGCCTAGTTATTTGTTCACCGTCGCCACCTTTTGCCTCGGATTTCTTCCTACGCTCCATGCGGCCACGCCCGCTCAACCCAACATCGTCCTCATGATGGCCGATGATCAGGGCTGGGGCGAAACCGGCTACAACGGTCACCCCCACGTCCAGACCCCCGTGCTCGACGAAATGGCGCGCACCGCACTCCGACTTGATCGTTTTTACGCCGCCTCCCCCGTTTGCTCCCCCACCCGCGCCAGCGTCATGACCGGCCGCCACGCGAATCGCTCCGGCGCCTTCGCCCCCAATTGGTCCACCCGCCCTGAGGAAATCACCCTCGCGCAAATCTTGAAAACCGCCGGTTACCGCACAGGCCATTTCGGTAAATGGCACCTCGGCGCCGTTAAGAGAGACTCCCCACTCAACCCTCAGCGCCTCGGTTTCGACGAGTATCTCTCGCATGACAACTTCTTCGAAATGAATCCTCCCCTCAGCCGCAACGGGGCCCCGCCCGAAATCTTCCGAGGCGAGAGCTCCGAGGTGGTTGTCGCGGAGGCCCTCAGCTTCGCCCGCAAAGTCCGCGCCGAAAACAAACCGTTTTTCCTCGTGGTTTGGTTCGGATCGCCCCACGGGCCCTACTCGGGTACACCGGCGGATCTCGCCCTCTACCCGCGCGTCCCCAAAGAAGAAATGCGCGCTCGCTTTGCCGAAATTACCGCGATGGATCGGGCGATCGGTACCTTTCGCGCCGAGCTACGGCGCCTCGGCGTCGCCGACCAAACTCTGCTTTGGTTCAATTCCGACAATGGCATCCCCATCGCCGACGAAGCCGATTCGTTCAACGGCGGCTGGCGGGGGCGCAAGGGCGAAGTTTACGAGGGCGGTCTCCGCGTGCCTGCCATCATCGAATGGCCGGCCGTAATTACAGCTCCCCGTACTTCGAACGTCGCCTGCGTCACTTCGGATATCTTGCCGACCGTGCTCGACTTCCTCGGACTCACACATCCCTCGCCCACGCGCCCCCTTGACGGCATCAGCCTGCGCCCGCTGATCGGCGCCGGTACAATGCTGGCGCGCCCTACACCGATCGGCTTCTGGCGTTATAATTCGCAGGGTGAAAACAAAAATGCTCGCTGGGTCGCCGAGGATCTTTCCCGTGGCACCACTCCCACCACCAAACAGGCCAACATTCTCTTCAACAATTTCAAACATCCCATCGCCAAAACGAAGGACTTCGGCGGTCACGCCGCTTGGACCGAAAATCGCTACAAACTCGTTACCGGCCAAGGCCGCAAAGGACCGCCGACCACCGAACTTTTCGACCTCAGCATCGATCCGAAGGAAACGCGGGACATTGCCGCGCAAAACCCCGAGATCGTGAAACGCCTGCAAACCGACCTCACCTCATGGCAACGCTCCGTCGAGCGTAGCCTCAGCGGTGCCGATTACTAAACGTTCGCTCAAAATAGATGTCGCGCAAAATAAGCGCCCATCCGCCGGGGGTTAAAACAGCTGCACCGCGCGCCGACCAATCATCCCCTCTATTTTAGAAACACGCGAAACCGCCGTCCCCAATGGAGAGGACGCCAGCCAGCTGGCAACGTGCACCCGCCCACGCCATTCGAAGCGGGTGCGGCCAATTCCCCCCACCGTCTACCCATGCCTTTTGATTTATAGACTTTGGCTTCTGAGGTGGCATGGGCATCCCGCCCGTGGCTGGAGTTCAAATTTAGACAGCGAAGGGTGTAATACCACAGCCTGATAAATCCGAGACTTCAGCTTCCCTGGTGACACCCACATCTTCCCCTTGAGCGAAGGGCCCAATTTCACCAGCGATTGGCATAAAAGCGATCGCCTCCGACTTTGATTGCACAAGCAGTGCGAGCTCCCGCGCGTGCGTGCAACCTCGTACGCTGGCGCTCGCGGGTCCAGAAAGTTTCAAGCGGCCGGCGCCGTGGCGACAACGCCGTGCGCACCGCGGGATCCCATCACGGCAATTTTTCCAACCAAGTTAAAAACGCTTCTTTCCAGCGTCCCGATTCGGCATCTCGGCCGAGCCCGAAGCCGTGACCGCCAGTTTCCACGATCAACACTTCCGCAGGTACGCTGGACGTTTTCAGCGCCGCGGCAAACACCTCACTATTCTCCTTCGGTACGCCTTTATCGTCGTTGGCGTGGACGAAAAAATACGGAGGCATTCCCCGCCGCGCCCGGCGTTCAAGTGAATATTCGGCCATGCGCAGCGGTGGGGGATTCGCACCCAGCAGGTTGGTCCGCGAGCCCTTGTGGGCGTGGGGACCTTCCATGCAAACAACGGGGTAAAGGAGGCACACAAAATCCGGTCGCGAGCCGTCCGCGGCATCTCCCAATACCCCGACGCTCCCTGCCAGATGCCCACCGGCCGAGCCACCCGCGATCCCGATGCGCGCCGGATTGAGCGACCACTCGCCCGCCCGTCCGCGCAACAGACGCACCGCCGCCAACGCGTCCTGCTGGCTGTGCGGCAGACCGTCCGGCGTTTTCTCTCCATCTGGCAAGCGGTACTTCAACACCGCAACAGTGATGCCCCGCGCCGAAAAATACCGCGCAATGGCATGACCCTCAATATCGATCGCGATCCCACTGTATCCACCTCCTGGACACATAATAAACGCCGCCCCGAGGTAACCCACTTTCGCCGGATGATAAACCGTCACCGTCGGCACACTCACGCTCCGCACTGAGCGATTAAACCCCCGCTCGTCGAGATTCGTGTGCCGATAAACGACTTCCTCTGTCGTCGGGCGCGTGCTCGCCGGCAGAGGTAAACGAAGGGGAATCTCTTCGATGGTTTGCGCGTTCGTCGGGCGATCCAGGGAGATGACAACCAACAACATTCCGCTACTCGCGAAACGGCCAATGAGAGATCTGTGGGCAAATTTCATAACCAGGGGACGGCAACGACAAAAATTTGAGGGAAACTACCTTCCTCGCCGCGAACGTTCCTCATAAACGCGAGTGAGCTTCCGTCAGGGGAAAATACGCAGGCTAACGGGAGCGGTGCGGCGGCGTCCGGGCTCCGGGGCGTCAAGGCCACGGCCCGGCCGTTCGCGAGCTCGGTCAAAAACACCTGATTATCCCGGATGTGCGCCAACCATCTGCCGTCCGGGCTCCACGTAAACGCCGAGGTTATCCCCGTATTCTCGCGCGTGACCTGACGAGGCGCGCCCCCCGCGGGGGCGATCGTCCACAGCTGCACGACTCCGACATCGTCCTTCATCAGAAAGGCAATCTGCCCACCGTCCGGCGAGGCTCGCACCCAGTGACGTGGCGTCGTCGCCGCTCCCCGAAATCGCCGTTCCTCGGTGAACGTCAGTCGCCGTTGCACGAGGCCCGCGGGGGGCGCGGGGCGGCGGGTCAACGTGCCTTCAAGGGGCTTTCCGCCCGCAGTCTTAAGGTCTTCAGGAAGATCCGCGATGAACACCTCCGCGTGCTCACGGCCATCCCGCGCGATGACGTTGCCCAAGAAAGCCAAACGACGACGACCGTCACCGCCGACCAGCCAGCCCTCCTCGTAGGCCCGATTAATCTCGTCGGACCCGGGACGTGGGTGATTCACCGTGTGCGTGACCACCACAGAAAAAAATTCGCCGTCGTGGCTGCGCGGATGCCCACGGGCGACGCGGACACCATCAGCGCGCGGCGCGGGCACTGAAACCGCAATATTCCGCTGATTAAAATCGCGATCGCCGTCATCACGGCTCGCCGGGCCGAGTCGCGCGAGAACTTCGTCTTCATACGTGTTGCTCACCCACCCACCATCGGGACTGAAGACGTGTACGTGCGAACCTCCGCGCAGCGCACCGGGCGTGAACGGCGGGGCGTAGTTCATCGCATCAAGCGGTTTGGCGGCGCCGCGCGGCCGCACATCGACCGTGACACCACGACGACGCGTTGTCCCATAACCCCACTCCGCCGTCGGCCGCTCCGGACCAAGAATAAATACCACTTTCGAATCGCGCGGGTGATACGTCACCACCCCGCAAGCCGCCCCGTTAATTGATTCGTAAATCACCTCGGTTTTCCCCGTCGCGACCTCGACTTGCTCAATCCGCGTACCCGCAAAAACCGTATCGGCCGATCGCACATCGTAAACAATCCACTGACTGTCCGGCGACCACACGTTGATATTGGTCAGCACATGGCCGTATGGGGCGTGCGTGATCTGACGCTCAAGTGGCACCGCCCGCAGCCCGCACGTGGCGAAAGGCAAAACCATGGCCACAGTTAAGCGGGACATACCTGAGCGGGACCGACAGGCGCCGCCCTAGTGTTTAGCAGAAACCAACTTAACCGCATCGAGGACCGCGTGGCGCACGCGTTGTCGTTTCCACGTGTAGGTTATATGCACCCGCCCATCACTCGTCTGCACGATCGCCGGATAGGAATACTCGCCAGGCTCATCCTCGAGCGTGACCACGTCCTGCCAATCGCGGCCGTCACGGGATATCGCCACTTTCAGCGGGGTGCGCCCGCGGGTCACCGGATTATAAACGATCAGATGACGGCCATCCTTGAGCGTGACCGCGTCCGTACCTGAATTCGGATTAGGCAAACCATCAATCAACGCCATCGTCCCCCAAGTCCGACCGGAATCGTTCGACGAAATCGTAAACACCTTGCCCTGGCGCGTGCGGCCGACGGCTTGGAGTTTCTCGCCACCCAGACGATCATGAAACAAAATGCTTGGCTGAATCGCCCCCACCGCGACGCCATCGTTGAAGAACGGCGTCTTCGCCCAGGTCGCGCCACCGTCACTGCTGCGCTCAAAATACACACGCCACTTACTGGGCCGCTCGTCAGTCTCATCGCTGGTTGGCGAAAGAATCGTGCCGTCCGCGAGCTGGACGGGTTTATTTTTAATCGGACCAAAAATGCCATCAGGCAACCGGCGAGCGGCACCCCACGTCTTGCCCCCGTCCGTCGACGTGCGGAGCTCTCCCCACCATGTTTGCGGAGTAGGGCCGACTTTGTAGAAGAGCATCAGCGGGGAAGGCCCCTTTGGCTGAAAGAGAACCGGATTCCAGGTTGGCTGCCGCTTACCCGCCGCTTGCACGCCGTTAGCCACCTCAACGCTGGCCGTCCAAGCCCGCTTCGATGCATCGTAGTGCGAAACCCAGATGCCGACATCTGGATTTTTTTCCGCCGTTCCGCCAAACCACGCCGCGACGAGTCCACCCTGAGCCGTCTCCACAATCGTCGAAGCGTGGCAGGAGGGATAGGACGCTTTTTCGTAGATAAACTCGTGCGTGATGAGGGCCGGCGAAGTGGCGGCGCGAGCGGTCAAAATACCGGCGAGGGCGAGGCCAGCGCCAAGGCGGCAGAATCGGGAGCGGTGAGTTTTCATATGGGTAAAAAATTGATCGATGACGCGATCGCGAGGCGTGAGGTGGTAAATTTAAGCTGAATCTGGCTTGAGCGCCGGAGATTTTTCTTCCTGCGGATTGATCCGCATCACCACGAAAATGGAGAACAGGGCGATACCGGCAAACGTTCCAAAAATCAAATTGAGCGGCACGTGGCGATCCCGCAGAGCACCGAACGCCCAGTCACCGAAACCGCCGCAACTGATACTCACAAGATTCATCACGCCATAACCCGTGGCGCGCAGTTCCGGTCGCACGATCTGACAAAGAATCGGCATATTATTACAGTCAAAGAAGCCCCAGCCGAGGCCGAAGATGATCAATCCAATGATGGCGATGGTCAAGGTATCAGCGTTACCCACGCCAAAGAGAGCGGGCAAGAATAACGCCATTCCGATGGCGCTCGCATAAATGCGCCCGCGCGAGGTGCGCTGCATCCAACGATCCGCCAACGTACCTCCGATCACTACGCCGACTAAGGAGGCCAGTTGTACGTACAGAATCGCGCTCAACCCTGCCTTGCCCTGACCCAAGTTAAACTTCTCCCGGAGAATTTCGGGCATCCAATCCCGCACGACCCAGCCCGCAATCGCGGGGAGCGTAAAGTAAAGCACCAGCAAAAGAAAATTGCGGTTCGTCAGCAGTCCGCGAATCACTCCACCCTTTTCGGTCCGCTCACTCGCGTCGGCGGCCGAGATCTCGACCGGCGCTGGGTTACGCAACAATGCGAGTAGCGGCAGCGCGTAAATCACCCCGATCATGCCACACGTCGAAAAGGCCCACCGCCACCCAAAGTCGGACGAATCCGCCACGTAACCCGCAAATCCTCCGAGCATCTGCCCCATGTAGATACCCGTCTGATGCACGCCGACGGCCCGCGACCGCGTCGCGCTCGGATGAAAGTCGGCAATCAACGCCAAGGCCGCCGGGATATAAAACGCCTCGCTCACTCCCATCAGTGCACGCGCCGTGATCAGTTCGTTGAAGGATGTCACATGCCCGGTCCACCACGTCACCAGCGACCAGACAAATAAACTCGCGACGATCACATAACGGCGTCCCAACCGGTCGGCCACGTAACCCGCAAACGGGCTCAAAAAAGCGTAGGTCCACTTGAAACACCCCAGCACTAATCCCCAATCCGCCTTGTTCGCGATGGTCGGAATATCGCCGACCATCGAGGCCTTCATCGTCGCGAGCATCTGCCGATCGAGATAATTCAGCAGCGCCACCGGAAAGAGCAGCGCGACAACAAACCAAGCATAGCGAAGAGCGGTGGCGGGAGGGGGCATGGTGGAATTTCTGCAGGTTAAACGGACGATGTCCATCGGATCTCCGTCGGCCGCCGCGATCTTGATTTCAGCTGACCAAGGGACCGAGGGCGAGTCCCCATTGCTCAAAAAGCGCCCGCAGCTCGGCTTCAATCTTGACCGAAAGTGCCTGTGATTTTGGCGAGAGGATTGATTTGGACACACCCGGAGCGAAGCCCCGCGCCGCCAGGCCCGCCGCGACATTGGGCGGAAATGCGAGCTGATCAATCACCACTCCAAGCTGCACCATGCGCGTCGCGGAAACGGCCGCGTCCGCGGCACGACCCGCCACTGAGCAACGGTGGATATCCACCATCAGCTCCGGCACAATATTAACCAGCCCACCCGTACATCCAGCGGCACCGAGTGCGAAAACCTCTGTCAGCCGGGTATCTGAACCGGACATAACGGCGAAGTTTTTCTCGCGGCCCAAAGCGATCAGGTCGCGGTGATAAGCGAACTCGCCGCCACTTTGCTTGATCGCGCACATCGGCGCGCGATCGGCAAATTCCGCGATCGTCTCGAGGTCGAGACGCTTGCCACAGAGTTCGGGGAAATTGTAGAGCATGACCGGCAGGTCGACCGCCTCCGCCACATGCAGGAAATAAGCGAGGATGTCGCGCTGCGCCATCGGAAAGAAAATGGGTGGCATCAAAGCCACTGCGGGCAAACCGAGCGTTTTGGCGAGACGGCCCAGCGCAATCGCGGTCCTCGCCTGAATGTCTGTGATGTTGGCGATTACCGGCAGCGGAGCCGCGCACTCCGCTACTGCCACCAGAGCGTTCTCCCGTTCACGGAGCGAGAAATGGGGGAACTCACCCGTGCTGCCGAGGCCGAGGATACCGCTAATTCCCGCCCGCCTTTCAAAGGCGATATGCGCGGCGAGGCCGGCGCGGTCAAGCTGACCGGAGGCATCCGTGGGAATCCATTGAGCGGAGTAAATTCCGCTGGGACGATAGGGAGGAGCAAACGACATGGAGGAATTCGCAACGGGAAAGAACCCCAACGCTCGTTTCAATCGAAATTCAAAAGAAACGATGAGGGATAGACCCGATACCAGATTATTTTTTAACGCTTGGGCGTTTCACTTGATAGAAAAAACCATCCTCAGCCCCAATCAGGAGCTGCTGGGTGGTGGCGAAATAGGTGGGCTTGGTGGCGTGGCCCGCCAGGACATGGGCACTCACCGGTCCTTCGTCGCGAAAGGCCCATTGCCCTGCCGCATTTTTCCCAAGATTACGAAAAAAATTAACGTTGGGATTACTATTCATCAAAATATCCACCTTGCCGTCACCGTCCCAATCGACCGTGCAAAAGGTGCGTCGACCGCGACGGCCGTAGATGCCGTCATTGAGGCGCAGCAGGCCCGACTGCTGATTTTGCGGTTTGCCGTTACTGTCAAAAACGCTCGCGCCTTCACTCCAAAAAATGCGTTGGGCGGCCCCGAGCGCCAACCTGCCGTCAGCCAATCGCTGGCGTTCGTAAAGTGCGAGGTAACCATCCGGATCCGCCATCAGGAGGTCCATCAGCCCATCACCGTTCCAATCGATCATCTGCGGAGTTGTCCGCCATTGCGTACTCAATTCTCTCCCTTGCGGTTTCCACCAATTTCCCGCGAGCGCTGGCGTCAGCACGCCCGCCGGTAGGGTAAGTTCGACGGGTTGCCCAGCGGCAAGTCGCGGCGCGGTGCGTGTGCCGATGTTTTTATACCAAATAATTTTCCCCCAGATGCCATTCGTCATGATGTCGGGCAATCCGTCGCCATCCCAATCGGCGACGCTCAACACGGAGTAGCCCCACTTCGCTTCAGCGGGACCTTGGATCGATCCATTAAAGCCCGCTTGCTCGCGAATCAACTTACCTCCGGCGCTGAGATAGCGCGGTGGCGCCCAGCGCGTCGGCTCACCACCCAGATTCTCGATGAACGCAATATAGCCGGCACTGTTCCCGCTGATTATATCCTCGTCCCCGTCGCCGTCCCAATCGATCGCATACGGCGTGGCGAGGGCGCCAAACTTCACGTCGGCGGCAAATTGCCGGAAATAACGTGGCGGCAAAAACTGCGGCATACCGCCAAGCACCTTGCCCGTATTTTCGATGAAAGCCACCCGACCGTCTTCATCCCCGACCACCAGATCAAGATCGCCATCACCATCAAAATCAACCGCCGTCGGGGTGATCATGCACAAGTCCATCTTGATCGGTAGACCAGCGCTGCTGAGCTGGCGGCCGATCGCGTAAACGGGCTGCGTACGCGTGCCGACATTTTCATAATAAGTAAACCCGTCACGAAACTCGCCGCAAATCAGATCAAGCTTCCCTGTGCCGCGGAAATCACCCCACATGGGCGAGGGCATCCCGTAAGGGTCGATGTCCTTGCCGCCAGCCTGCAGCCGCACCGGCGTCGCGTAGACCGGGTTCGCCGTCGTTCCCTTGTTGCGGAGCAAATACACATAGCCGCGCAACTTGCCCCGCGTCCATTCACCTTGCGCGTTAAACGCACCTTCGCCGCCATTTAGAGGACCAAAGTCACCCCAAAAATCAATGCCCACGGTCACATCGAGGGCGCCGTCACCGTCGTAATCGACGAACTTCCATTGATTCTGCCGGATGTTCCCGGCCTCCGTGTGAATTTTCTCCGGCACGGGAATTTTCACCGGCTGATTAAACTGAGACTTCACGAAATCAGGGAAGACGTTGCCCTTGAAATCATAGATGTCACCTCGCTTTGCCGAAGCCGTCGCCGTCACCACCGGAGCGCCATTGATGTAGGAGATCCCCACGGATGGGGCGGATTTTCCAATTAACACCGCGGGCTTGAAAATCGGCAGTTTTAACTGGGAGTCGACCTGACCGCTGTTCTCAAAAAACCACGTGCCGTTCGAAGGTTTGTCTGTGCAAACCACCACGAGGTCCATCAGCCCGTCGCCATTATAATCCATCGGCAATGGCCACGCCCAGAGCCCCACGCCGAGATCAGCCAGCGCTCCCGGGTTGTGATGCGCGAGACGCGGCATCACATCGGTAGATCCAGCGGCGAGCCCGAACCGTGGCATGAGCATCATTGTGACAATTCCGAGCGAGCGGAGCACGAGGGTGTATTTCATATTAAATTAACTTGGAACGTTCGAACGACTGCCCGCTGCGCCGTCGCCGGCGGCGTCACGCCAACAAAAAATATCCCCATACTATTGAAAATCAAAAGCGCCCGCTGACACCGAGGTTGACGGTGGTTCCGGTGATTACCGTGCGCTGCATCTGATCGGTGACGCCGCGATAATTCGCGATGGGTTGGTTGAAGAGATTGGAAACATCAAGGTTCAGGCCAACCCGCGGGGTGAGTTGATAGCCGAAGCCCAGGTTAACCGTCGTCCGCGCAAACTGGTATAAATTCCGGCCCAACGTAGTGGCGGTGTAAGCGGTCGTATAGTCACTCGTGTAGTTCACGAGCACGCGGGAATTGAAGCTGCGAAAACGCCACGCGACGCTCACGTTGCCGGTCTTTGGAATAAAATTAGCGACCTGCCCCGAGGTCAGCAGCGTCGTCCCCGTGAACTTTCCATGCGTGTCAAGGATTGTGTAGTTACCGGCAAAGCTCAGCCCCTTGAGCATTCCGGGCAACCACGTGAACTGCTGCTGATAGCTCAGCTCCCATCCCTGCACGAAGGCTGTGCCCGCATTCAGCGTGCTCAGTGCCGTGAAGTTGGCGTATTCACCATTGTAGCCGTTGTTCACGCCGCTCGGGATCACCCCGGTAATCTGACCGCTCACCAAGTAATCCGTGATCTCTTTATGGAACCAGCCAATCGAGAAATTCCCCACCGGCTCGAAATAATAGTCGAGCGTCGCGTCCCAGTTTTTTGCCATCTGCGGCTTAAGACTTGGATTATTGATCGTCAGCGTCTGCGCCGTCTCGTTGGCCGTTTCATTGGGCAAGGCATTGGTCATCGCGGGACGCCCGAAGCTCGTCGACCAGCTCAAGCGGGCCTTCACATTGGGTGTGATCTCCTGCGTGAGATGCGCGCTCGGAAATGCCTTCGTGTAGCTTCCCGCCAACTCGCGTCGCGTATTCGCATAATCGCGCGTCGCCGCGCCCGCTGGATCAGCCGTCTGCTGCGCGGCCGTGCTCGCCGTGCGCGCCCTCACCCAGCCCCGACTGGAGGTATCCGTTTTTTCCGTACGGACACCCGCCAATAAGCCAGTATGACCTACTTTCGCCTGGCCCAGCAGGTAGCCGGCGGTCACCGCCTCGGTCACCGCGTTGGTACCCGTGTACTTGGTGGTTTCCCTAAAATAAAGATCCTCGCTCCAAACCGTCGGAGTTACCGGCACCTCGGCTTTAATCAACGCCGCCGTCTCCCACGAGGGGATGTGCCGGCCGAGCTTAACGGTGTCCCACGTCACGATGGCCGGTTCCGCCGCGAGGGCGGTCGTTCCCGTATAAGCCCAGCGCCGATCGCGACCGACCACCTTCGCCATCTGCTCGCGCCAATCACCACCCACTTTCAAGAATGCGCTGAAATCCAAAGGCAACTTGTACCGGGCATTGGCCCGCACGTTCTTGATCTCCACGTCGCGATCGTTATTGCGCGTCACCATGAAACCCGTCGGGCGATAGTTGGCGGGATTCGTGAAATCGAGACCGCCGTTCGGCAAGAAACCTGGGTAGAGGTCAGATTTACTTCGATCCAGAATCCAGCCCGTGCCGGTGATCCGATTGGTTAACGTACCGCCTTTGCCCGATCCGAGGTTGTTGTGCGTCTGACTGTAATTCGCGTTATAATCGATTTCAAAGCCGCTTAAGATATGCTCAGCCCCGAGATCAAATTGCCGCGTGCGATTATAAAAACTGTACATCGTTTCTGACACATCAATGACTGATGCCGCCACCGATCTGACGGTCGTCACACGATCCGAATACCCGGGCACAACTCCCGAGGTGCTCGCGTTTGGTGCCGTCTGGTTCGTAAACGCTCGCGTCCCATAAATGCGGTTATAGGGCTCATTCGCGTCATTATAAATGACATTGAAAGTGAGCTTGGTCTGCGCCGATAGGCGGTAATCCGCCTTCACGTTAATGCTGCCCTGCTTCCGATTGTTAAAGGCATCTTGCGTGCCGTAATCCCAAAGGTAAGCCGGCTGGCTCGTGGTATTTTCGAAGTCGCGCAGGGTGCGAAAATACCCCGCAACATTTTCGCTGTAGAAAACGTTGAGCGCTACTCCCAAGTTTCTTTCGCCACCGAGTACGTCAAATACCTCTTGGTAGCCGACATTAACCAACGGGTGCATCCGGTGAGCCTCGCGCAAGGGGATCTGCTGCGTAAACGACGGGGCCCAGCGCGCACTCGCACTATAGGTTAGGCGGCGCTTTTCCCGCATGCTGAGCGGCGAGCGCGTCTTCAGATTGATGGTGCCACCGAGCGAGTCAGCACCCTTGTCAGGCGTGTGGCCTTTGATCACTTCCAGTTGTTCAAACATCGCACCCGTGAGAGAATGCGTCTGAAACTGGCGGTTCATGCCACCGACGTTCGAGATCAGGGCACCGTCGACCGTCACTCGATTTAAGGTCGGGCCCATCCCCCGGACCGTTAGTCCCGTCACGTTCCCTTCCTCGTCTAAATTACCAGCAACCCCCGGCAGCCGAATCGCTAGCTCACCCGCACTCATGTTGGGCAGATTCCCAAACGAATCCATCGCCACAATGTTCTTCACATTATCGGCATTGCGCTGGGCGGTGATCGCCGCTGCCCCGCCTTCACGCTCACCCGTGACCTTAAACTCCTGCATCTGGTAAATACTGGTCGTGAGATCAAACCTCTGCACGACGCGCTGCCCTTCGCCCACGCTCACCTTCTGCCGCACCGCATCAAGCCCGGTGTAAGAAGCGATCACCTCGTGCATGCCCGCGGGAACAGTTAAGACATAGCGACCCGTATTGTCGGCCAACGCGGTGAGTCCGAGCAGCGGCACTTCAACTTTCGCACCTTGGAGCAGATTGCCCGTGGCAAGGTTACTCACCGTGCCTGTAAGGGTACCCGCGGGAATTGCCGCGCTGCGCCCAACCACGGCGAGGGCACACGTCAGCCAACAAGCGAAAACCAGCGTCCGCGCGAGCCGCTGACGCCAAAATAAAAGCGAGTGCCTGAATATTTGCATAAAGGAGGGTTGGTAACAACTGCCGACGGGAAACTGATCGGGTACTAACATCAAGGAGAACCTGCTAAATCGATTTTTTTTTAAAGCGCAATTCCTGATTTACTCCAGAACACGGCGCCGAGCCCCGACTCGGTTGGGCCAAAAGGGATCTCCCCGGGCCCACCGTTTTGAACCGCACGCGGTATCGTGCGATCATGCACCGATCCGTCGTGATCTCCCCCCCCCGACCAGCGCCCATCGCGCCACCCATGATCCACCCGCCAGCCTGCTGACCCCAGCAATCCAACAATTCCGCCGCCGGCGTCATTGACTCGCTGCTAAATCAATTTATTTTCCCGAAGGATCCGACTCTGATTTTCGCCCCTCCTGATCTCCAACCCACCAGTCCTTCCGCCAATCTCGATGAGATCACACTCCACGCCCCAGCCCGACCTTGACGCACATTTTAGCCGGAAACATCTGCAGTTGAAAAGTTGGCTCGACCGATTGCTCGGATATTTTCTGCTGGCTACCTCTTTAATTACGAGCGGATCCATGCTCAACGCCGCGGACCCCGCGTTAAACCTCAACACCGCGGTCGTCGTCGTTCCGCCGGGGTTGACCGGCCCGGAGCGCAAGGCCGTAACCCTTTTGGTTGAGGAAGCCGAAAAACGCGGGCTCGTTCGTTGGGAAGTGCGGGAAACCACCCCACCCTCCGGGCAACCGGCGATCTACCTGGGGCAAAGAGCCGCCCTCACGCGCGCCTTCCCCGCGATCGCCGCCCATCTGCCGATCACGATGAACTTGCCGCCGGAGGGGTTCACCCTTTCCACGGCACTCGCCGGCAGCATTGTGATCGCCGGCAACGACGCCCGCGGCGTTCTCTACGGCGCGGGACGCCTGCTCCGCGCGCTCAGCTACGGCCGAGAATCCATCACCCTCGAAACGCCGCTGAATCTGACCACCGCGCCCAAGTATCGCATCCGTGGCCATCAGTTCGCTTATCGCCCCAAGACCAACTCCTACGACGGCTGGACTGTGGCGATGTGGGAGCAATACCTCCGCGACCTCCTCGTCTACGGTATTAACGCCATTGAAATTATTCCGCCACGCTCCGACGATGACGCCGACAGTCCCCATTTTAATCTCACGCCGATCCGCATGATGATCGAATTATCGCGGCTCGCCCGAGATTACGGGATTGAGCTTTGGATCTGGTATCCGGCCCTTGATAAAGACTACGGCCAGCCTGCCCAAGTCGAATTCGCCCTGAAGGAGTGGCGGAGCGTTCTCAGCCAGTTACCGAAAGTGGACGCGTTATTTATTCCCGGAGGAGACCCTGGCCACACCCCGCCAAAAGACCTTTTCCCGATGATGGAGAAACAAGCCGCGCAACTCCGCGCCATTCACCCCCAAGCACGAGTCTGGATGTCGCCCCAAGGGTTTAACGCCGCCTGGATGGAGGACTTCTACGCGATCATGAAATTGCGACCGGCTTGGCTCGAGGGCGTGGCCTTTGGCCCGCAGCAACGCGTCAGCGTGGAAGAGCTGAAAGCTCACCTTCCCGCTGGCCTGCCCATCCGCTTCTACCCCGACATCACGCATACACTCAGTGCCCAGTTCCCCGTGCCACATTGGGATTACCCCTTCCAAGTCACCTTAAATCGCGAGCCGATCAACCCCCGCCCGCTCGACCAAGCCGCGATTTTTCGCCGCCTCCAACCGCTAAACGAATTCGGCGTCATCACTTACTCGGAAGGCTGCAACGATGATGTCAACAAAGTCATCTGGAGCACGCTCAGTTGGGCTCCCGAGACCGCTGTCGTCGACATTCTCCGTGATTACAGTCGCTACTTTATCGGCGCCAATCTGGCCGAAGCTTTCGCCCAGGGGCTTTTAGCACTGGAGCGCAACTGGCGCGGCCCACTCGCAACCAACGCAGGAGTCGGCGTTACCCTCGCGCAGTTTCAAGCAATGGAAAAAGCAGCCACGCCCGCCCAGTTACGCCACTGGCGCTTTCAACAGGGCCTCTATCGAGCCTACTATGACGCCACCATCCGGGCCCGGCTACTCGCTGAGACCGTTCAGGAACAAGCCGCCCTCGAAGACTTGCGCGGCGCCGGCCGCGTCGGCGCGCGCGCCGCGCTCGCCGCCGCCGAGCAGCGTATCGCTCTACCAGAGACACCTCCGGCCGCGCAGCTCCGCGCCCGCACCTTTGAACTCGCGGAGGCCCTCTTCCAAAGCATTCACATGCAGCTCAGCGTCCCACGATATCAAGCCATCAATGTCGGTCGCGGCGCCAATCTCGACCTCATCGATACACCGCTCAGCAACGCTCCTTGGCTGCGCGATCGTTTCACTTTCATTCGCACGATCGCGTCCGAAACGGATCGCCTCAAGGCGATTGACGACGTTCTCAACTGGGAAAATCCCGGTGCCGGCGGATTTTACGATGACCTCGGCAACGCCACGACCCAACCTCATCTCGTCCTCGGATCCGCCTACGCTGATGATCCCGCCTTCCTCAAAGCGCCCCACCAAGCCTCCGACCGCGGCCGGAGCAGCACTCCCCTCCGAATCTCATCCCGGACGTATTCAGAATCCCGTGACGATCAACCCTTGGAGTTGCTCTATCGCGACCTCGACCCTCGCGCGACCTACCGGCTCCGCGTCGTCTACGGCACCGGCGCGATGGGCTCGCGTGATTTACCGATGCTGGTCAAGCTCGTCGCCAACGGTCGTTTCGAGGTCCATCCCCTGCGCCCCAAAGATCCCACCGGCCAGCCGGTGGAGTTTGCCTTGCCGGTCGAGGCCACCCAGAGCGGCGAGTTGCGCCTCACTTGGTCCCGACCGGCCGGCCTCGGTGGAAACGGGCGCGGGGTCGAAGTCGCCGAAGTCTGGCTGATCCGCACCGCACCCGCCGCCCATCCCTAAGTCCAACAGATCCCGGCCCCACCGCAGCGCGCGCTTTATTCGCGGCGTGCTCAATCGAGCAAGTTTGCTCATGTCACCAAGCGCCGAAGAGACCGCCCCCGTTGGACGCTCCTCTTAAGCCAAGGTTGCCACGCGAGTGCCTAAAGATCGGCTTCCGCCTGGCGCAACGTGCCGCGCGATCGAAAACGCGTTTTCAAACACCCTGCGAAGGGCGCAAACCCCTGCGCTCGGAAATCTGGCCGCCGCGGCCTTCGTCCCCGTCCTCCGAACGATTCGATCCGTCGTCGTTCACCGCTGACTGCGAGTGGCGGTGACACCACCACCAAGGACCGGCAGTTTTGAAATCCCCAGTGACCGACCATCGCAAGCGACGGGTCGACAGGACGAAAAACATCTTTTTTGAAGGTCTAAGAAGATCCATCCCTACGGAAAGAACCCTGTTCAAACCGCCCATTTCTGGCGGTTTTCGTCCTGCCACTGTCCCCGCTGACTGATCCTCCCGCACTAATAAAAAAACGCCGCCATCTTGCAGGTTGACACGCTGGCGATCTTGCCGCGGCATTCGGTTTCCCCACCCCACGCGGCTTGCGCCAAAACGCACGGCGCTTTCGTCCAAACTCCTCGGAATTTGCCGCGATGCGCTCGTGCGCTTTTACGCAATTTCCAACCACCACGCCCCCCGCACAAAGCCCCCGAGGTGCGCCCCCCCCACCACTCATCCTCCGCCGGTTACCCGCCATAAAAATCCAATCAAAAAATCGCATTCTTTTAGTATCCATAAAAAAAGCACCTTATGAAACCCAATGATCTCGCGAGTCCACCCTGCGCCCCCCCCCGTGCCGCCTGCCTCTCTGCCGGCTTTCGATTGGTCGTTTTTTGCTTGGGAGCTTTTGCCTTAGGTCAGAGGCTGACACCGGCCCGCGCCGCTGAGGTCAGCACGATCACCGGTTCAGTCAGCAACACCTCCACGGGCAACCTGCTCGAGGGGGCTAAGATCGAAGTCACCGCGCTCGGCCTTTCTGTTTTCACCGATAACTCCGGGCGTTTCGTGCTCACGCCGGTGCCGGCCGGTACTCATGAGATCATGGCTTCCTACATCGGGCTCGACCCCGCCCGCAGCCAGGTGACGGTCGCCGCGGGCGCCCGAGCGGTCCGCAACTTCGATCTGACGGCCGGTGTCTATAAACTTGATGCCTTTAAAGTCACCGGTGATCGGGAAGGGGCCGCCTCCGCGATTACCGCACAGCGCAACGCCTTCAACGTGAAGAACGTGGTCGCGATGGATTCATTTGGCAATCTGCCGAACCGCAGCGTGGGCGAAGTCGCCATCCGCCTGCCCGGAGTTGCTGGCGGGCTCGATGCGGAGGGTAACGTCACCAGTCTGACGATCCGCGGCATGGGTCCGGGGCTCAACGCCACGACCGCGGACAACACGCTCATGGCCAGCGAGGGCGGCGGAGGCCGTAGTTTCCCCATGAGCGTTCTCACCGGTGCCTTGTTCGAGTCGGTCGAACTCATTAAAGGGCAGACTCCGGACAAGAGCGCCGAATCGATGGGTGGCACGCTGAATCTCAAAACTCGATCAGCACTCAGCATGGCGGAAAAACGCCGCCTTACCTACAATTTCTCCGGTCGACTCGCCCCGTCTTTTACCGAGCAAATCCCGTATCGCGAGCAACACCGTCTTCATCCGCTTTTTAATTTCGGTTACAATGAGATCTTCAACGTGCTCGGCGGCGAGCGGAACCTCGGCGTCGTCGTAAATATATTCTACAGCGAGAACGTCGCCGGCATGTTTCAAACGACCCGAGATTATCAAACCACCAATACCAATCCCGCCTATCTCTTTGATTATGTCACCCAGGATATTTATAACAACCGCAAGCAGAACAGCGGAAACGTTAAGGTGGAGTACCGCCTGTCGCCTTTTACAAAGTGGTGGGCCAGCGGCCAGGCTAGCGCGAACGACGAGCCGTTCGAAAACCGCTACTTGACGCGCGCTTTCTCCGCGAATTCGACCGGCACAACGGGCACCGCGGGGGTCCTGCCTGGCTACACCGATAAAATCACCCAGATCCGCGCCAGTACCGGATCAAACATTGACGTCACCAACTCGCGCTACGTCGGTTGGAACCAGCAACTGCGCAACGCGGGCATCGGGGCCGAGCACCAATGGGGACCGCTCCTGGTTGATTACAGCGCCAATTACAGCTCAGCGCGGATTCTTTCCAGCCGGCAACACGATGGCCAACTCGTCATGCGGGTGAGTAATATCGGTTGGATCCTCGACCGCACGCCGTCCGATCTCTACCCGCGATTCACCCAAACGGAGGGAGCCGATCTGACCAATCCGAACAACTACCGCCCTACTGCCAACGGCCTTAACAACCGCGACAATGGCATGATCCAGGTCATCCGGCAGTTTCAGGCCAACCTTCGCTATGATCTGCCGATCCTCGCGCCAGTCTTCGTCAAGGGCGGCGCCAGCTGGCGGCAGCAAACCCTCGCAAATTGGGCGAAGACTCGGCGCTGGAGCTATATTGGCACCGCCCCGTTAGCTTCCGAACCGACGATCCAGACGATGGAAATGATCAAGACCGGCCGACGCGTACCACTTTGGCAGACCGACTCGTTTATCAAAGGAGGTCTTCCCGTCACTCCAGCGCTCTGGGCCGAAGATCTCTACTACCGCGCCATCACCCCTTACACGGGCAACAACTGGACGAGCGAGATCGTACCGGCCGGCTACCTGATGGCGCAGGGTCGATTGGGCCAAGCCGGACTGCTTGGACACACGGGCTTCTTGGCGGGCGTACGCACCGAAAAAACGGAAAACGACGGCTTTGGCTGGGTAAAGGCGCGGATCGGCGCCACCGCTGCTCAGCAACTCGTCGATCCAGAGGGTTCGGCTCAACGCGACTACGCCAACACCCGGCGCGTGATCCAGGGCAGCTACACCAAGTCATTCCCGAGCATCCACCTTCACCACGATATCATACCCGATCTCAAGGCGCGCCTCAGCTGGTCGACAAGTTTCGGACGACCTAATATGAGCAACCTGCGCCCGAGCGAAAGCGTTAACGAAACCGCCCGCACGCTGACAATCAGTAACCCGAGCCTCCTCCCCCAAGTCGGCACTAATTGGGACGCCACGCTCGAATATTATTTTGAACCCGTGGGCAATTTCTCCATCGGCTGGTTCCGCAAGCAAATCAAAGACTACATCGTCAGCGGCATCGAATCAGGCACGGTCACCAGCGGCAACAGCAACGGCTTTAACGGTGACTACGAGGGCTTCTCAATCCGCAGCACGGCCAATGCTGGTACCGCTTTCGTTCAGGGCTGGGAGGCCAGCTACCAGCAGCAATTTACTTTCCTGCCCGGCTTACTGAAGGGCCTGAGCGTCGGCGCCAATTTCACTTTGCTCAACACCCATGGCGACTTCGGTGGCACGACCTACCTCGGCAGCGGCCAAATCCAAGGGTTCATTCCGCGGACGGGTAACGTTAACTTTGCCTGGCGCTATCGGAGCTTCAACGCTCGCGCCCTCATCAACCACACCGGCGAGTACCTCACCAGCTACTCAGCTCTCGACGCTTCGAGAAACCTGTATCGCTATGCACGCACGACGATTAATATCGGGATGGAGTATCGGTTCCGCCCAACGGCCACGTTGACCCTCGATATTTCCAATCCCAACGGAGTACCCCAGAAAGTGTACCGGGGCTTCCAGGATCGGCCCCAGAACACGATCCTCAATTTCACCACGATCACTGCTGGAATTACTGGCCGATACTAAATAATCCCTCCGCGCGGCTGACCCCGCGCAAAATCGCCGACCGCTGGGCCCGTACGCAACGAGCTCACGCGACTCCGCGAAAAAGCGCTCAAGCGACGCCGCCAAACCGACCTAACCAAGTTTTCCGGTGCGCGGCTGGCTGATCGAGTTCATCCCTTAGTCCCGCGCAGAGGTGCCGGTAAGGGCCGCGCGGCCGACGAACACGCGCGCTGATCGCGGGATATCGTGGCGCTTCATTACCGGCCCAGATGACAGCGGGGACCGACCGCGGTTGGTAAATTGCAGAGTGCGGAAGCCGCTGGGTGCCGTGATTTTGTGGTGGGCAGCGGCCGAAGCGCCTAAAGGCCTGGACGCGTGGCTTGGAGAGGATCCGCACACGCGGGCCGAGCGGCTCAAACGGGTGGTGCCACCGGCCCGTTTCTGCCTGCTGAAAACCCAACCCGATGTCGCCCAGTTGCGTGCTCGACGAAGCGGGCGCGCCGCTGGCCGGAGCGGTTAATCCCAAAGCACGACTCCCCTCCACTGCGCGCGGAGAGCTTCGTCGTGCCCGCCCGCTTCAGAGCAGCGCCTGCGACCACCCCCCGCCGGGGGAAATGCGAGCGCGCTCTCGGCTCGCCGGCCCCCGTCCTTTTTGGACAGATGACACGGCCGCGTAGAACATCGCGCGCGGCCCCCGGACTTCGCCGCCCCGTCCTCTTCCGCTTCCCCCACGCCGCCGCCCACATCGTGGTCGCCAGCGACAGCAACAAAAAAAGCAGCCACCGCCGTGCATTTTATTGGACATTCGAATGGCAAAGGTTGCCGCACACAAAAAGCTCACTAGATAAATAGCGCTTCCATGAATTCGTTCCGCAAAACCTTACTGTCGCAGGTCGTCGGGGCCCTCTCCCTACTCCCTTCCGCGCATGCCATGAACCATCCGAGCACTGGGCCGGACATCCGAGCGTTTGCGGCGCTAGAAGCGGCCGGTGGGCTGGCCCCTGGGGGGGGTGTGCCGAACTTTCGGCTGACAGACCATCGCGGCGTCACGCGCGAGCTCTATTACGAGGCGAACGCCAAAGTTATTGTGCTCGTTTTTACCGGTGCTGGCCAGACGCGAGCCGTGCAAACGGCCGCGACCCTCCGGGCTTTGCGTGCGAAATTTTCGGCAAATGACGTCGTGATCTGGCAAATCGACGCGAACGTTGCGGCTAATCGCAACCTTATCGTAGCCGAGCAAACGTTGGTGAATAATGAGACACCGGTCTTGATCGACGAAGCGCAATTGGTCGCGACTGAACTTGGGGCGACCCGCCAACTGGAGACATTCGTAATCGGACCTCCGCCTTTTGCTAATCTCATCTACCGAGGCCCCCTCGACAACGCAGACCCAACCGGCTTAGGGGCTGCCACCGAACACTACGTCGCAAACGCGATCACGGAGACGCTGGCAAGTCGCACCCTCGCGACGCCGCGGGTTGAGCTGAGTGCCCAGGCGGAGCGGCTCGATCTTCCACCCGTGCCCGCGGCCAACTATGCCACGGACGTCGCGCCCATCGTGCAGCGGCGCTGTGTTTCCTGCCACTCCGCCGGTAATATCGCGCCGCATGTCTACGCGAAGTTCGCGGACCTTGAGCAGCGCGCCTTCCAGATTCGCGCGGATATGCTCGTGAAGCGGATGGCTCCTTGGCACGCCGATGCGCAATTCGGCGTCTTTAGCAACGACGTCGCCCTCACTCCGGCCGAAAGCGCCACGCTGCACGCTTGGGCGCGCAACGGCGCGAGCCGCGGCACCGGGCCCGATCCTTTAGCTACTCCCCCTGCCGCCACCGCTGATTGGCCCTTGGGCAAACCCGATCTCATTCTTACCCTCCCTAAAAAGGAAATTCCTGCGAAGGGCACGCTCAGCTATGAATATCCTGAACTCGAAATTCCAATTACAGAGGATAAGTGGATCCGCGCGACAGTCGTGAAACCCGGCAACCGCTCCGTCGTCCACCACGCCCTCGTCCTCGAAGGTTCCCAGATCGAGTTACTGCTGAATGCCCTGCGAACCGGTGAGCTACCCGGGCTGAGCGGTTTCTTCGCCGGTTACGTACCCGGGTTGGCCCAGACCTGGCTGCCTGAGGGAGTCAGCAAGTTGATCAGGAAAAACTCCAAGCTCACGGTGCAGATGCATTACACGACGACCGGACGAGCGGAGACCGACGAAACTCAGGTGGGAATATACTTCGCGGCGACACCTCCGGCGCGGGAACTTTTCACAAAATCAGTCGCCACCACCAACATCGCGATTCCGGCGGGCGCGAAGGAATACGCGCGCGAGGCGACCTTCGTGCCTTCGGCGACGCGCGATGTGATGCTTTACGAACTCAATCCCCACATGCATTACCGGGGCAAGCGCTTCCGATTTGATGCGGTCTATCCGGATGGCACCAGCGAAGTGCTGCTCAATGTGCCCCAGTACGACTTCGCGTGGCAAACCGGCTATCGCCTTGAACAGCCGAAGCGCTTACCCGCCGGCACGATCATCAAAGCGTACGGCGCATTCGATAATTCACCCCAGAACCCCGCGAACCCGGACCCGCGCGTGGCCGTCCGATTTGGCGAACAAACCAACGACGAAATGTTCATCGGCTACGTAAACTACACGGAACTACCCACGCGCGCCCTCACCACTCCCCCAACGATCTCGGAAAATCGGACGGCGCGAGCTCAGGTCGGGGACCCCGTACGCCTTGATTTCCGTGCCACCGGAACTGGAGTCACCTACCGCGCGAGCGCGCTGCCGGCCGGCCTCCAGTTTGCCAGCGCCACGGGCACGCTCACGGGCTCACCGACCACCGCGGGGCGCCATGCGCTCGTAATCACCGCCGAGAATAGCGCCGGGGCGGCCGCGACCCAACTCGATTTATTCATCATGCCACGCCCAGGAGCGCCGGTCTTCACCCAGCAACCCCTCAGCGCGCGCGCGCGTATCGGCGAAACGGTAACACTCACCGCCGCGGTCGCCGCAGGCACCGCACCGACTTACACGTGGTACTTCCGGGGAGGAGAATTTTGCAACACCGAGTCCCCCGTCCTGACACTCAACAAAATCACGGCTGCGTATGCGGGTGATTATGTCTGCGTCGCGGCCAATGCGGCTGGCGTGACCCGGAGCGCGCCAGCCACGCTTACCCTCGAATTTAGCGGGCTCGTGAACCTCTCGGCCCGTGCCAATGTGGGCATCAACGCCAATGTAGTTATTCCCGGCATCACCATCAGGGGGACCCAGCCCAAAACGCTCCTGATCCGCGCGGCCGGGCCCGCCCTGACAAACTTCGGAATCACGGGAGCGCTGGCCAACCCCGTCGTCAGCATTTTCACGGCAGCGGGCGACAAAATCCTCGCCAACGACAACTGGAGCGAAGCGCCCGACGTGGCCGCGCTCCGCAGCGCCGCCGTCAAGCAAGGTGCCTTCGCTCTGCCCGAGAATGGCCGCGACGCGGCGATGCTCGTAACGTTACCGCCCGGCGGCTACACCGTGCAAGTCGCAGGCGCGGGCACTGGCGGAGCCGCCCTCGGTCTGGCCATCGTCGAAGTCTACGAAGCCGACGCCGGAGCGAGCAGCCTTGTTAATCTCTCCTGCCGGGCGCGGGTGGGCACGGGGGAAGACATTCTGATCGCCGGTTTCAACATCAGCGGGGCCGATGCCAAGCGCGTCCTCATCCGCGCCGTCGGCCCCACGCTCGCCGCGCTCGGCATCACCGGTCCACTCGTTGATCCCAAGCTCGAACTGATTCGCCAAGGTGTCCCGGCAGCATCTGCGACGGTGGCGACCAATGATAATTGGACGGCAGACCTCGCGCCGATCTTTGCGAGCGTCGGCGCGTTTGCCCTGCCACTCGGAAGCAAGGACGCGGCCCTCGTGGTCACCCTCCCACCTGGTAGTTACACGGCGCAAGTCAGTGGCGTGGGCACGGGCACAGCGGCCCAAGGCATCGCGATCGTCGAAGTTTATGAACTGCCGTAGTCGCGCGGGGTGGGAACCACGGCATCGATGATTCCCGACTGCGCTAAACCTGAACCGACGCGGATCATCAACCGACGCGGATCATCAACCCATTCAACGGCGGCGCCTGACGTCACTTGCCGTTGCATTTGGCGCGAAGATTTTCTCAAGAGAAAGACGCAGACTTTGGAATAGTGACCGTTGGCCTTGGTCGGAGCGAATCCTGAAATTGAATGCAGGAACGGTGAGCGAACGCGGATCGGTAACACGCATCTCGGGACATCTGACGGTCCGCCCGCGCGCGAGTCGGCTGCGGTTAAAAAACGGTTGAAGCTTTGGGATGGCTCGCGATGTTGCCCTGCACCGACCTGTGATTATCCACTGGCTTCCCTCGTTTAACCAGCACCGTCGCAAGTTGGCTCAAGTCGTTGCGCTGCTTGCTTGGCTCGCCGTGGCCGGACCGACGGTGCAAGCCCAGAAGTTCAGCTTTGGGGCCGAGGCAAAGAAAGCTGGCGTGACCGCGGTCGCCGACAGCGCGCGGTACACGCGAGCCCTCGGCTATGGATTTGAGCCAGGCGGGACGGAGCAAGCGTTTCGTTTCACAGTCGGGCTAGCGCAAGAAGGGAATTACCGCGTGACGATAAAAGTGGGTGACCCGAGGGTGGCGGTGCAGACGACGATTCGGGCGGAACTGCGCCGGCTGATGATAGAAAGTCGCGACACGGCGGCGGGTGAAGTCTCGGAGATCAGCTTCATCGTAAATACGCGGACGCCATTGATCGCGGGCGGCCGGGGAATCGCGCCCGGGGAGGTGCGCTTGAAAGCTCCGCGCGAAACGACGCAGGAATCGGCAGCGTGGGACGACGCGCTGACGCTTGAATTTACGAGTGAACGGCGGGCGTTGCGGAGCCTTGAAATTACGCCGGTCACCGTGCCGACCGTTTTTCTACTGGGAGATTCGACCGTGTGTGATCAGTCCAGGGAGCCGTACAGTAGCTGGGGGCAGATGCTTCCGCGCTGGTTCAATCGGACTATCGCGATCGCGAATCACGGTGAATCGGGGGAGACCTATCGTGATTCGATCGGGCGTCGACGGCTGGATAAAATCCTGAGTGTAATGCACCCCGGCGACTGGCTGATCATGCAATTTGGGCACAACGACCAGAAGCAAATCGCAGCGAAAACGGGCAGGGCGGCGACGACCTATGCAGCGGAGATAAGAAAGCACGTTGAGGCATTTCGGGCCCGCGGAGGGGTCCCGATCATCGTGACGCCGATGGAGCGTCGCGGGTTTGATGAGGCCGGCAAAGTTCGGCCGTCATTACTCGAGTATAGGAACGCCGCGAAAAATACGGCGGAGGAACTTGGGGTGGCGTGCCTCGATCTTAACGCGATGAGCACGATACTCTACGAGTCGCTGGGGCCGGAAAAATCGGCGGACGCCTTCGCAAAGCCACAAGGGCGGGTGGACAACACCCACCATAATAACTACGGCAGCTATCAACTTGCGCAGTGCATTCTCCAATCGATCTGCGAGCAAAACCTGCCGCTGGCGCACTGGATTTCTAATGATTTCAAGGCATATGACCCACGGAAGCCAGACGACCTCGCCAGCTTCCACTTCCCGGCCAGCGCGGAAGTTACCCACCAGCGCCCGCTGGGGGACGAAGCGAAGTAACCACCGACCGTGGCGCAGCAACAAGGGCCGCGGCCCGACCCTCCCCTTGCGCGGCATCTTCAGTTTGGTGGAAAAAAACGTCGCCCCCTGAAATGACGCGCCCAAACTGCGGGCGATAGAACAAATGTCAGCCCGCGCCCCTAGCTATTTCCTACTTCTTCTGCTCTTCGTTGGTAGCGGGTGCGCGGCCCTCATCTACGAAATCGTCTGGTTTCAGTTACTGCAACAGGTGATCGGTTCCTCCGCCGTTTCCCTCGCGGTGCTCCTCGGAACATTTATGGGCGGGATGTGCCTCGGCAGCCTCGCATTGCCGCGATACCTCGGAGCGCACCGGCATCCCCTGCGCACCTACGCTTGGCTGGAAATTGGCATTGGGCTCGCCGGCCTTGGCGTCTTGGTGACGATGCCCGTGATCAGCCATGTTTATACCGCGTTGGCCGGGTACGGCCTGCCGAGTATTTTTTTACGGGCGAGCGTCGGGATACTGTGTCTTTTGCCACCCACCGTGCTGATGGGGGCAACGCTGCCCGCCGTCGCCCGCTGGGTGGGCGCGTCACCGCGCGGTTTGGCCTGGTTGGGGTTCTTCTACGGAGGGAATACGCTCGGGGCCGTGATCGGCTGTCTCCTGGCGGGATTCTATTTACTCCGCGTCTACGATGCGACCACGGCAACACTCTGGGCGGTGGTAATGAATACGGGCGTGGCGGCGCTCGCGTTTGTCTTGAGTCGATCAGAAGCGTCGCCCGTCGGATCGCGCGCGGATGACCCGACCCCATCGGCCGCCCAGCTGAGCGTGAACCGAGAGCACGGTCCGAGCGAGCGAACCATTTGGGTGGCGATCGCCATTTCGGGCTTCTGCGCACTCGGGGCTGAAGTAGTCTGGACGCGTAATCTTTCGCTGGTGCTTGGGGCGACGGTCTACACATTTTCGATCATTCTCGCGGTCTTCCTCGCGGGCCTGGGCCTAGGCAGCAGCGCCGGAGCCGCGGCGACGCGAGCCAAGATTGCTCCAGCCACGGCGCTCGCCATCTGCCAGTTCCTGCAAGTTTTAGCGATTGCCTGGGCGGCGTACACGATCGCGAACCTGCTCCCCTACTGGACGATCACCGTCTCGCCGCAGGCGCCCATCGCGACTAAATTCATGCTCGATCTCATGCGCTGCGCCTCGGCGATTTTGCCCTCAGCGGTGCTTTGGGGTGCGAGCTTTTCGTTAGCAATGGCCGCAGCCGCGCCAAAGAGCTCGGATGCCTCCGTCCTCGTCAGTCGCACCTACGCGGCGAATACCCTCGGCGCAATCGGCGGCGCTATTTTAACCGCCTTGCTGCTTATTCCCCTGGGCGGGACGCAGGCCACGCAAATGCTGTTGGTCGCTCTCTCGGCCGGCAGTGCCCTACTCGTGTGGCAACCCCGGCGGCGGAGGGAGTGGGCCCTGGCGGCCGCGGGAGTCGCCGTGGCCGTTGGAATCGGGCGGAGCCTCCCGCGGATTCCTTGGCAGCTAGTCGCGTACGGACGCCAAATCGCCACCACGGACCACGGAGCGTGGCCGCTGTACTTTGGCGAGGGCATGAACTCATCCGTGGCGGTGACGGAGATGCCCGGAGGCACGCGGGTCTTCCATGTGAGCGGAAAAACCGAAGCTTCGAGTCTCCCGAAAGATATGCGCCTACAACGCCTCCTCGGTCACCTGCCGGCGCTCCTGCACCGAGAACCCCAATCGGTGCTGATCGTCGGCTGCGGGGCGGGCGTCACCGCGGGCTCGTTTGTGCTGCACCCGTCCATTCGGCGTATCGTCATCTGTGACATCGAACCGCTGATTCCGCACGTCGTCGCGAATTATTTTAAATTGGAAAACCACGCCGTGCTCGACGATCCACGCGTCGAAGTGATCTACGATGACGCGCGCCACTTCATTGCGACAACCCATGAAAAGTTCGATATTATCACATCGGACCCGATCCATCCTTGGGTCAAAGGATCAGCCGCCCTTTATTCTCAAGAATATTTCGAACTCTGCCAGCGCCATTTGCATCCGGGCGGACTCGTCACGCAATGGGTGCCACTCTACGAAGCGAGCCTCGCGGTCGTGCAGAGCGAGATCGCGACCTTTCTATCGGTTTTTCCCAACGGCACGATTTGGTCAAACGACGATGAAGGATTTGGTTACGACACGGTGCTTTTGGGGCAGGCGCAACCGCTGGAGATCGACGTGGACGCGCTGCGGGCGCGTTTCCAGGAGACTAATTATCAACGGGTCGGTGCCGACCTGGAGCCACTCGGCTTGGGGAACGCCCTCGATCTGCTATCGACCTACGCCGGCCGAAAGCAGGATATTGCCACTTGGCTCGCGACGGCTGAGATCAATCGCGATCGCAACCTCCGTCTCCAGTACCTCGCCGGCACGCACCTCGATTCGAACCAAGGCGAAAAAGCCCATCTGGAAATCGTGACGCGACGCAAGTTCCCCGATGATCTGTTCAAAGGTAAAACCGCCACCATAATCGAGCTGAGGAAAATTCTGGAAGATGCCCAGGACACGCCGGTCTCGCCCACGCCGCGCTAGCTCGACGCGTTTAAACGCCGCGGACGCGACCGCTCGAGTCGCCGATGCGATCGAGACCAGCGACACCCATACGGTCGGTCATACTCAGGAAAAGATTGCTCATCGGCTGGCCACCCAGCGCGGAGAACCGGCCCGGGGTTAACGTGCCGCCGCCCGCACCGGCGAGGATGATCGGCAGGTTGTCGTGGGTATGCCGGTTGCCATCGGAGTTGCCCGACCCATAAACGATCATCGAATTATGCAAAACCGAATGCCCGTCGGCATCTTTTTTTGCATCCAGTTTTTTCAGGAACGCCGCAAAGTGCGCCATGTAGTACTGGTCGATTTTACCAATTTTCTCCATTAAGTCTTCGTTATTGCGATGGTGGGAGCAAAAATGGTGCCCCTCGGGAATCCCGATCTGCGGATACGCGCGATTACTACCATCGCCGGCGAGCAGCAGGGTGGCCACCCGCGTCGAATCGGTCTCCAACGCCATGGCGAGCAATTCGAACATCAAGTCCATGTGCTCACCAAAATCACCCGGGATACCCGCGGGGGCTTCGGCTTGAGGGTTGGGCAGAGCCCCAAACGTCTCCGTGCGCTGAATCCGCTGCTCGATCTCACGAACTCCCGTGAGGTACTCATCGAGCTTCTGCTGATCGCTCCGACCCAATTTACGCTGGAGAGAACGCGCATCGTCGATGACAAAGTCCAAAAGGGATTTCTGAGTAGCCTGACGCATTTGAAAATTTTTCTGCCGCTCGCCGGGAGCGCCGGCGCCAAAGAGTCGCTCGAAAACGAGGCGTGGATTCGACTCGGGAGCCATTGGGGTGGACGCAGAAGCCCAGGATAAATTATACTGGTAGGCGCAGGAATAACCCGAGTCGCAGCGGCCGGACTTGCGAATGGAGTCGCACGAAAGTTCGAGCGACGGAAAGCGGGTGAGATGCCCGACCTGCCGGGCAGCAATCTGATCAACCGAAATGCCCACGGCGATGTCCGTGCTGTCGGTCTTCCGTGCCCGGGCGCCAGTCAGGAACGTCGCGTTGGCGCGGGCATGATCGCCGGCGCCATCGTTACCAGCGGTGGCATTTTTGTGGTCGAGCCCGCTCAGAATTTGAATGGATTTCTGCAGGCCGACCAACGGCTGCATGGTTTTCCCCAAGGTGAAGTCTGCGCCCGCACCCGTCGGCCACCAATAGTTTTGGTGCGCGCCATTGGGAAAATAAACATAGGCCATCCGCAAGGGTGCTCCCGTCGCCGTCACGGCCAGGCCCCCAGGAGTGGCCGCGACCGCGCCCGCCGCTCGCGCCACCGGGCGGAGCGCAGACGCCAAAGCGGGGAGCGCCACGCATGCCCCCACTCCACGTAGAAACTGCCGGCGGCTCAGGCTGAGCGCACGTTCGTTCGCGACAAGACGGGACGGGGTGGCAGGAGCTTTCATGGTGGAGGAGTGGTGAGGGAAGGAGCGGGTGGGACCAGCAAAGAGAGCGACGGTCGAGAGCTGGAGAGCAACCGTTGTTTTTGGAAAGCGGGGGACTCGATGATGCCGAATAGCAGCGAGGACATTTTGCCATCGTGCCGCTGTAACTCCTCCACAATAGCATCGCTCGACTGCGTGTCAAAATATTCGAGGCCCCGCCCGAGGGCGTAGGTCAGCAGCTTCTCCGTGAGACACCGATAGACGTCGAGTTTACGCCCGCGGCTAAGAATCTGCTTGAGCTCACGAATCGTGGCGAATTTCTCGCCGGTGATCAGTTGACCCGCGGCGTCAATGGGCTGATCCGCTTCCGTTTCGCGCCATCCGCCCAAGGCGTTAAAATTTTCCATGGCGAGACCGAGGGGATCCATGCGCGCATGACAAGAATGGCAGAGTTTATTACTCCGGTGCTCAGCGAGCATTTCGCTGAGCTGCGGTTCGCGATTTTTAAACTTGGTCTTGGATGCCTCCAGATCGGGGATATCGGGCGGCGGCGGCGGCGGCGGTGTACCCAATATATTTTCGAGGATGAACAAGCCGCGTTTAACCGGAGAGGTGCGTGTCGGATTGGAAGTGACCGCCAAGACGGTACCCTGCGTGAGCACGCCGCCTCGCGGACTAGCGGGCGGCAGTACAACGCGCCGCATCGTCTCTCCTCTGACCCCCGGCACTCCATAGTGGGCCGCGAGACGCTCATTGAGAAAGGTATAATCGCTATCCACTAGCTCGAGGACGCTCCGGTCCTCGCGGATCACGTAGTCGAAGGTCATTTCCGTCTCGCTCCGCATGAGCCGACGCAACGGGCCGTCGAATTCGATCCGCCCATCTTTGTTACGCGGGGCGTTGGGACCGAGCACCACGCGGGCATTAATGGGAACAAACTCGACGTCGCGCGCCTGCAGCCACTGTCCTGTGAAATTTCGAATAAAAGCCTGCGCTTTAGTATCCCGCAACATGCGGTCCACCTGCGCGCGCTGCTCCCGGCGAAGCTCGCCGCGGCCCGCTAGCCGGAGCAGTTCTTCGTCAGGCATGGTGGACCAGAGAAAATAGGAAAGCCGCGATGCCAAAGAAAATTCGTCGATTAAGGCGAACGGCTCACTCTGGGGTGTGAGCACAGGTTGCTCGATCCGAAAGAGAAACCGCGGCGAGGCGAGGACCGCCATCATCGCCCGCCCGATGCCCTCCTCAAATGTTCCGCTCGACTCGGCAAAGATCTGCCGGGCGAGAGCGACCAATTGTCTCACTTTGGCAGGTTCGGCAGATCGACGGAAGGCGCGACTGGCAAAATCGGTGAGCAGTTCGGTCGCGTAGACCTCGCGGGCGACGGGATCGCTCGGAGCGGGCCCCTTCGGAAAAAATCGTGAGTAGTTTTCCGGCGGTGACCAGAACTGCGGATTGAGAGGGCCGCGGAGACCGACGGACACGATCTTCACGGTGACGCTGGTCGTCGATGCCCCGCGCGTGGTCCGTGCCTCGGCGGCAGGGCGGGCAACTCGTGAGGCCACCGACTTGGCCTCATCACCAGCCTTAGCCTCGCCCGAGGGCGAGGGCGGGCTCTGCGAATCCAGCTCAAGGATCGGGACGACCTCAAAGGAAACGGCGTGGTTTCCCTCCGACCAAAACCCCGTCAACACCCGCTTCACCGTGCGGCGTTCGGACCAGACGATATTTTCCGTAAATTTCTCCTCACCATCGACCCGAGCAATCAAGCGGGCGCGCCCATCGTCGAAATCAAAAGACCCGCGGACCTCAAACTCAACGGCGAGCTCGTAGGTTTCAGATTTCTCCACGGAAAAGTTCCTGGTTACCTTGGCCGCTTTCCGAACATTGAGCAGATCACCCGTGCCGCCCCCGAACTCAGCGCGAAAATCCTTCCCACCGACTGTCCGCTCACGCATGACCGCAGAGACCTTCGGCACGGCCTTGTCGACAATCAGCTCGGCCGCCGCGAGATACTTCTCAAGCAGCAGTGGCGATAGGGTGAGCACGTCGCCATTGTTATCGAAGCCATTCCCGCTGTCGTCAGGCGGGAATTCCACCTCACTGTTGAAATCATAACCTAGCAGGTCGCGAATCGTATTCCGATACTCGATCCGATTCATGCGCCGAGCCGTGACGACACCTGGATCAGGATTCAGCGGATCGATCCCAAAGGCGTCTGCTTTGATCCAGTGGACCAAGTCCGCCAGCTCTTTCGCAGAAGGACGCTCGAGCCCCTCTTCGTGGGGCGGCATTAAGCCGGCGCGGACATTCTTCAAAACCGCCAGCCAGAGTCCCCGCTTCGCCAAAATCTCGGCATCGGACTTAAAGGTATCAAACGAAACCTGCCCCTTGCCGACCCCGCTGGCGTGACAATCGTAACAATACTTCGTGAGCAGAGGCTCGACCGTGCGGTGAAAATGAGCGGCGGCCGCCGACTCTGCTCCAATCAGAGGGAGACCCGCTCCGCCCACCCAGAAAAAACACAAGCCCACGCCGGCCCGCCAGAGCGGACGCCACGGAAAGGCAGAGGATGCAGCAAAACAAGGCACGTTGAAGAGACGAGTGAAGATGGGCCGAGGTAACTTTTTTCTTGGGCAATAAAGGACCGGTCAGTCATTTCAAAGTAGGACTTCTGCGCAAGAAAAGTTTTGGGAATAGCGAGTCGGCCACTAGGCAAGGAACCGCCCCTCGGTTCGATTTGACCTCACGCTAGCGCCGCCCGCGGTAGTAACCGGGCGGGAGCATGGCTGGGAAATCAACTCAGATCGCGAATCGAGCCGAGCTGAGGATCGAATAACCGCTGGTAAGTCCGCACGATCATCCCGTCGGTCAAACCGGCGAGCCAATCGCAAATCTGGCGGGCTTTGCCCGGCACAGAGACTTCAGCCTCGATCAGACGACCGATCCGCGGCGGCAAAATATTAATCACCCGCGCACCCTTGGTGACGTAGTTTCGCCAGCTGGAATCCCAAAGTTCCGACAAAACTCGCCGCGCTTTGTGCTCCATTTGCTGCAACTGCGGGCTCTCAAAGATGATATCGTTAGCCATCTTCTTATAAAACGCCGCCTCACGCTCGGCCGCTGGATCGACTAACAGGTCAAAACTATAACGATGAGTTCGCCCCGACATAAAATTATGGCGGGCACGGAGGCGACACGCGGTGATGAAATACCCGACCTTCCGGGAGAAAGCCTCCTCCAAACGATCGGCGCGGATCGCCGCAAACAACCCGTCGAGCCAGCCCTGCTGCTCAGGAGCCAACGGCAACCCGCCCGCCCAATGCTCGATGCGCTCTATTACAAGAAAGCCCGCCTTTACTCCGTCGACAATATCGTTGAGCGAGTAAGCGGCGTCGTCGGCCCAGTCCATAATCTGACACTCAATACTCTTGAACGCGTTAATTTTTTCAGCGTCGTGGAATTCAGCTGGAATCGCCGACCCGCCAAAAACGAATGCACGGTGAGTCTCTTGAAAATCGTAAAGAAAATGTTTCGTCGGCGGCGCGGCAAATTCGCGAAATAATTTTTTATATTTGAGGACGCCATCGAGTAGCGCCCGCGTCGGAGCCATCCCGCGCACGCCCGCTTCGTTTTGGTAAATGGTCTCCGACAAAAGGTGAAGGGTCTGGGCGTTCCCCTCGAAACCGCCCCAAGGGCTCATCAACTCTTGGAGCGTGCGCTCGCCCGAATGGCCGAAAGGAGGATGGCCCAAGTCATGGGCTAGGCACACTGCCTCCACTAAATCCCCATCGATGAAAAAATCCGCCTCCAAAGGTCCGCCGCGCGAACTCAGGTAGACGCAAATACTCCGCCCGATTTGCGCGACCTCCATGGAGTGAGTCAGACGCGTCCGATAAAAGTCGTACTCACCCGAGAGAAAGACCTGCGTCTTGGACTGCAGTTTACGAAAAGCCTGCGCATGGATGATCCGGTCACGGTCCATCTGAAACGGCGTGCGGTAGTCGCCTTTCTGGGCACCACCCAAGGATTCACTATCGAACGCGTTATAAAACCGATTTTTCATGGCAATTATCGATGACACGAACGTCCGGGCCGCGACGAGGCAACCCCTATGTGCCAGATGCGCGCTGGGCGTGGCTGCCGGAGGCGCGGCCGCGGTGATTTTATCCGCCGATAAATCCGTTTGCATGGCGTGAGCAGCGATGATCGCGAAGCCGACGGGGGCGGCGACTCGCATCAATGGTTTCAAGGATAAGCACGGCCGGATAAACCCATTTTTTGAAAGCGCCATTTTTCTGCGAAACGCTCGCCGTCGTTGCGCCGTCCACGCCGCCTTCGCCGACCGCGCCAGCCTTCGCCGCCCGCGCCGCCTTCGCCGACCGCGCCAGCCCGCCGCCCCGACCGCGCCGACCGCATCTTCCCGCCACCGACGCCGTGCCCGCGGGTTGCAACGGCCAAAACTGCGGCGGCCAAAATTCTGCCTTGCTTCAAGGAAGGCTCTTTTTAAAACCCTTCCCCCCCCCGACCTCCACCTTCAATGAACCTCACGCCGCTGGCATGCGCGCTCCGCGCCGCTTTTTCAATCTGTCTTGTCTTCGCGATCTCCGAAGGTCGGGCGGCCCCGGCCACGGGCACCGGTACAATCCAAGGCCGTGTGTTTAATCCCGCGACGCAGCAATACGTTCGCAACGCCGAGCTCTCCCTCGCCGGCACCAATCTCGTTACCTACTCCGCCGACGATGGCTCGTACGCCTTTACCGGAGTGCCCGTCGGCGAGATCACCCTTCGCGTTACCTACACCGGCTATGAAGCCGGTGCCGCCACGTTGCGCGTCGACGCGAATCTGATCGCGACGCGCGATTTCGAAATCAGGCCTTCCGGTCTCGCCACGCCCGACAAGGCGCGCGCGGGCGGGACGGTCGTTAAACTCGCTGAGTTTAGTGTCTCGGCCGAGCGTGAAGGCAACGCCAAGGCGATCATGGAGCAGCGCGCCGCCGTGAACGTGAAGAGCGTTGTTTCCTCGGACAATTTCGGCGACCTCACGGGCGGCACCGTCGGGGAGTTCATCAAATATCTCCCGGGCGTCGTGATGGATTACGTCGATTCCGATGCCCGCGCCGCCCGGATCAGCGGTCTCGAGCCGCGTTACGCCAGTGTGAGCGTAGACGGCATGACCATGGCCAGCGCGCCCTCGGCGTCGTTTGGCGGCGACTCCCGCCAGTTTGAATTTGAGCAGGCCTCAATCACCGGCACCGACGTGATCGAGATCAACAAGACAACCACCGCGAGCATGGACGCGGACTCTCCCGCGGGCCGGATCAACATGCGCAGCCGCAGCGCGTTTGACCGCAAGCGCCGCGAAATCACCAGCACCGTCAGCCTGACTGGCAACGAATATTCATGGGGTTACCAACGCACCCCCGGACCCTACAACACAAACGACTACAAGGTCCGCCCGAGCTTCATTTTTTCCTACGCTGAAGCGTTCAAACAACGCTTTGGCCTCCAGCTAACCCTCGGTGCCAATACGCTCGCGACCGAGCAGGCGGGCGTCACGCATACCTTTAGCTACGCCGAAGCCACGCGAGGTCCCGTCATCAACCAGATTGCGTTTCGCGATGCACCGAAGCTCACCACGCGCGGTTCCCTCAATCTCAACACCGACTACAAGGTCTCGCCTTTTCTCTCCGTTTCGCTGCGCACCGCGGGCTCGCATTTCAACGACGGCACAAACCTCCGCCAGATCGCGTTTTTCGTGAGTTCCGCGCAAGTCACGCCGACCTCCACCCTCACTGATCTTACCGCGCTCACCACGGCTAACGCCAACACGCGGGTCCAATACACCACGAGTCGACGCAACAAACTCAACAGTACGCTCACCCTCACGCCGCGCGCGGAATACAAGCGCGGCGATCTCACGCTCACGCTCGGCGGCGGCTTCTCGCGCAGCCGAACCGCCTACGAGCAATTGACGGAAGGTTACTTTCAAGCCGTAACGCACCGGCTCACCCGAATGAGCTGGCGCGGCACGCGCACGAGTGCGACCGATGGCGACTGGAATCTCGGTCAACTCGCGGGTTTGGCGTGGAACGATCCCGCCAGCTATAACCGAGCCGACGCGTTTACCAACAACATCTCCGCCACGCCACAATCCGCGCGCAACCAACTTTGGACCGGTTATCTCGACGCCAAAAAAACCGTGACGCTCTTCGGCCTTTCGGTACAGCTCGGCGCTGGTGCCAAGAGCAAGCTCGCCGTGTACGACCTCGAGAAAAACGGCGCGCTCCAGTGGACCTATGTCGGCGCCGCTAACTCAATGCTCGCGCCCTCGACGATTCTCCCCACGACAAAACTCCTCCCGTACGACGCCCGCGTCGGCGGTAACATCGGCACGATCGGCATCCCGCTCACCGATCCCTACGCCGCAGCGGAACAGTTAAAATCCAACCCGGCGTATTTTTCACCCGCGCTCACCTCCAATCGGATCAACGAACTTTACAGTGCCCGCGCGCTGAAGGAGCAGATTGATGCGAGCTATGTGGAGGCCAACACGCGTTGGCAGACCGTGCGGTTTAACCTCGGACTCCGGCACGAGCGGACGCGCACCGTCGGCCGCACCCAGGATGTCTTACCCAGCTCGGTCGTGCAGCGCGCCGGCTTCACACCCGGCACCATCCCCTTCACCGACTTCCAATACCGCTACGGCCGCCGCGAAAGCACTTACGGCATTTACGACAACACGTTTTTTAGCGGTGGGGCCAAGTGGTCCCTCAGCCCCAGCCTTAATCTTCAACTAGCTGGCAGCCAGTCAATCTCACGACCCAGTTACGCCAACCTCACCGGCACCATCACCATCGACGAGACCGCGCAGACCGTGCGCGTGGCCAATGCCGATTTGAAACCCGAGATGTCCGACAAGATTTTCGCGAGCATCCACTACTACCTTGAACCTGCGGGCACGATCAGTGTCTCCGCCTTCCGTCTTAAGGTGGAAAATATGGGCACCGAAACGGAGACCATCACCGCGGCTGCCGCCGGCTACGCCGACGACCCCGAGTTTACCGGCTACCGTTTCCTTCGACCCATTAATGCACTCGGCAAGCGCACCATCGACGGCGTCGAGGTGGAATATAGTCAGCAGCTCGTCTTTCTTCCCCGAGCGCTCAGCGGCTTCAGCGCGTTCGGCTCAGTCACGCGCACGCGTTCCGACGCGCGCGTGGCCAACCACGTGCCTAAGTCCGCCAACGGCGGCCTCCGCTACGGCAATAACCAGTTTAACGCGCAGCTCCGCTGCACGTGGTCTGCCCCGCGGTTCAATTCCGAAGGCGCCGGCGAGCAACTATGGCAATACGAGCGCCTGATGTTCGATTTCAGCGGAGGCTGGCGAATCAATCCAACCTACGAAGTGACTATCTCGGGCCGCAACATTCTCAACGCCCCCATCTCCATCTACTCGAACAGCCCAGGTCTGCTCCGTGCCATCAACCATTACGGGGCCTCCTGGACCATTGGCGTCCGCGGCCGATACTAACCTCAACCGTAAAATCACCCTTGGGCAGGCAGCTGAAAGCGGCACCTTGGCGGCATGCGGAAAGGGATGGTAGGAGGGTCGATGGCGGGATCCTTCGGAAGTTTACGAGGATTTCAGCGGCTAGAAATCGTTCAAATTTCCCCGAAGATTCCAGCCAAGTTGATCGTTTTCACGGAGACTCGCTCCCACCTTAACCAAACAAGTCATTGGGCTTTTTATTGAAGGGAAAAAGCCCGGAGGACGCTGGATCCGATGCTCGCGCCGTGATCGCGCACCAGAGTGATTTCTCCATCAATGCGCGCCTCGGTCAATGAGTTCGCGAATGCCTCGAACGTACTTCAACGCGGCGGCTCGAGTTGCCGCACCCAATGCCAAATCGCGGCAAACTGTTGGGCGGCGTCCCCTTCGAGCGGCCTATCCAAGAGCGCGTGGTCGCGATCCTTCGTGTAGCGCGGCATGATCGTGGTTGGGGAGATTCGTTGCGGCCAATGCATCCATCGTTCGAAATAATCGTAACGCAAACGCTGTCCTGCGAGTTGGAGATTAGGCCCCTGCCCTTCAAACACCTGCAAAGCCTTCCGACCGCCCGCATCGTGACACGCCACGCATGAGTAACCAGTCTCTCCCGCCAGCGCCCCCCCGGTCGATACCCGCGCAGGCTCGGCTACTGGGGCCGCCGTTTTTGCCGGCACACCCTGACGCGCGGCCAAACCCAGCGCCAAGTTCGCGGCCCGACTCGCAAATGCGGGCATCCTTCCATCCTGCCACGGACGAATCTTGCCGAGATGTTTTCCAGCGAAGAGATCGCCGAGCCATACTGGGTCGAATTTCTCACCGGCGAAAGTGATGTCTGGCACCTTTTGATCCCCACCTCCCGAGTGGCATTGCGCACACTGCAAGGCCTTGACTTGGTTCGCCGCGTATTCTGCCGCAGAAAAACGGCGGAGCGATTGCATACCCACGTCGCGATCCGCCTGGCGCAAGGCCTCAAGTGCGGTGACCTGGGCACGCGTGAATCGATAATTCGGCGCCTGCCCGCGATTTTCGGCTACGCAGCCTCGCGCGCTCCAATCACTTCGCGCGATCTCCTCAAGGCTCAGCGCGGCCGGACGCGCCTCCCGCTCAGCCGCATCGACCGCTCCCGCTACGTGACAGGCAACGCACACAGCCGCGACTACGGCTTGACCACGCCTCGCCTCGCCCGGACTGGCCAGCGGCGCCACCGGTTGACGCGACCGCACGTAAGCCGCGATCGTCTGCGCCTCTTCAACGCTTAACCGCAGATCGGGAAACACCGTGTCGGGATGATGCTTAGCTGGATACTGGAGAAAATCGACCAGCCCCTCCGCCGTATGTTTTTTACCCGCGAGCAAAGGATTAACCCACGGAGCGAGCTGCAGTTTATCCACCAAGGCGGCGCCCGCCGCGATCAGCGACGCGTCCATCGACAACGCACCCAACCCGCCTCCCGCCTCTTTCTGCCCGGCTAAGTACGCGGCGACATCCGCCGCAACCGGCGCCGCGATTGTCGGACAAAAACCCTGCGGCGAGCGCACCCACTGCTCCAACCACCCCGCTTCCAGACGCCGGCCTACATGATTAAAGTCAGGCGCGCTGGTCCGAAACTCCGGAGAATATTCGGCCGACACCCCGTTCCTCGGCTGATGGCATTTGATACACATTGCTTGTGCAAAGATCTCTCGGCCCGCCCGTACCTTCCCCCAACTCGCCATCTCCGAACCGGGCATAAAACGAAACGCCGCCGCAGGCACCGGCTCGGTCCGGAACTGCGGACTGCTCCACATCAGGCGAACCCGCCCCTCTCCGCTCCGCGTACTCTGATAGCTGCAAAAAATCCCGTGCGGCCCCTTTGGCAATGTCACCGGGACTTTTGCCAACAGGGGAAGCGTGCCGCTCACGATGATCTGGCCGTCGATGGAAAGCGTCGCCTCGCCAGCGCCTTCCAGGGAGAACGTGAAATCATCCCTCTCCGGCGCAATCAGCGCCCCCTGAAACGCCGCCCCAAACGAGCCCGCCTTGGGGGTGATAAAAACGGAGGGCGACGTGCCCGCCGCCACCGTCAGCGCCAATTGATCCACGCGCAGGGTATCCGTAATCTCCGCATTAAAACTCAACGCCAGACCCGGCTCACCCGCTGCCACCGAAGCGACCACTTTGACGTCCGCCCAGTTCAGCCCAGCGATCGTAAACTCAGGCGCGCATTGGTGGACCGTGTGGTAAATCGTTTCGCGAATTTTACCACCCTGCGAGTCCACCAAATCAAGCTTCAGCTCCATCTGCATCGCCGGGGTCATTTGGGGGATATAAAGAAAAACGGTCCGGCCGTCCTCCAGCAACTTGGCCGCAGCGACCGGTACGGTATCGATACGATTGTGGGCCCCCTTTGAAGGCACGGTGATGGCCTTGGCTTCCGCCCCATCATCGCGTTGATCAATCGAGAAGCGACCCGATCCATATTGCGGGCCCCACACGTAGTTCCATTTACTGATCGAATAACGAGAAGGGTCTTCAGCCGCTTGCAGATCGAGCGGTGCGGAGAAGCGCACGCGCAGGCCGTTGTGGTGCGCGTGTAATTCGACTGGCACTGGCGTGGTCACGCCCGTGTAGCGCACCCGTTGAAAAGCGTCGCGGCCGTTGGTCTGCCAACCACGAAAACCCATCACGTAAAGTTGGCCGTTCTGCGGGTGAAAACGTGCCCGCATCACCGCCGCACTCACCTCGATCGGCAATCGGTACACGCCACCTTGGGTCACCCCATTAACCGTTTCCCGCAACACGCGGAAGACACTCGATTTCCCGTACGAGAGATGCAGCATTTCGCCGGCGTGCCGCGGATCCCACGTCGTCTCCGCCGGGACCCAAGCCTGACTGCCGCTGGAATTATCCGCGTAATAGGGGATCCAGCACAAGGGGCGATCGTAGTCCGTCGGCGCACCCGGTAACGCTCCTCCCCAAACACTGCGCGCTTCCCATTTGCTCGGGACCACCCCGTTAAAAGTGAACTGTCCTGGCGGGCTCCACGAGATCTTGCACGCAGGCACCCACGAACCTTCGTTCTCTCCCGTGGTAACAACGCCGTCTGGACTCACCCCCACGCCGCCGGGTGCGCGGAAGCCCCACGCCACCACCTCCAACCGCGAACCATCCGCGCTCACTTTCATCACCGTCCCATTGTGCGGCGTCCACGGCATGAAACCCCGCCCACCACCATTCACCGGCATCGCTTTGCTGAAATAAAAGTTCCCCGCCCGATCGGTCTCGAGATCAAAGCTGAACTCGTGAAAGCCCGCGGTGATCATCACATCATTATTAAAACACTCATAACTGTCCGCCTCACCATCCCCGTTCAAATCCCGCAGGCGGGTAATCTGATCACGACCTTGGGTATAAATAACTCCATCAACAATTTTTAACCCAAGCGTCTGATAAAGCCCGCTCGCAAACCGGCGCCAGGTAACTTTCGAGAGATCGCCGTCAATCCCCTCAGCGATCCAGACGTCGCCGTTCCAAGTCGAGGCCGCAATCCGTTTGCCATCTGGAAAAAAATCGAAGCCCCCGAAGCGAGGCGGTGACTTCCACGGATTATCCACCGGCAGGGGGATCACGTCCACCGCATACGTTTTCTTCGCCGCTTCCGGATCAAGCTGACCCTTAACCCCAAAACTTTGAGGGAAAAGCCCACCACCCCCGCGCGTCAGCTCGGCAAGATCACCCGGTGGCGAGACGGTGGCCAGATCGAGCGGACGATCACCGATCACGATCTTAAAACGCGAACGCGGCGTGCCCCGCGCAATCACCACCGCGGTCCGACCATCCGGCGCCGTTTGCAGGGACACCCCGCGCGGTGCCCCCACCAAATACACCGCAACCCCCACCTTGTCGCGGGCGAGCGCCGGTCCACGCACCAACAATTCGATGTCGGCCAACGCCTCTTCAACATTAACCGTCCGCGTGATCGCTGGTCCCTCGCCGACTTTCTCCAAAGCCGGCAACTCCAGCACCCTCGTGCCCGCAATTTGATAATGCACCACCGTCTGCCCACCATGTCGAAAGAGCCCTAAATAACGCCCGACCGCTTTAGGCAATGGTCCGGCCTTGAAGCCGCGCGTGTCCTGCCAGCTCCCGTTCAGAGCAAAGCCCAGACCCGTGGGATTTTGAAAATAAAAAATATCGCCGCCCGCCGGGTAATGCGAATTTCCGCTGTGGGATCCATCCCACGGTGTTCCGGCCAGAACCAAGGCACCGTCAAATCCCGCCCGCCACGTCAACAACTCGGTATCAAAAACCGCCGTCACTGTACGTGTTGCTCCAAGCCTGATCGCCAAACCTTTGAGGGCGACGACCTCCCCGCTTCCCCCGGAGGTGATCGTATCCGCGAGGAACGGGCCCGTATCGATTTCTTGCCACCACGGCCCACCCGTGCCGCGCGCCTGCTTGGCTTTGCCAGCCGTCGCCCGCTTCGCACCCGCACTCTCCGCCGCCCAGCCCAGGGGTTCTCCGAAAACGAAAGCTATGCCGAGCAGGAAGTACGCACAGACAGGGAAACGCATGGGAGACTCCATCGTTCACGTTCCTCCTCGTCCGACAAGCCAAACGAAACGCCCTGAACAATCGGGCAGGGCACCCTTCTCTTGAACATCCCAACGACGACCGCTCGCCACCGGCATCTGCTCTCACCCGACCGTCTCTCTCACCATGATCCGATCGCGCACCATGATCCGCTCGCGCCCGCGCGGCCCGCGAGCCTCATTTCTAGGATCCACACCCTGCACCCGGCGACCATCAAAGCCGGTGCCGACTCAGCCGACTCAGCGCGCAGACGGGGGTTCAGCCAACAACCCACAGCCGCAGCGGCCAGCCACGCGGGCACCGGCTGATCGCATCGGCAAAATCTCACTCCTCGAGTTCCACATTCCAGTAGGCGATGTCGAGAAAGTCCTTCCACTCCTTGTGTTGGTGGGTGCCGAGCACCATTGAAATCACCGGTCGCCACTTGGGGCGCACGGGTTTTCGAATCAGGCGCATGCCCGCTTCGTGCGGGAGCCGATTGGCCTTTCGCGAGTTGCACCGGATGCACGAACACACGATATTCTCCCAAGTCGTTTTTCCGTCGTAGTCGCGAGGAATGACGTGGTCCAAGTTCAACTGTTCCCGAGGCAAAACGCGGGAGCAGTACTGACAGACATTTTTGTCGCGTTCAAAAACGTTATTACGCGTCAGCTTGAGTTCCTTGCAGGGCAATTTTTCAAAAAATGTGAGCAGAATTACTCTCGGCAATCTGATGAGACGCGTGGGCGTCCGCACCGACTCCTTCGGTGCGCGGGGGGGGTTGGAGACTGAAAAATCGATCCAGTCCAACATTGAAAATGTCCGGAAATCATCTTGGTGATGATGGACGACTTGGGCATGGCCTCGCGCCAGTAAACCGAAGGCACGACGAGCGCCAATGACGTTAACCGCCTGCCAGAGGCGATTCAAGACGAGCACAGGTTGGTCGAGCGCTACTTCCATTCTTGAACTCCGGATTAACGGAGCGAACGAGCGACTGTCAAGGATGGCTCAGCCCAAGCGCAGACCAAGCGCCGCCACCGCCGAGCCCAAAGCGCTTTGATCAACGGCGCCAAAATCTTTGCCGAAACTCCCATCGCCACGCGATCGCTCAATCGTCAGCGCCGCGCTCACCAGACTGGCCGGCCGCCGGCCACGCTTCACGTGTCACGGAACGTTTCGCTTCAAAGCGTACCGCCCGCCAACCGCAGAACTATTTTCCCAAATTGTTCACCCCGCTCCATCAGGGCAAACGCCGCCGCCGCCTGCTCGAGCGGGAACGCGGCACTGATGATCGGACGGATCTGGTGGGCCTCGACAAAGCCAAGCATCCCCTGCCAGTCGGCCGGCGATCCCATCGTGGTGCCCAAGAGCGAAATCTGACGCCAAAATATCTTGCGCACTGGCAGCAACGAATCGCCGCGAGTCGCCCCATAAAAGACGATGCGCCCACCCGAGTTCGTCACGTCGATCAAACGGCCAAACCCGTCGCCGCCGGCACTGTCGAGCACGACGTCAAAAAAACCTGCAGTCTTCAGAGCCAATTCCGACCACGCCGGATCCTGATAATTAAAACCGCCCTTGGCACCGAGCGCGACGGCGCGGGCAATTTTATCCATGGAGCTCGAGGTCACCCAAACTTCCGCACCGAGCGCGACGGCAAACTGCAAAGCCACCGCGGCAACGCCACCCCCAACTCCGCTGATGAGGACCCGCTCGCCGGGTTGTAATTTCGCACGACAAAACAACGCGCGATACGCCGTTAAACTCGCCAGGGGCAGGGCCGCCGCTTCCTCCATGGTCAGATGAACAGGCTTTAGAGCCAACTGGGTCACGGGGACCGCAATTTTCTGCGCCAACGTTCCGGCGCGCGGCAGCCCCAAAATCGAAAAGGTGGAGCCAGCGGCTTGCTCGCGATCGCCCCATTGAAAGCTCGGATTTATAATCACCGCACGCCCGAGCCAATCGGCGTCAACCCCAGCTCCGATCGCCTGAACGACACCCGCGCCATCCGAACCCGGTAAGCACGGCCACTGCAGGCCCGCATAGTGTCCTGACTTGATCCACACGTCGCGATGATTCAGGGCGGCGGCGGCCAGCTGCACACAAACCTCGCCCGACCCCGGCGACGGGTCCGCCACATCCGCAACCGAAAATTGATTAACGCCAGTAAATTGAACAGCACGCATGGATCGAGTGTTGATCAAAGGAACGAAACGGCGCAAGCGTGCCGGGCAGTCTCGCGTACGACGCACAGCGCCGCACGGGTGCGGGCATCGCTTTCCTATTGTCAGGTTCAGCCAGGACCGACTCAGCTTTGGGCGTGCTCATAGCTTTTCACAAACCTTATGGCGTACTCTCGCAGTTCACGCCAGAGCCCGGCTCGCCATGGCGCACGTTGGCAAGCTTCGGCCTTCCGGCGGGCGTTTATGCGCTGGGCAGGCTCGATGCAGATTCGGAGGGGTTACTCCTCTTCAGCGACGAGGCGGGCTTAAACACACGCCTCCTTGATCCGACCCAAGCCCATCCGCGCGAATACTGGGCGCAAGTGGAGCGAGTGCCGACTCTCGCGACACTCGCAAAATTGACGAGCGGGGGGATCGATCTCGGCACTTATCGCACCCGACCGGCCCGCGCCCAAATCGTGGAGCCAGTTCTGACCATGGCCCCACGCGATCCCCCCGTTCGATACCGAAAAAATGTCGCCGACGCCTGGTTATCGATTGAACTCACGGAGGGTAAAAATCGGCAGGTGCGCCGGATGACGGCCGCCGTCGGCCACCCCACCCTTCGGTTGATCCGAGTTCGGATCGGGACATTCCAGCTGGATGATTTACCGATCGGCCGCTGGCGCCCGCTCAGCGCGCAGGACCGGCTACGCGTATTCAACGTCGACGGCGGCGCATCGTCGGCGCAATGCCAGTGAACCAGCCGGTTCCGCACGGGACGGGGAAACCTCCGAGCCAAGACACGCTCCGTATCCACGACTGGGAATCCGTGGGAATCCGTGGGTTGATTTCGACCGCGGGACGCCGCTAGCAGCGGAAGTTTCCGTACGGTCTGCGCAAAAAAGGAGCCGCGGTCCGATCGATTACCCACCGCCGCCAGCGCGGTCAGGTGCGCGGCGCGCGTTGGCCCCACCGTTGCGCGAGCACTCCACAGACGATTAACTGCAGGGGGTGGTAAATCATGATAGGCAGCAGAATTAACCCCAGGCCCGGATGCGCACCAAAGATTACCTTCGCCATCGGCACCCCTGAAGCGAGGGTCTTCTTGGATCCACAAAATATCGCGACGATCCGATCGGCCGGGGTAAATCCCAAGCTACGCGCAACCCCATTCGTCGAAATCAGCACCAAGGTAAAAAGCGCCGCGCACACGATGGAAATCAAAATGACTTGGCGAGTGCCTTGCGCGGACCAGACATCTTGCCGGAAGGATTCACAGAACGAAGTGTAGACGAGAAAAACAATGGTGCATCGATCCACCTTGGCGATGGCGGCTTTGCGCTGCTGCGCCCAAGCACCCCACCACGGCCGCAGCACCTGCCCGACCACCAACGGCAAAACCAGCCAGCGCAACAAATCCACGACCACTGGACCGAGCGGCGCAGCGCCACCCGAAGTTTTTAACAGCCACGCGATCCACAGCGGCGTGACCACGATTCCAATGAGACTTGAGAGCGTCGCGTTAAACACCGCGCCCGCCACGTTGCCACCAGCCGCCGCGGTCATCGCCACGGACGAAGAAACCGTCGAGGGTAACGCACATAAAAAGAAGAGGCCGAGCGCGAATTCCGGGGCGAGCGCATCTCCGATCAGAGCATTGATCATGATGCCAAGAAGAGGAAACACGAGAAACGTAAAACTCTGCACCACCAGGTGGAGACGCCAATTGAGCACACCGGCCCGCAAAGCCTGCAAGGAGAGGGCGAGCCCGTGTAAAAAAAAGATGAGCGCGACCCCTGCTTTTGTCGCGATGGCCGGATGCATCCAACCACCCTCCGAACCGGGTCGAGGAAACGCCCACGCGAGGAAGGTCGCCAGCACCATACCTATTAAAAACCAATCTAGCTTCATTTTCATCACGAAGCCCCGCCGAAGCGGAAACGCGAGCGCAACTTTGCCACGATCGCCGCGAGATCTTCCCGCCCTTCGATGCGCAGCGTCCACAGCATCGCCCCATAAACCCCGGCACCGATTGGTATCAGGACAAAAATCGCGAGAGTATCCGCAAAGCGCCCGACCCGGCCGGACTGCAACAGCCCAAACCACAGCCCCGCCACGACCAACCCCATCGCCAAGGTCGCCCCGCCCACTTTCGCAAGACTTAGCCATAGCTGCCCAAACCGCATGCCGGGCATGCGCTTCACCAGCGCGCGCTGCAGCAGAACGGTCTGCACCACCACCGCCAGCGTGCTGGCGACCACGAGACCACGCGCAGCCAACGGCCCCATCAAAAGCAGACTCAAGCCAAGGTTCACCGCAAAACTCACCGCCGCCATCCGCACGGGCGCGCCCATATCTTTGAGCGCATAACACGCGCGCGTCGTCAGGCTCGCCACCGAGAAAAAGGGCATGCCCACGGCAAAGAGCATCAACAAAGGGGCCATCGTTTGTGTCATGGGCGACGTGAATTTTCCATGCTGAAACAACCAGCGGACAATCGGTTCACTCAGCAAGGCGAGACCCGCGGCCGCCGGCACGTTGATCATGAGGATCAGCCGCACGCCCTTATGGTAAGCGGCCGCCATCGCCGTGAAATTCTGTTCCACCGCGTGTCGCGCGATCAGCGGATAAACAACCGTCGCCACCGCGATCGCAAATACGCCAATCGGCAATTCCATTAAACGGTTCGCGTAGAAAAGCAGCGTCGCGGAGGAATCACTCACCGAAAAAGCGAGGAGGCGGGAGACATAGATATTTATCTGGTAGATCGCCGTGCCGAGCAAACCAGGCACCATCAACTGCGCAATCGTCCGCACCCGCGGCGACAACTCCAGGTCAAAGCGCGGTCGCCAGCCGGCCCTCATCAAAACCAGTGCAGGCACCCCCATCTGCAGCCCGCCGCCGACGAGCACTCCCGCGCACAACCAATACATTGCCCGTACTTCATTTTCGGATACCGCCTTCGCCGCAAACCCGAGCGAAGCAATCATCGCCACGTTCAACCAGATCGGGGAAAGCGCGGACTCCGTGAAGCGGCCCAGCACATTAAGCGCCGCGCTCAGCGCCGCCGCCAGGCAGACCAAGGCCAGATAAGGAAATAATATCACCGTGAGATCGGCGGCCCAGGACCACTTCGCTTCCGGGCCGCTTACTAATCGCGACTGCCCAAAAATCACCATGCCGACCAACACGCAACCGCCCGTCACCATCGCCAACCAGCTCACCACTTTGCTCAGTAACGCAAACGCACCCGCTTGCCCGCGCTCATGAAGCTCCTCCTGTAACGTCGGAACAAACGCCGCCGTCAACGCGCCTTCACCAAGCAGTCGCCGAAAGAGATTCGGCAAACTAAAGGCCGTCACAAAAGCATCCATCGCGACACTGGCCCCAAACACGCCCGCACTCAGCAGATCTCGCGTCAGGCCAAGACAGCGCGAGACCATGGTCAAAAATGAAACCTGGCCAATATTCTTTAGGGTTTTCGACACAGCCACAAGGTCCGTAATTTAACGTTTTTTAGCGCACGAGCCATCCCTCATTCACTTACCATCCTCACGGCGGCGGGCGCCGTCGAGGGCGGTATTCATACTCTCTTCTAATTCGGCCCCATCCCGCCAATCCTGTTCAAAGGCCGCCAGGAGCGCGCCTCGCCGCAGCGGTAACTTGACCCCCTCGCGCAGGGCGGCGTCGAGCGCGAGACCCGCGTTTCGATAAAAAGGATGGAGACGCGGGATCAAACGTTCGAGCTGAAGCCGCCGCCGGCCAATCTCCGCTAAAACGAGGGGCTCGTGAGAATTATCCAGGACCCGCCTGAAGGGCACCACCGCATCCATTGCTTCCGTCGGACCCGCAAAAACAAAACGCGCCAGCTCAGCGAGATTCCGCCGCGACTCGTCCGCCTCGAGGGTTGGCAGAGAGCGCATCAATCGAAAATGATGATAGCCAGTTTGCCACCAAAGCTCGCGCTCGGCCACGTCGACAAAGCGTCCTGGGTAGCAGGCCACTAAGGCGCCCAAGGGTTCTTCACCCCCGAGCAGGCGGTCGAGAAAACTCGCCCATTCTTTTCCCCGGCCGGACTCCGACTGTAAAAACATCAACAACCAAACCGACGCCGCCACCATCACCCGCGGCTCCTCCTCGCCGGGCGCCCAACCCAGCAGCGCCTCCAGAGCAGGAGGAGCGGCGGCGGGCGATTCGTACTTCAAACCATCTAAACGCGCCGCGTCGAGCTGCGTTTCCCACCAGCCCACCCCGGCATGTTCAAGCCAAAGCGGTGCATTAAGGCGCTCGCTCACGCCAAAACGAGCCACGGCCCGCCTCAGGAGCAACGCCCGCACCACCGCCCGCCGCGACGCCCGCGAGACCGCCGGTCCCGTCATCACCCGCAGCGAAACAATTCCGCCCGGTTCAACCAGAACGTGAAAGGGATCCTCGACTTCGCCTTCAGTCCAAGGGCTGACTCGGACAAAAATCGGCGACGAAAACGCGTCGGGCAAACCCAAGGGCCCCGCCAACATCCGCCAAGCCTCTTCACTCGCCGAAACGAGCGCGTGCGCCGCCGAGGCATCCAACGCGGAAATCTCGAAACGCCCCGGTTTCGCCTGCACGCTGACCGGCACGGGGCGATCGGCCGCACTCAGCCCGAAGCCGGCCACAAATAAAAATCCCGAGGCCCAGCCTCGCCCTACCTGCCGTAATCGCGGAAACCGCCAACGCACAACTCGCCTCACGGCATTGTCAATTTCAGGGTGTCGCCGGCGAGGGTGACGGCCGTCAACCCAGGCCATGCCGACTTAATATCGGCCGGAAATTCCTGGCCCGTTAAAAATAGCGAGACGAGAAACTGCGCGAAGAACGGCACGCGATGTACGGGGAACGAACCCAAGTAAAGAGTCGCGGGCGCAAACGAAAAGGAGTTACCCGATTTCTGAAAACTACCGCGGGCTTGCATGATAATTTTACGATCAAGCCCTTCAATCGTCACAGGTAAACCAACCGAGAAGATACCCTCGCGAATCCGCACGATGGGATCCCCGAATGATCCATAACCGAACAAGGTCGTCCGCGGCTTTCCTTGATCCGGCGCGCCGGCTTTACCCCCTGGCGCGTTGGCCGCTCCAGGACTCTTCACTGAACTCGGCGCAGACGCCAACAGCGAATTGATCTCCTGCTCCGTCGCCACGATCGACTTCCCCTCTGCGAACGCCTTGCGCTTGGCCACCGCTGAGCTCGCCTTCACCCCATCGCGCAATCCCTCCAAATAATAGACCGCTTTCGGATCGATCTGCTCAATTTTGGGTAATACCGCCACCGCCACCACCGGTCGGAACACCAAAATAGTTGCTGCGACCATAGCTCCGAGGCCCACGCTCAGAACGGCCGCAAAAACCGCCCCCGCCCAACTGCCCTCATCCTCGGATCGGGTCGCTTTTTTACTCATAAAAACTATTTCTTCGCGCCCTCGCCATTCGACTTACCAGCACCGCTCGACGCGGCGGGAGTCGCGGGAGCCGCGGGAGCCGCAGTCGTCGTCGACTTAGTCTCCGTCGCGGGTTTGGCCTCACCGCCACCCTCTTTCGGCACGCCGGTCTTTTTCTTGTAGTCCGTAATGTAAAATCCGGTTCCCTTGAAGATCAAGCCCGCCCCACCGCCGACTAGGCGTTTCAGCGACAGCTTTTTGCACTTGGGACATTTTTTAAGCAATCCGTCGCTCATCGACTGAAAGTGCTCAAATTCGTGGTTACATTTTTGGCAGGCGTACTCGTAAGTCGGCATATCAGGATTCGCTTAGTTTCATGGGAGCGCATTGACGCCTTGGCGAGAGCGGAGTGCAAATCAGTTATCTAAGCATTTTTTCTTTGATGCCCATCTCTAAGCCAGCGGTAGTAAACGCGAGCCATGAACTTTCTTGATGAACTGCAACGCTTGGTCGCTCAGGTCGAACGGGGCATCAACCAGCACCTGCCGCTTCCAGACGCCGCCCCGCGCCGACTCCACACGGCGATGCGCTACAGCCTCGAGGCGGGCGGCAAGCGCCTTCGACCAGTCCTCGCTCTCGCCACCGCGGAAGCCTTGGGCGTCTCGGGCGATGGCGCACTCCCCGCGGCGGTCGCGCTGGAATGTATTCATACTTACTCACTCATTCATGATGATCTGCCCTGCATGGATAACGATGATCTGCGCCGCGGACGCCCCACCGCCCACAAGGCATTTGACGAAGCGACCGCACTCCTCGCTGGCGACGCGTTGCTCACGTACGCCTTTGCACTGTTGGCCAACGCGTATGCCGACCAACCTAACCTCGCCCATGGCCTCATCCGCGAACTCGCGACGGCCGCGGGTAGCCAAAGACTCATCGGTGGACAAATGGCCGACCTCCTCGCAGAAAAAAAAGCTAACGCAACCAGCGAGGAATTGGATTTTATCCACTTGAATAAAACCGCCGCCATGATCGAAGCCTCCCTCGTGATGGGCGGGCTCGTCGGCGGTGCCGAACCCAGTCAGATCGCGACTTTGCGCACCGCCGGCCGGCACCTCGGGCTGTCCTTCCAGATCATCGATGATATCCTCGATGTCACCGCCACCAGCCACGACCTTGGGAAAACCGCCGGGAAAGACGCTCGCACGGGAAAAACCACGTACGTCACCCAACATGGCCTCGAGTCGGCGCGACGCTTCGCCGCCGCACACGCCTCCGCCGCTCGCTTGGAAATCGCGCGGTTTCCTGGGTCCGTCGGTTTTCTCATCGCCCTGATCGAATCCATGGCCGCGCGAACGAAGTAAGCGCACCGAGCCCAGCGCCTCCCGCCTTCCCTCGGCCGAGCCCGCGAACTGCTTGCGCGGGCATCGCGGCCAACCGCTCGCTTTAACCGTGCGATAATTTAAACTCCACCGACTCACGCAGGGCCTCCCAACTCGCGTCGATGATGTTTTCGCTGACGCCGACCGTGCCCCAAAGACGTTTCCCTTCACCGCTCTCGATCAGAACGCGCGTGCGCGAACCGGTGCCGCCGTTGCCATCGAGGATGCGCACCTTGTAGTCGTGCAACTTCATCGCGGAGATCTGCGGATAGGTCTTCTCCAGGGCAAGTCGCAAGGCTCGGTCGAGTGCACCCACCGGCCCGGAATCTTCCGCGACGGTGTGAATCAAAACCCCGTTGATGCGAAGTTTGACCGTCGCCTCCGCCCAGAGCTCCTCTCCGTGGCGCTCAATGATCACGCGATAACTCTCAACAACGAAGAAAACGTGCGTCTGCCCAAGATGCTTGGCGACGAGCAGACGGAACGAAGCGTCAGCCGCTTCATACTCATAACCACGAAATTCACGCTCCTTCAGTTCCTCAATTAGCCCTTTCATCTCCGGGCGTTTCTCATCGAGCTCGATACCGAGTTCGCGCGCCTTCAAGGCGATGGTGGACCGGCCCGCCATGTCGGAGACGAGCACGCGGGTACGATTGCCGACTAACGACGGGTCGATGTGTTCGTAACTCCGGGCAACTTTCTGCGCCGCATTCGCATGGAGACCACCTTTGTGAGCAAAAGCCGACTGACCGATGAAGGGCGCCTTGGGATCAGGCCGGAGATTCGCCAGTTCATCGAAAAAAAGCGAAAGATCCCGCAGTTGGGCGAGCTGGGGAGCGCAATGGGCGGTCTTCCCCATCTTTAAAAATAGGTTGGGCAAGACCGTCGTGATGTTGGCATTGCCGACACGCTCACCATAACCGTTGGCGGTGCCCTGCACGAGGGTCGCCCCCGCGGTCACGCCAGCCAGAGTGAGCGCCACGCCCAACCCGCTGTCATTGTGACAATGTACGCCCACTTTGTCGCCGCCAAATTCCTGAACCACGCGTCCAACGATCACCTTGAACTCGTCGACCAAGGTCCCGCCATTCGTATCGCACAGCGAAAGGTTACTCGCCCCTCCCCGCATCGCCGCGGCCAAAGTCTGCAACGCATAATCCGGATCCGCTTTGTATCCGTCAAAAAAATGCTCCGCATCGTAGATCACCTCGCGGCCCTCTGCGACTAGGTAACGCGTCGAATCCTCGATCATCGCCAGATTTTCCTCCAACGTCGTGCGGATAATTTCCAAGACGTGCAGCGTCCAGGTTTTCCCCACAATCGTCAGGACGGGCATCCCGCTTTCCAGGAGCGTCTTGAGCTGCAGATCCTCCGCCGATTTCACGCCCGCCCGACGGGTCGCCCCAAAAGCCGCCAAACGAGCGTGCCGCAACTTCAATTTGCGCGCCTCCTGAAAGAAGGTGATGTCACGCGGATTCGAGCCGGGAAAGCCCCCTTCAATATAATCAACGCCAAACTGATCAAGGCGTTCTGCGATCAATAACTTATCCGTAACCGAAAAACTAATCCCTTCACCCTGAGTGCCATCACGCAGTGTGGTGTCATATATTTTGAGGGAGTGGCTCATGCAGGAAGGAGACGATTGCAAAGAACCGTTTACAGGCAAGTGAGCTTTTCAGTATCGCTCCCGCGTCCCTGCCCAACCCACCGGAGCCCGGCCCACTTCATCGCTTCGGCCGCAACTTTACCCGAACGCCCTTGGTGATTTATACTGCGGACGCGCCCCCAGCTAATCCGAGCGACCCGCCTTGCTGAGTTTGCCGAATTCCTGATCAAACGCCCACGGCTTCGAACAGCACTCGCCCCATCAGCCAACCCCAGCGCGACGCCATGCCTAACTCATAGGCCTACCCGCCCGGCACTAATACCGTCCTAAAATTTCTAGGTTTACGGTGAGGTAAGGCTGGACGACACGTCATTCTCCAAACTAACAACTTAAAGCTCCCGAATTCGCGAGCTAGTCATTATTTCCAAAAAACGCCTTTCGCCCCCTGCCAAATACCGCCGAGCTTTTCTCAGCGCCCAACCATCGCCGCGACCAACCGCTCACCCACTTTCCCCCAAACTATTTTCCCGCGTTCTTTACCCGCCGGACCAGCCATGCCGCGAGCGAGAGAAGTTTCCTCGCAAAGCATCGCACCGTTCGAGCTCTTTGCTTTTTTTGAAATAGACAATTCTCTCAGCATTCCATCGCTTTCCTTTCTTCTAATCCTCATTCAAGATCATCCGTGATTCCGCTCGCGCGGGCCACCCTCTGACCGTTGTTCCCTTTCCCGACATGAACGATTCCTCCTCCTCCCCTACCTCGTCTTCCCGCCGCGACTATACCGCGGCGTTTATTCTGCTCCGGCTCTTCCTCGGGCTCCGCACGCTCCTCGCCGGACTGGAAAAATTTGAAGCCAATAAGAGTTTCTCGTTTTCCAACTACGGCGAGAATATGAATCGCATCGCCTCGGGCATCAGCAGTTACTCCCTTATTCCCCTATGGGCGGCCAAGAGCTTCGCCCTTTCCCTCGGCTTCCTGCTCGTGACCTTTGGCGCTGGCATTTTGCTCGGTATCAAAACCCGCATGTCATTATTTTTTGGTGGCCTCGTCTACGTCGGCCTCGCCTTCGGCCTCATGGCCGTGCAGGAGGGCGACGGCGTCGCTTGGCTGGGTATGCAGGTGCTCATGTTCTCCGTTGCACTCACCCTCGTCCGGCACAATCGCTTCGCGCTTTGGGCTGACCAAAACGATTAAACTCCTCCCTGCCTTTGCCCCGCCGCGCCCATGACCGCTAATAAGTCCCATGCCTGACTATTTCTCCTCCTCCGCTCTCTCGCGCCGCGATTTCCTCAGCACGAGCGCCAAACTCGGCGCCGTCGTCGCCGCTGCCCCCTACCTTTCGCGCGGTGCCGAAGTCGGTGCTGCCAAAAACGCCGATACCGTCAACGTCGCCATCATCGGTTGCGGTGTCGAAGGCAGTATCCTTACGAATGCGGCGTTGCCGATCCCCGGCATCCGCTTTGTCGCCGTCTGCGATATTTGGCCTTATAATCTCACCAGTTCCGAGCGCCGGCTCAAAAAATATGGTCACGACGCCAAGCCTTTCGAGGACTACCGTGAGATGCTCGCGACCGTTAAGGAAATCGACGCGGTATTCATCGCCACGCCCGATTTCATGCACGCCGAACAGACCAACGCCTGCCTTAAAGCCGGCAAGGCCGTGTACTGCGAAAAGCTCATGTCCAACACCGTCGAGGGCGCGCGCTCGATGGTTCAGACCGCTCGTGAAACGAAGAAACTTCTCCAGATCGGTCACCAACGCCGCAGTAATCCACGCTACCTGCACGCCCGCGACAAAGTAGTCCGCGACGCTCGCCTCCTCGGCCGCATCACCAATATCTCCGGTCAATGGCACCGCGCCGTCAGCGATGACTATGGCGTGCCCCGCAACCAGGAAATGTCGGCCGAAAAGCTCAGCAAGTACGGCTACGCCAGCATGCACGAATACCGCAACTGGCGCTGGTTCAAAAAATACGCCGGAGGCGTGGTCTCCGATCTCGGCGCCCACCAAATCGATATTTACAACTGGATGCTCGGAGCCAACCCTCGCATGTGTATCGCCAGCGGCGGCGTCGATTACTACAAAACCCACGAGTGGTACGATAATGCCATCGGGATCTACGAATATCCAACCAAAGACGGTATCGTGCGCGCCACTTACGAGGTGCTCACCACCACCAGCGCTGGCGGCGGTTACCACGAGTACTTCATGGGTGACGAGGGCGCTTTAAAAATGTCCGAAAACCCCAAGTTCACCAAGCTTTACCGCGAGGCGCGCGCGCCGGAATGGGAAGCCTTTGTCACTCAAAAAATCATCTCTCGCCCCGACACCGGCGAAGGTGCCACGGTTGGCCTGAAACCTTGGGACAAACCTCGTCAGCGGCTGGCGATTCCGTCCAAGGTGCCAACGGGGGCTGCCGCGGGTGGGCCGGCCAAGGTCGATGTTCGCGAAACCGCGCAACTGTCCGCATGGGATATGCCCGTCACCCTCGACAAGGCCATCCACCAGCCTCACCTCGAAAACTTCTTCGACGCGATGCGCAAAGGCGCGGCACTCAACTGCCCCGCCGATGAGGCCTTCGCTTCCGCCGTCACTGTGCTCAAGGTCAACGAGGCCATCGCGGCTCAGAGGATGCTGACCTTTGCCCCCAAGGACTTCCTCGCCTAACCCGCCTTGCCCGCCGGCCACTCCCCGAAATTACGCCACGGCGTAGTGGCTCCAATCGTGCTCGATCTCTTTTTAAGCTAAATTCTCTTTTCAAAATATGCTCCCACGCACCCTCACCCTCGCCCTCTCCGTTCTCGCGCTTACCGCCTCCGCCGGCGCAGCCGACGCTATCGCCCTCAAGGTCGAAATGCCCAAGCCCCTGTTCGCCGGCACCCCGCGGCCGATCTCCCTCGCCAACCTCGAGCCTGCTGGAGCCAAGCGCGCTGACATCATGGTCCCCGCCGGCACGACCGTGCTTTCCAAGGGCAAAACCGTTACGAGCAGCGACGCCCTGCCGGTCATCGGCGAGCTTTCCTTCCTCACTGACGGGGATAAAACCGGCATCGACGGCGCGTATGTGGAACTTGGGCCAGGCGTGCAATGGGTGCAGGTCGATCTCGGGGCATCCGCTAAAATCGCCGCCGTCGCCGTGTGGCACTTCCACTCGCAGGCGCGCGTCTATCACGACGTCGTCATCCAGATTTCGAACGACAAGGATTTCAAGAGCGGCATAACCACCCTCTTCAACAATGACGACGATAATTCATCCAAGTTCGGCAAGGGCAAAGATCTTGCCTACGTCGAGACGAACAACGGACGCGTTATCGATGCAAAAGGCACCGCCGGTCGTTACGTCCGCCTCTCCAGTAACGGCAATACCTCCGACGAGCTGAACCACTACTGCGAAGTCGAGGTCTTCGGCACAGCTGGAAAATAACCTTTCGCCAACGCGAATCCCTCCGGCTGGAGCGTGCCCCGCACTCTCCAGCTTTTTTATTTCGTCAATTACCGTTCGTTGCTTTTTTCTGAGGACGATGCCGATGCTTCGCTGGCTGCCCCTCGCCCTCATCACCCTCGTCGCACTTTGGCTGCGCACGCATGAGCTCACCCGACGGCCGATGCACGCCGATGAGGCCAATCAGGCCGTGAAGCTCGGGAGTTTGCTCGAGACTGGCCACTACGCCTTCGACCCACGCGACCATCACGGGCCCACGCTCTACTACGCCGCCCTGCCGATCGCGTGGGTCCGCGGAGAAAAAAACTTGGCGTCCCTCAGCGAGACATCCGTCCGCCTCGTTCCTGCGTTCGCCGGCACCCTCAGCGTCCTTTTGCTCGCCGCCGCCGCCATGCCCCTTGGGCGTTGGCCAGCCCTCGCGTCCGCCGCTTTCCTCGCCATCTCCCCCCCCGCGGTTTATTTCAGCCGATACTTCATTCAAGAAACGCTCCTCGCCACCTGCATCCTCGCGGTAGTCGTCAGCGTGCAGCGCTGGTTGCGGACCGGCGCCACCCGCTGGGCCATCGCCGCCGGCTTTTGCGCCGGTCTCGCGCAGGCGACTAAAGCCAGCGCCCCGCTTTTTTTAGTGATCGCGGCATTGGCATGGTCACTCGCGCGCCTCGTCAAATCACCGTCGTCCGCGGTCGTCTTGCCGACCGCCGCGCCGCTCCCAGCGCCCGGGCCCACTCCCCGTTGCCAGCTTTATCCCGGGCGGGCCCTCCTCCTGGCGGGCAGCGTCGGGCTCGGCACCGCCGCCCTGCTTTACTCCTCTTTTCTGACCCATCCGACCGGCCTCGTCGATGCCCTCGGCGCCTACTCGCAGGCGCTCACGCGCTTCGGCGCTACCGCCGCCCCCACCGGGCACGAGAAAGCGTGGGGATATTATTTACGGATCTTCGGTTGGTTTCGCTCGGGCGGCCTCGTCTGGCACCAACTCGTCTTCACCGTCCTCGCCCTCGCCGGTATTCTCATAACCCTCCTCCGCCGCGACCGGTGGTGCTTCGGAGTCGCTGTTTATACCGTCACGATCTTCGCCGTTTTCTCGGGCTTCGCCTATAAAACCCCCTGGCATCTCATCCACTTTGTACCCGGCCTCGCGGTCCTCGCCGCCCTCGCCCTCGCTCGGCTCGCCCAACAACCGAGGGGCGGACTCTTCGCCACCGGGGCCGCCCTTCTTGTCGGCGGTACCCTCTGGCAACAAACGTGGCTCACCTCGTTTCTCCGCCCCGCCGACCAACGCAATCCCTACGCTTACGTCCACAGCTCGGCCGATGTCCTGAAATACCGCGCTCTCGCCGAAGCTGCCGTCGCCCGCTCGCCCCTTGCCCCCATTCGCGTGATCAGCGAAGAGTATTGGCCTTTGCCATGGTATCTCCGCACTCTGCCGCAAGTCGGCTTCTGGAGCCAGTCGCCACCGGATGCCAACGGCTCACTCGTCATCACTTCACCCGCCCAACTCGCCGCGGTCCGCGCCTCACTCCACGGACCCTATCGTGAATCCATCCTCGGCCTGCGTCCAGGTGTCTTCTGCATCGTGTTAACCCCCGATCCGTGACCAAACCGCTCATCGAATTCTCCCTGGTCATCCCCGTCTACAACGAGGCAGGCAACCTGCGACTGCTCACGCACAGCGCCATCGAGGTGCTCCGCCGCTTAGGTCGTCCTTTCGAGATCATCCTCGTCGACGATGGGAGCACCGACGAAACCCACGACGAAATCGTCGAGGCGCAACGCCTTTATCCTGAGCTCGCCCCGATCCGACTCACCCGCAATACCGGCCAAGCCGCCGCTCTACTCGTCGGCCTGCAAGCCGCCCGCGGCGATTACCTTCTTATGATGGATGGCGATGGCCAAAACGATCCGGCAGATTTTCCCGCACTGATCGCTTTAGTCACATCGAACCAAGTCGACTTGGCCTGCGGCTGGCGCGTCCACCGACATGATTCAGCTCTTCGCAAACTGATGTCACGTCTCGCCAACGCCGTCCGCCGCACGGTCCTCAACGACGGCGTTCACGATGCCGGCTGCCAACTACGCGTCATGCGCCAAGCTGTCCGCACGGCATTTTTTCCAATGGAACTTATGCAGAGTTTCATTCCGGCGCTGGCGGTCGCCGCTGGTTTCCGCGTCGGCGAAATCCCCGTGCGGCATCATCGGCGGACCCACGGTCAATCGAAATACGGGCTCGCGCGTCTCTGGTGGCGTCCCGCCCTCGCGATGCTAAATCTGCGTTGGAAAATCACCTGGGCCCGCGGTCGGAAGCTTCCAAGGTAGCGGCGAGAGGCAGCGGATGATGCACACATTTCAACACGAGGCGATGGCGACCCACTGGGAAGTCATCATCGCCCAGCAGGAAAATGGCTACGCCCAGTACGCAGCCGAGGCGACATTTCGCGAGCTCGACCGACTCGAAACCCTGCTGAGCCGTTTCATTGAATCCAGCGACATCGCCCGCGCTAACCACCTTGAAATCGGCGAGACCACGGCCATCAGCGACGAAACCCTCGAATGCCTCCTGATCGCCGCGGACATCTCCTTGGTCACGGGGCGCGCCTTCGACCCCGCCTACCATTCCCTCCGCCCAGCGGATCTCGCGACCGATTTGACCGCCTACACGCTCGATCCAACCGCCCACACCCTGACCTCCCGCGCAACCCAGCTCCATTTGGATCTCGGCGCCGTCGGCAAAGGCTACGCTCTCGACCGCATGGCCGAAATCCTCCTCGATTGGGCCATCCCTTCGGCCTGCCTGAACGCCGGCGGCAGCAGCGTGCTCGCGCTCGCCCCACCCACCCCCACCGCGAGCGGTTGGCCCATCGGTCTGGGCGAGGGGCCTCATCGACGTACCCTCTCCCTAAAACACGCCTCCCTCAGCGCTTCAGGCACCGCCGTGCAAGGGCCCCACTTGATCGATCCACGCACCGGCCAGCCCTCTCCTCGCGTCACCCGCACCTGGGCCTTTGCACCCAACGCCGCCCAAGCCGACGCTCTTTCTACCGCCTTCTTCATAATGGAGCAATCAACGATCACCGCGCTGTGTACCGCCCACCCCCAAGTCGGCGCCGCCCTCACCTCTCTCACCGGCGATTTGAGCGTCTACGGTGCGCTCCGCACTCAACTCGATCGATAGCCACGACGGCGCCCGCTCCCAACTCCTCCTGATCCTCAGTAAACTCGCGTCGCGCACTTTTGGCTCAGCCACCTTTCTGATAAGATTTAAACGCCTGCTGCCCTCAAACGATTAGCTGCCGTCGTTAGCAAGCCGCTGTAAAATCGCTGAGTTGAGTTTCACGGAGGAACCGCCTTCACTCTGGAAGCAGGCAGCTGATTTCCCTTACCTCGTTCGCTTCGGCGTAACCATCGACGCTCAAGCCAGCGTTGCCTTTGAAAAATCAGCCGAGTTCTGGTCTTCCGCCCTCTTATCCCACCCCTCGCTCCATCATGACCGCCGCGCACCCTTACGCGTTCTTAGCCGTACTGGCGGCGGTGGCCGTCGCCTTTCCCCTCCTCTTACTCGGAGTTGCCCAACTTTGGTTCAAATTTTTCCAGCCGGCGAAACCGAGTAGCGTAAAAAACGACGTGTACGAATGCGGCGTGGCACCGACGGGCGATTCATGGATTCAGTTCAAGGCGCATTACTATTTATACGCTATTTTATTTCTGATTTTTGACGTCGAGGTCCTGTTTCTACTTCCCTTCGCGGTCGCCTTTACCGATCTACCGATGAGCGCGCTGCTCATCATGTCCGTCTTTATGCTGTTACTCGCGGAAGGCCTCCTCTGGGCTTGGCAACGCGGCCACCTCGAATGGAAATGACATGAGCGATACCCCGGCAGCGGCCCACCCAGACATCGACCAAGCGACCCGCGACGAGTTACGCCGACAAGGCATTTTATTGACCAGCATGGAGGAGCTCTACAACTGGGGCCGGAGCCACTCCGTGTGGCCGCTTCAATTTGGCCTCGCCTGCTGCGCCATCGAAATGATCGCCGCTTCGATGGCCAAGTTTGACATCGCTCGCTTTGGCTCCGAGGTCTTCCGTCCTTCCCCTCGGCAAGCCGATCTCCTCATCGTCTCCGGTACCGTCACAAAAAAGATGACCCCACAGGTCGTCCGGCTCTGGAACCAAATGCCAGAGCCGAAATACTGCATCGCCATGGGCGCCTGCGCTATCTCGGGCGGCCCGTTCAAACAGGGCTACAACGTCCTCAAGGGAATCGATCGTTTTATTCCGGTCGATATCTACATTCCTGGTTGCCCTCCGCGCCCCGAGGCCTTGCTCAACGGACTGCTGGCCTTGCAGGAAAAAATCCGTGCCCAGAAACTCTCCGGCCCAGATGCGCCCCGCCATCTTCGCGCCGACGATCCGTGCGAATATCCCGTCCCCGAGTTCGGCGAGCATGACCTCCTTCCAACCAAGAATCCTGTCCTCTGGCAGGCCCCCATCATCGTTCGCAAGGAATGACGCCAACCAGCCAAGATGGAAACCCTCGAACATCTCCGCGACCGCCTCGCCACCGCGTTCCCCCGTTCCGAGGTTGTGATTGTCAACAACCCGAGCCCATCCGCCCAACACTCGCTCCTGATCTCCGCCGATCACGCGCGCGTCATCGCCCGGCACTTACGCGACGAGGCCGACCTCCAGTTCGATTACTGCTCCAATGTGACCGGCATCGACTGGCCCGAAAAAGAGATCATCGAGACCATCAAGCCCGCTCAGACCGATCCCGCTGGCGGTGCCGCGGTGGGAACGGAACAAAAAATCAAACGTCTGCAGCCTGGTTACCTCGAGGTCGTCTATCACCTCTACTCAATGGCGCTGGGCCACGGCCCCGTCATCCTGCGCCTTCGCACCCTTAATCGCGCCGATCGCGTCGAACTCCCATCCCTCACCCCTGTCTGGCGCTCATGCGAGTTCCAAGAACGCGAAATCTTCGATCTCTTCGGCGTCCTCTTCTCCGATCACCCCGATCTCCGCCGCATCCTCATGTGGGACGAGTTTAAAGACCACCCCATGCGCAAGGACTATGTCGAACCAGACGACTACGAATGGGAACCCACCCCTCACGGCCCCGTCCTCGCTAAGGCTAAGGTCCATTACGCTGCGCTCACCCCGGTCGCCGCCGCTGCGCTGGGAACCACACCCGCGTCTAGCTCGGCACCGGCGCCGATGTCCACACCTGGACCCATCGCCTCGCCCGCTGGCGGACCCGCGATCGCGCTCCCGCTGGCCGTCGAGACGCCACCCATAACAAAAGCTCCCGCCACCGCCCAGTCGCCCACCCTCAACCCCGCCGCGCCGAGCGCCGCCCCGCGCCCATGAACGAGCTCACGCCCCCTTCGTTCAACCCGCCTTCCGGCGCTCAGGTTCGCGCGGTGCACGACGCTTTTCACGGCGATCTCCTCGAGGTCTCCATGGGGCCCCATCATCCTTCTACCCACGGCGTCTTCCGCATGATGGTCACCCTCGATGGCGAGACCATCGTAAAACTCAAACCCGTCTTCGGCTACCTTCATCGGAACCACGAAAAACTCGGCGAGAACACCACCTACCTGTCGTCGATGCCGTACACCGACCGACTCGATTACCTCAACTCGATGACGAATAACTGGGCCTACGCCCTCGCCGTCGAAAAACTCGCCGGCCAAAGCGTCCCCGAACGCGCCGAATACCTGCGCGTCATTCTCGCTGAACTTACCCGTCTCCTCAACCATACCTGCCTCGCGGGCTTTCTACTCCAAGACTGCGGCGCCAGCGGCACGCCGCTCATGTACGCCTTTCGCGAGCGCGAAAAAATCCTCGATCTCTTCGAGGCGCTCAGCGGCTCCCGCATGATGTGCAACTATCAGCGCTTCGGCGGTTGCCGCGTCGACCCCTCCCCCGAGTGGCTCACCGCCGCCCAGTCGCTCACCGACGGCTACGGTCGGTTTCTCGATGAATACGAGAGCCTCATCACCCAAAATGAAATTCTAATGGCTCGCACCCAGGGCGTCGGCGTCCTTTCGCCCGCGCTCGCCGTGAGTGCCGGCGTCACCGGCCCCATGCTCCGCGCTACCGGCGTTAACTACGACTTGCGCAAGGTCGACGCTTATGGCTTTTACCCGCGCTTCCCGTTCCGGGTCCCGCTCGGCGATCACGGCGATACTTACGATCGCTACATGATCCGGATTCTCGAAATGCGTGAGTCCATCACGATTCTCCAACAGGCTTTTCGCACCCTCCCCTCCGGCCCGATCATCGATCCCAAAGCCAAACTCCGCGGCTTCCGACCCAAGCCGGGTGAAGCCTACGGTCGCATCGAGGGCCCCAAGGGAGAAATTGGTTTTTATCTGATCAGCGATGGCAGCCCTAACCCCTACCGCTACCGCGTCCGGCCTCCTTCCCTTGTCAACCTGACCATCCTCGAGGACCTCTGCCTAGGCCAAACGCTCGCCGACGCCGTCATCATCCTCGGGAGCATTGATATCGTGCTCGGCGAAGTCGATCGCTGACCATTTTCCTCAGCCGCCACCCCGCCCGCTTCCTCCACCACGCCCGCTCCCCGCCATGCTCGGTTCCGGATTAATTCAAGGCCTCGCCGTCACCGCTAAAAATTTCGTGGGCTCATTCTACGATCCCGCCCGCCTCATCACGCTGGAATATCCGGAACAAAAACCCCAGCTGCCGGAGAACTACCGCAACTTCCCCTTTCTCATCACGGAAAACGCCACCGACCCGATGGGCACGTTGCGCTGCGTCGCTTGCCAGATTTGCGAGAAGGAATGCCCGCCGCAGTGCATCTATATCGAGAAGAGCAAAGATAAAAAACCCGACGCTAACGGGAAATTACAACTGTATCCCGCGATCTTCGACATCGACACATCGGTCTGCATGAGTTGCCAGATCTGCGTAGAGGTCTGCCCCTTTGACGCGATTAAAATGGACCAGGTTTTCGAGATCGCCACCACCGATCGCTTCAGTGCGTTGCTGATGGACCGCGAACAACTCGCCAAGCCCAACAGCTACTATCATAAGATCCACCCCAGCGAAGCCGCCGAAGTCGACGCACGGCTCACCGCTGAGCGCCAAGCCGCCGAAGAAAAAGCACGCGCCGCCGCCGCCGCGAAAGCCGCCAAAGTCGCTTCGGCCGCCAGCGCGCTTACCCCACCGGTCGTCACACCCGCACCTCCGCCCGCACCTCCGCCCGCACCTCCGCCCGCACCTCCGCCCGCGCCATCGACCCCAGCCCCGTCAGCGCAGCACGCGCCGGGCGCCAACCCCACGGGCGCTCCGCTCCCGCCGGGCACACCATGAATCTCGCGCCTCAAGCGGCCTCGACGCCCGCCGCCACGCGCCGCTCCGACAACCAAGGCTCGCCCCTGCTCCGCTCGCGCGCTTGGCCCCAGAACCTGCGGCCAGCTCATTAAAAAATCCCATGAATGCCGCGCCTCCCGCCGCCGACGCCTTCCTCGAACGGCTCCCGCTCATCGCGCGCGATATGCTGACCGTCTGGTTTCCTGAACCAGCGCGCTGGTTACTCAACAGCCTGCTCGCCATCGCCGCGATCATCATCTCCTTCGCCACCCTTTTTTCTCTCCTCACTCTCGCTGAGCGCAAAATCCTCGGTCGCGTCCAAAACCGCCCCGGCCCCAATCGCACCGGTCTGCCTTTCCTGCCGTTCACCGCTGGCCGTATCTTCGGGCTCGGCCAACCTTTCGCCGACGGTATCAAAATGCTCACCAAGGAAGACATCGTGCCGCGGGCGGCTGATCAATTCCTCCACTTCCTCGCGCCCGTCGCCTTGCTCGCCTTGTCCATTCTGACCTTCGCAGTCATTCCTTTCGGGCGTCATCTTGTGCCCGTCGAGCTCGACGCCGGCGTCCTCTACTTCTTCGCCGCCGGCGCGGCCACCGAACTCGCGATCTTCATGGCCGGATGGGCCAGCCGCAACAAGTTCGCGCTCCTCGCCGCGATGCGCGCCCTCGCGCAACTCATCAGCTACGAACTTCCCCTGCTGCTTTCCATTGTCCCGGTGATCATGCTCGCCCAGAGCCTTTCCCCCACCGCGATCGTCACCGCCCAAGGCACGCTGCCCCACTGGTACGTGTGCACGCCGTGGGGCTTCGCCGCTTTCGTCATTTTCTTTATCGCCGCGCTCGCTGAGTCCAACCGCTCCCCCTTTGACCTGCCAGAAGCTGAAAGCGAGCTCATCGCGGGGCACCTCACCGAGTATTCAGGCTTCAAATACGCAATTTTCTTTATGGCCGAATATTTTGGCATGTGCGCGTTGAGCGGCATGGGGGTCACGCTGTTTCTCGGCGGCTGGCAGGCTCCCTTTTCATTTCTCGAATTCATCCCTTCGTATGTCTGGTTTGGAGCCAAGCTGCTCACGCTTTTACTCTTGTTTATCTGGATCCGCGCGACGTTTCCACGACTCCGCATGGATCAACTCACTCGGCTCGCTTGGAAATTTCTCGTTCCCCTCGCTTTGATTAATCTCCTGACGGCTGCGTTCTGGCACCATAGCCACAATTGGTCGACTCCGCTCCAACTCGTGCGCTGGGCCATCGCGATCTTCCTGGTCGTCAGTCCCTTCCTCTGGCTGGGCCGTGCCCTCACGCAAACCTTTCGCCCTCGGACCTACCGCTACGCTTGAGCGCGCTCGCCGCCATGCCTGCTCACTCCCCCCACCGCCGTTGATGAACACCGCCCCGCTCATTCTAATTGCTTTGACCACCCTCGCGACGGCGGCCGTCGCCATGGCTGGGCGCAATCTGATTCACAGCGCTTTACTGCTCGTCGCGAGTTGGGCGGGGATCGCCGCATTCTACCTTTGGGCCGCCGCCGAGTTCGTCGCTTTTGCCCAAATTCTTATTTACGTCGGCGGAGTCTCGATGGTCGTCTTATTCGCCGTTTTACTCACGCGGAATTCTCGCGCCGAACTCGCCATCTCCACTGATTCCTTTAGTCGCGCGATCGCCGCGCTGCTGGCTGGCGGGGCCGTTTTCGGCATCCTCGTCGGAGCCATTCTTCGCACGCCGCTCACGGGATCGACCCGGTCACCCGCCGCTTTTAACGTGCGCACCCTCGGGCTGGAATTGATGGGCACGCACGCGGCCGCGTTATTGATCATCGGAATTATCCTGACGGTGGCCTTGCTGGGCGCCGTGGTGCTCGCGGCACCCGAGCCCCCCGAGGACGCGCCATGAACCTTTCCCCGCTCCACTTTTGCCTACTTTTCTCGAGCGGACTCTTCTGCATTGGACTCATCGGTGCGCTCTCCCGCCGCAACGCCATTCTGGTTCTCCTTGGCATCGAGTTGATGCTCAACGCCGCCAATCTCAACTTCATCGCGTTCTGGCGCTTTAGCCCGAATCCGGAAAACGGCCACGGCATCCTCTTTGTGGTTTTCTCCATCGCCGTCGCCGCGGCCGAAGCTGCTGTCGGGCTCGCTCTTGTCATCTCAATTTACCGGCACCAAAAAAACATTCGCCTGCCGGAAGCCACCCGGCTGAAGGGCTAACCCCGCCCGAGGGTCTTACATCATGCGCCTTTCCGCTCAGTTTCTTTGGTTAATCCCCGCGTTGCCTTTGCTGGCCGCGGGTATCGGCGCGTTCACACCGCGCGGCGGGCGCGCCCTCGCCGCCGGCGCCGCCATCACCGCCATGGCCCTCGCGTTTCTCGTCGCCTGCGCCGCGTTCGTCACCGCGCTCCATGATCCCACCGTCCCTCTTGTCGACAACTTCACGTGGTTTGACGTCGGCACCAGCCCACTTCGGCTCGGCTGGCTCCTCAATCCGCTCACTGCGGTGATGTGCGTCATGGTCACGTTCGTCGGGCTCCTCATTTTTATATTCAGCCTCGGCTATCTGCACGCTGATCCTAATTTTGCTCGGTTCTTCTGCTTCCTCAGCTTGTTCGCCGCGGCCATGCTCGGCCTTTTGGTCGCCAACAGCCTGCTCCTCCTTTTCATCTGCTGGGAGCTGGTCGGTCTCGCCTCGTACCTGCTCATCGGTTTCTGGTTTCATAAACCCGCGGCCGCCGCCGCTGCCAAAAAAGCCTTCATCACCACCCGCATCGGCGATCTCGGTTTATTACTAGGCATACTCTGGCTTTATGACGCGACGGGCTCACTCCTTTTTTTCGACGGCGGCAACGGCGTCCTCGAAGCCAAGGCCTTGGCCAGTTTGAGCACTCAGACCACGGTCGGAGGACTGGCTGTATCCACGGCCATCGGCTTGCTCATCTTTTGTGGCGCGATCGGCAAATCCGGCCAGTTCCCACTGCACGTCTGGCTACCCGACGCCATGGAGGGGCCCACCCCGGTCTCCGCGCTCATCCACGCCGCCACCATGGTGGCGGCTGGGGTTTTCCTCATCGCCCGCGTCTTCCCCCTCATGGCTGCTGATCAAGGCCTCACGACCGTCCCGCTGCACGCCCTCACGGTCGTCGCTTTTATCGGTGCCCTCACGGCGCTCCTCGGCGCGGTCATCGCCATTGCCCAAAACGACATCAAGCGAGTGCTGGCATTTTCTACCGTCTCCCAGCTCGGCTACATGATGCTCGCCCTTGGCGTGGGCTCTTGGGTCGCCGCCATTTTCCATCTGCTCACCCACGCATGCTTCAAGGCCCTGCTCTTCCTTGGCGCTGGCTCGGTCATCCACGCGGCCCATCACGAGCAGGATATCCGCAACCTCGGCGGCCTCCGGGGCCCGCTCCGCCTCACCTTCGCGACCTTTGCCATCGGGACCATGGCGCTGGCTGGCGTGCCGTTCGTCTTCTCGGGATTCTGGAGCAAGGAGGGCATTCTCCATGCGGCCCACGCGTGGCACGTCTCGATGCTGCCCCTCGCCGCTGGGCTCATCGCTGTCGTGCTCACCGCTTTCTACATGACGCGTCTCGTCGCCGAAACCTTCTTAGGCCACGCGCGGAGCCCCGTGGCCGCGGCCGCCCACGAGAGCCCGCGCCGTATGACCACACCGCTCATGATCCTCGCGGGCGGCACCATCGCCCTCAGCTTCATCGGCACGCCTTACTGGCCTTGGCTCCAGCGTTTCCTTGACCCAACCGCGCACCCCGACCCCAGCGACCTCCAGTTGATGATACTCTCGATCGTCCTCGTCGCCCTCGGTTCCGGCACGGGCTGGGCCCTCTACGCTCGGCACCCGCGCCCGCGCCCCACCGCCGCCGATCCCCTCGCCCGCCTCGCTCCCCCGATCATCACTGCACTCGCTGCCCGATTACACTTCGACGAGTTCTACCACGCTACATTCGGCCAGTTCAGTCGGGGGTTCGCCCGATTCGCCGACGGGCTCGACCGCTTCATTTGGGACGGCGCCATCCGTTTCTTGGCGCGGCTGAGCGAGTTCGCCGGTAGCGTCAATCGCGACGTCGATGAAAATGCCCTCAACGGCGGTTTTGACGCTGCGAGCGAAAATCTCCGCGCCAGCGGCAAAACTTACGCTCAGGCCCAAACCGGCCAAGTCCAGGGCTACCTGCGTTTCGTCGCCGTCGGCTTCGTGCTCTTAGCCCTCGCCGCTTTACTCGGAGGTTTCCGATGAGCCAACCATTCGTCCTCTCCGCCCTCATCTTCACCCCTTGGCTTGGCGCCATTCTGCTCGGACTACTCCGCCGTGCCTCCCTCCAGACCAGCCGCGTCATCGCCCTCGCCGGAAGTTTTTCCACCCTAGCGATCGCCATCGGTTGGCTTACGAAATTCGATCCCACCCGCACCAGTCCACAATTTGTGGAGAAGTATTCGTGGATCGCCGCCTGCAACGTCCACTATTACCTCGGTCTCGATGGGCTCAGCCTCGCGCTCGTGCTCCTCACCGGCGTCATCACGCCAATCGCGCTCTTAGCCTCATGGCCCAATCAGAACGCGACGCGCTTATTCAACGGCCTCTTCCTGTTGCTTCAAGGCGCCGCGCTTGGCGTGTTTCTTGCCCTCGATTTTTTCCACTGGTTCACATTTTGGGAACTGAGCCTCGTGCCCGCATTTTTTCTAATCAAGCTCTGGGGCGGCCCAGGTGCCGGCCGCGCGGCCTATCAGTTTGTCATTTATACGATCGGCGGCAGCGCTTTCCTTCTCCTCAGCTTTGCCGCGATTTTTGCCGCGACCGGCAAACTCGATTTTCCAACCCTCGCGCAGGAAGCCGCGGAAGGCACGCTCGCCCGGCAACTCGCGCTAACCGGCGGGGTCTGGCCGACCGCGGTTTTTCTTGGCGTGCTATTGGGATTCGCGGTGAAAGTGCCGCTATGGCCATTTCACACTTGGTTGCCACCCGCCTACGCTGAGGCCCCCACGGGCGTTTCCATGTTTCTGACCGCAGTCATGTCCAAAATGGGCCTCTACGGTTTCCTGCGAATTCTGTGGCCGCTCTTCCCTGGCCAACTCCACGCCGCGGCCCCCGTACTCCTGGCGCTCGCCTTAGCCGGCGTGGTCCTCGGCGCTTGGGCCGCGATTCGCCAAACCGACCTCAAACGCATGGTGGCGTACTCATCAATTAACCACCTGAGTTATTGTCTCGTCGCCCTCTTCGCCGTCGCTGCCGCCACGGGTCGCCCGGGCTTTTCCGCCGATGCGGCCGCAGCCGCCTTGAGCGGCACAATCCTCCAAATGTGTAACCATGGCCTTTCCGCCGCTGCGTTGTTTCTCGGCATCGGCCTCCTCGAGGCGCGCGGGGGCGGTCGACGCGGGCTCGACGATTTCGGTGGAGTCCGCACGGCCGCCCCAGTTTTCTCCGGGTTGTACGGGATCGCCTTATTTTCATCGCTCGGCCTGCCTGGGCTCAATGGCTTTGTCGGCGAATTCCTCATCTTTCGCGGCGTATTCTCACTCGTCCCAATCGCGGCCGGCGTGGCCACGCTTGGCTTGCTCGGCACCGCGCTCTTCCTCCTCACTTTCTGGCAACGCATCTTCCACGGACCGCCCGCTGGGGCCGCCCTGCCCAACTTCCCCGACATCCGCGGCATTGAACTTGGCTCAATCGGACCACTCGTCGCGCTGATGGTCATTCTCGGGGTCGCCCCTCAGCTGCTCACCCAACTCTTCAACCCACTGGTCACCGCCTGGGCCGGACACCTCGTGCTCCCATGAACGCCTTGCCGTGGACCATCTACCTCTCATTTGCCGGCGCGACCCTCGCGCTGCTGGCCGGCACTCGCGCGGTCGCCGCCGCTCGCTGGGTTGCACTCCTGACCGCGCTCGCCGGTCTCGGGGCCGGGCTGTTCGCGGCGGCTCGCTTCGTGCCTAGTCGTGGTCTCCAAACGATCGTCGATCTCCCGTGGATTCCCGATCTTAACCTAGGCATCCACTACCATCTCGCGGCTGACGGTATCAGTCTCACGCTGATCGTTCTCACCGGAATTGCTGCCACCGCCGGAATTCTTTTTTCATGGAACATCACTGAGCGAGCTGGCGAATTCTTCGCCCTTTATCTCGCGCTGATTGGCGGCGTCTACGGCGTTTTTCTCAGCGCCGATGCTTTTTTACTCTTCGTGTTTTACGAGATCGCCATCGTGCCAAAGTATTTCCTTGTCGCCAAGTGGGGATCAACCCGGCGCGAGTACGGCGCCATGAAGCTCGTGCTCTTCTCGTTCGGCGGGAGCGCGCTCGTACTCGCAGGGTTGCTCTGGGCCTACGCTGCCGGCGGCGGAAAAAGTTTCGCCCTCGCTGACCTCGCCAGCGTTGCCACCCATTTCACGCGGACCGAACAAATCAGTATGTTCGGACTCGTTTTTCTGGGCTTCGCAATTCTTGCCGGTCTATTCCCGTTGCACACGTGGGCTCCGACGGGCCACGTGGCGGCACCCACCGCCGCTTCAATGTTACTCGCTGGAGTCGTCATGAAGCTGGGCGCCTACGGTTGCCTCCGCATCGCCTTGCCCCTTTTCCCCGTCGGCTTCGCCTTCTGGCAGTCGACGCTGATCGCACTGGCCGTCGCCGGTATCCTCTACGCGGGCTTAATCGCACTGGTGCAAGATGATCTCAAGTTTGTCATCGGATATTCGAGTGTCAGCCACATGGGCTTTGTGCTTTTGGGTCTCGCGGCCGCCAATAGTCAGGCGGTCAGCGGCGCTGTGCTGCAAATGTTCTCCCACGGCATCATCGCGGGACTCCTCTTCGCCGTCGTCGGACGCATGCTCTACGAGCGCACCCACACTCGCCAACTCGCCGCCCTCCGCTCGCTACCACTGCACCGATTGATGCCATTCACCAGTATCACCTTTGTGATCGCCGGCCTCGCCTCCATGGGCATGCCCGGATTTAGCGGCTTTCCCGCGGAACTCCTGATTCTCATCGGAACGTGGAAAACCTCACCGCTCGCCGCGACCTTTGCCGCGGTCGGTATTCTCATCGCCGCCGCCTTCACTCTCCGCGTTATTCAGATCGCGTTCTTCGGCACCAGCGAACCCACCGCTTCCAGCCCCCGGCCGCCCTTGTCCTCGACCCCAAACGAGCCTCCGGCACTATCGACGCTCACCACCACGCTCGCCAGTCATCCGTCATATTCACCGATTACGTGGCCCGAACGCACCGGCGCCGTCCTCCTCATCGCCGCCACTCTATACGCGGGTCTTAAGCCAGATATCCTCCTGAGCTGGATCACGCCGGCGTTACAATCTCCTTTGATGCAAAACGTGCTCAAGGGAGGCACCCCATGAGCGCACCCTACGCCCAGCTCTTCCCTGCGCTGCTACCGGAAGCGGCCCTCAGCGTCGGGGCACTGGCCGTGATCGCCGTCGACCTCATCACCGGAAAAAAACGATCTGCACCCGCCCGGCTCAACACCGCGGTAACGCTTGCCATAGGCGCAATCGCCGTCGCCCTTTATTGCACGGGCACAACCGCGCGCACCGGACCGGTATTCGGAGGGATCCTCGTGCTCGACGCGCTCACTTGCGCCACCCGCCTCGGCGTCCTTGCGCTCACCGCCTTTACCCTCGCGATCACGCCCGGGCTCCACCGCCTGAGGCATCCCGCCGAGTACGTTGCCATTATTTTATTCGCCGCAACCGGCTTCACGCTCATGGCCGCGGCGCATCACCTCCTCATCGCGTTTCTTGCGCTCGAACTCGCCAGCCTTTCGCTCTACGTGCTCACGGGCTTTGATAAAAATAAACCCGAATCAGCCGAGGCCGCTCTTAAATATTTTCTTTTTGGCGGGATTTCCGCAGCCTTTCTACTCTTCGGACTGAGCCTCCTTTATGGCGTCACCGGCGCTCTCGAGTTCGCGGCGATCACCCGCCAACTCAGCGCGATGCCCCCCCATCCTTTGTTAATCGTGGCTCTCGCGATGATCCTCGTCGGATTTGGCTTCAAGGCCGCCGCCGCCCCTTTCCACCTATGGGCCCCCGATGTCTACGAAGGGGCCCCCATCACTTCCGCCGCGCTCATCGCGTCCGCCTCCAAACTCGCCGGCTTTGCCCTGTTTACCCGCCTTCTGTGGGACGGGCTCGCTCCAAGCGTCGGGACCTTGGCAACCGCCGGTTCACCCGCTGGCTGGGCCCTCCTCCTTGCCCTGCTCTCCGCGCTTTCCCTACTTCTGGGAAATCTCGCCGCACTCGCCCAGACTAATGTGCGGCGTCTCCTCGCTTACTCCGCGATCGCCCACGCCGGCGCCATGCTGCTCGGCGTTATCGCAGCTGGGCAAGCCGGCCCGGCCCCTCTCGTTTACTACGCTTTCACCTACGGCCTCGCAACCATCGGAGCCTTCGGCGTTATCGCGGTCGTTGACGGTGCCGGCTCCTGTAAAAACCTCCCAGATCTCGCCGGGCTGCATCGGCGCTCCCCTTTACTGGCAGGATGCCTTCTTATTTTCATCCTTTCCCTCGCCGGCATCCCTCCTCTCGCCGGCTTCTTCGGCAAATTCGTTGTCTTCGCCGCCGCCCTCAAGCTCGGCGGCTTGGCCACCTCCGCCGGATGGCTGACCCTGCTCGCCATCGCGATGAGCGCCGTCGGCCTCTACTATTATTTGCTCATCTTGAAGCAGGCGCTCATCGCGCCACCCACGCCCGCGACCCACGCCACCATCCCAGTTCCCGCCTTACCTGCCATTTCCCTCCTGATCCTCGCGATCCTCCTGCTTGCACTCGGACTTTTCCCCTCCCTCGTTCTTCGCTTGGTGAATTAGCGGAGGCACCCCTGCCGACGATCCCACCCATGGGGTTTCTTTAAGCGGCTCAGAAAAAAACCTGAAGCTCTGAGAGCATCGCGGAACATAACTCAAGGTTTGCGCTGAACTTCAGCCGCGAGCGCGCTCGCCAGAAAGGCGAGGCTAAAAACGCCACCGCCAAAAACACAGGCTTGCCGATTTTATTTATCCCGCCACGTTGTGCGCTTCTTGCGGAAGGGTGGCCGAGTGGTTTATGGCTCCAGTCTTGAAAACTGGCGTGGGCGTAAGTTCACCGTGAGTTCGAATCTCACCCCTTCCGCCAGTTTTTTTAAAAAACTGACGAGTTTTCCCCTTTTTTTCGGAGTCTTTTTTTCCCGATCTTCGTCGATTGAAATTGAAGACTTTTCTCCGGCCAGCCAAGCGCACGATCCAATCCGGCTCCGCGGCCGTTTTCTTTTCAACTCAGATACGCGCGGCGATCTCAGCAGACCTCATTTAGCCCGCACCCTCCGTACGCTCAGATTGAAAGCCATCGGCGCCGGTCCCGGCCAATCCGCGCTCAGTGGCGGCCCACGCCGCGTTCCCCATCTCCTCGGCGGCCTTCCTCCACGACATCCGCCCGACTTTCTTTAGAACCTGCTCAGCGCCCCGCATGCAGAACAAGCGGTGGCCGCACCAGCTGACCTCGATCGACGTCCAAGCACCCGCCTGCGAACCCCAACAAAGCTTGGCAAAAGTTGTCCGCGAGCACACGACTTTACACGTGCTTGGTCGCGTTTATCTGCCCGCACCATCGCAAGTTTTCCCATCGCAAATTTTCCTGCGAACCGTCATCGCGCGGTAACCGTCGGGCCTCGGCCCCCGCCGCTTTACGCGTCGAATAAAAAACGCATCCGCCGCCTTCATGCTACGCACACCCCACGCTCACACCGTGACCACGCCGCGTGCCTGTCGCGTACCCGCCGCTTACCCGCCGCGTGCCCGCCGCGACTACGCCCAGAAATAATCGCACGGAGCGCGCCCGCGCCGATATCGCTCACTTAAACGGATCCACTTCTGCTCACATAAATTGACCCACCTCCAAAAAAATCTGGTCAGATAATTGACCCTCGTTCATCCGCATGAACGCTCTTTCCTCCTCTGAACACGTGGAAAAAACCGGAACTCCTTGGAAAAGGAAGCAAATCACCGGTGGATCAGTTTAACTGAGCACCGGTGGGTCAAAATAGTTGAGCGCCATCGCCGCGCTGCCCCGCCCTGCCCCGCCCCCGCGGCGAGTGCCTGGCCGTGCTCGCTGGTCGACTGCCACGCCCTGCCACGCCCTGCCACGCCCTGCCACGCCCTGCCACGCCCTGCCACGCCCTGCCACGCGAGCGCACGTCGCTTTATTTTATATCAATACGCACCCCAGCGAAAGCAGGGCCCGCACCAAAAACCAACGCCGCTGCTCAGTGCCGCCAATCGAAATTTCTCCGAGAGGACTCGGTTCGCCCGCCTATGAGCAATCGTTGTCAATGCCCAATTCGACTCAAAATTGAGTATAAGGAGAGATTTAATTCCGACGCAGAAACTTTCAAAAAAGGAATCTGCGATGAGCGATCACCATTTAGTATCCAATAAAAAAGGACAGAGTTTTACGCTCCGTGCGAACCATTCGCGCCTGGGTACTGCCCCCCTGCGCCATTTCTGCCGAGCGTCCGCCTGTTCCAGAGCAACGCCTCTCATCCGGCCATCGAGCCTTGCCGGTCCATCAAGGTTTTCCATCGGCTCGGCTGAGCACCGCCGCCGCCCGCGATCATCCGCATGCAAACACTTTCCAAAATGAAATCACCTAACTCGAATCGCTCCAGCAAGCGCCACTTCATGCTAAAAACGGGCCTTGTCCTGATGTTAGGGATGGCGGGAGTCCTTTACTATCAGCTGACGTCTGGAGGTACCAATCCAAGTACCGGTCAAAGTCCCCGCCCGCCCGCGACGAGTTCGATCAGTACGATCCCGGCACTTCACGCCTCGAAAAAAATCGATGACGTCGTCCCGTTGGTGCACCGGCCCTTGCCCGCCCCAACCACCGATGCTCGGACGGCGACCCTTCAAATCGGTGAAAACAGTCTCAGGGTCTCACCCAATTTACGTGGCGAATTTCCACGCGTCCTCGTCATCGCGGAGGCACTCATCACCGCAAGGGTACCCTTCCCCGAGGCGCAAATCGGCGATTCAGTCGCAGTGCAGGCGGAGGATGGCGGTCAAATCGCTGGCGGAGTTACCAACGGAAGCACCACGATCGCGGCGGATGGTGTTGCGCTCGTCGAGTTTAGAGCCGCGGCCTTTGAGGGGATGAATCGGGTTACGGTGCGGCGTGGCGCCGAGACCCGCGTGCTTGAATTTTGGGTCGGCGCTGAACCTCCCATTCACATTCGCCAGTGATGGCCGTTCCCGTGCTCAACTACCCCGCGCGATTAACCCCGCCCCCAGCCATCGCTCGCCCCCGCCTCCCGACGCCACCCGCTGATGGCCTCTGTCCAACGTGTGCAGTCCCCGTCTCCGACCGTTCCCCCATCACCAACGGGCCCACCCCTCCATCCCACGCCCAAATCCTTTTTGTGTCTCTTACTTCAACGCTATCCTTATGAAAATTACGAACCTTGCTCGATTCGGTTTTGCGCTCACCTTGAGCGCGGCCTTCGCTCAGATCCCCTATCCTGGAAATGATGCCGATTCCGGTGTTACCCGGATATCAGACCTGCTTGATGTCTACACTGGAAACTTAGCCTTTTCCACCCATGACCTCGCCGTGCCGGGAGCCGTCGGGCAGCGCGGCTTGACGTGGGCACGCTCCACTACGAGTCGTACCTCTCAAAAGGAAAATCTCTTCGGGCTCGGTCACAATTGGGCCCACAATTGGCAGTGGGAGATGGTCGCCGCCGGTCTCGATACCGCGGGCCGCGCCATCATCTCCGTGCGTGTTCCTGGTGGTTGGGTCTATCGTTTTACCCAAACCTCGCCTGACCAATGGATGTCCGCCCCGTCAGTAAAATTCCGTCTTGCTTCAAGTGGCAGCCGCTTCGTCGTCCTCCATCCCGATGGCGGTGAAGTTCGGTTTACCCGTAGCGCCACACCCCAAGGGGCTCTCCATACCTTAACGGAAATCACCGACGCTCAGGGCAGTGCAGTCACTATGACTTGGGAGGCCGGGCGTTTGGTGCAGGTGACCGAGCCGGCAGGTCGATCGTTAAAAATCTTTTATCGATCAATGACCCCCGAGAACGCGCCCGCCAACGCCCCTTACACTGTAATCGCCAAGGTCGTCGCCAGCAATGGCCAATCGGTCCTGTATAACTACACCTGCCCACTCGGGGCGGATTATCCAGTCCTGACTACCGTCACTTATGCTGACGGCGCCACTGCTAAGTACAGCTACGCTGCACCACGCCCGGGGGCGCGCGCGCTCCTGACCGTCGCCGACGATCCCCGGGCGGATGCGACCATCCGTGGTCGCTCATTTCTCTACCAAACCTCACCCGAAGCCGCGGCTGGACAGACGAGAGAAATCCGCACGGCTGATGGCCGTACTGTCATCCAAAGCCTCGGCGGTGACTCACGGGGTACCCGCAGCTACGCTTTAAAACAGTCGGGTGGCGCGATCCATTATCCAACATTTAATCCTGGAGGAAATCGCTCGGAGGATATCGATGCGTTGGGCTTCAAAACGAAAACCGAGTTCGATACCGGTGGGCGTGGCTTCAAAATCGCCAGCACGGACAAACTCGGCAAAACAACCCGCTTCACCAACGATGCCAACGGCTACGCCGTTGCCAAAATAAACCCCGACGGCTCCACCACCAGCTGGAAACGGGACGCCCGTGGTCGCGTCCTCGCGGTTACCGATGAACTGAAGCAGACACGCATCTACACGCGAGATAGCGCAGGCCGTGTCACGAAGCTGCAGCTTCCGGACGGCAGCTCTGAGGAAGTTGCCTATAACCCGCTCGGGCAGGTGGAGAGCGTCAAGGTTGCCAGTGGCGCCGTTTCGCTGTTCACCTACGATTCCCGCGGCCTTCGGAAAAAATTTCTCAGCCCACTCGGCGAGGCGACCGTTTTTGCGCACGACGACAAAGACCGTCTCGCGGCCATTAACGATGCGCGCGGCCATACAACGAGCTTTGAACGCGACGCAGTCGGCCGGATAACCGCGGTGATCCATGCGGACGGCGCGCGAGCAAGCGTCGAATATAACCCTTTGGGACAAATTACCCGGAGCACCGACGCCACGGGGGTCACCCTTTCACATACCTACGACGAGTTCGGGCGCACCACCACCAGCAAGAAAGCGAGCGCGCTTACACGTTTGGAATATGCGCCCATCGGCTCGAGCTCTGGCCCGCTCAATAAACCGGTCAGAATCATCTCACCCGAAGGACGTACCACCTCGTTGACCTACGACGCAAACGGGCAGACCACGGCGCGGACGGAAGCCGCGGGGACCAACCAAGCGATCACCACGCGCGCAGCCTACGACGCCAACGGCCGCCAAACGAGTGTCTCTAACGGGCTCAACAAAACCACCCAGCTTTTCTACGATGATCGCGGCCGCCTTACTAAAGTGATGAACGCGCTCAACCACAGCTCGACGTTCAATTATGATGCGGCCGGTAGAAAAATCCGGCAAACGGATGCAGCTGGAAATACGACCGCATGGACCTACGACCAAATGGGGCGAGTCATCGCTATTACCGATGCCAAAAACCAAGTGACGCGTTATACTTTTAATGACGCGGGCCAACGGGTGAGTCTGATCGATGCCAAAGGGAATACCTATCGTTTCGAATACGACCTGCTCAACCGCCAGACCGCGATGATCTATCCAGACGGCTCCCGCGAGAGCTCCGCCTACGACGCAGTCGGCAACAAAGTCCGCAGCATTAACCGGGCTGGCACGAATCGCACCTTTACCTTTGATCGACGCAACCGCGATATCACCTCAGAGTGGAGCGATGGTAGCCAAAGGATCGTCAAAGCCTACGACGACGCCGGCCGGATGATTTTAGAAGACAATGGCGTCAGCAGATTAACGTATCGCTTTGACGCCGCCGGACGTCTCGAGACCGAGACCCAGGACCTCTCAGCCGTCGTAACCGGAGGCACCAGCAACCCCGCCCCCCGCACGATTCGCTACGCCTACACTGCGGACGGCAGAAAAGACGCCTTGACCTATCCCGACGGCAGCTTGGTCAAATACAACTATGATGCGCTCGGCCAGTTGACGGACATTTCAGGGGACGAGATCCCCCCGCCCATCGCAAGTTACCGCTACGATTCCGCCGGCAACGCGACGCGGATGCCCCGAGAAAATCAAACTCAAACTGAAGTGGTTTATGACGCCGCGAATCGCGTGACAGAAATCATTGATCGCGGGCTTGATTCCGAGCGTGGCCCGCTGAGCGAGCTCGATTACACTTACGACGAGGTCGGCAACCGTACCAGCACCACCGCCGCCTTCAAAGCCGACGGTAAGGGACCACCCGAAGTTTTACGCGATAGCTACACGTATGATGAAACTTACCAAGTGACTGGCGCTGACTACGGCGCGAAAATTAACGGCAAAAATGTCCGGGAACCGGAAAGCAAAGTAAGATTCACCTACGACGCCGTCGGAAATCGGATCACCGTGAACCAAGATGGCCGCGTCGCGCACTATACCACGAACGCACTCAACGAATACGTACAGGCGGGCGACTTCGTACCGGCCCATGATCGCAACGGCAACCTCGCCGCGATGGGCCAGTGGCTGTATCGCTATGACGCACTGAACCGTCTGGTCGGCGCCAGCAACGGCCAGATGACGGCAAAGTTCTACTACGACGCCCAGAACCGCTGCGTGGCGCGTAGCTACAACGGCACTGTCACGCTGAACTATTACGGAAATTGGAATCTTCTCGAAGAGTGCGACCAGGCTGGCAAGCAAGTCGCCCGCTATGTTCACGGTAAGCGGATCGACGAGATCGTGGTGATGGTGAACCAACACGGCGTGTTCTATCCGCATCGAGATGTGCTCGGCAATGTGACGATGCTAACGAACACTTCAGGCAAGTTGGTCGAGCGCTACACTTACACGGTCGAGGGCAGGGTAGCTATCGCCGACGCGGTGGGGCGGCCCCTTGACCGGAGCGCCGTCGCTAATCGCTGGATGTTTACGGGGCGCGAGTGGTTGGCGGAGTTGGGGCTCTACGATTATCGGAATCGGGTATTCTCCGCGCAGCTCGGGCGATTTATCCAAACCGATCCTATTCGCTTCGCCGCCAACGACGTAAATATTTATAGATACGTCAGCAACAACCTTGTTAACCGCACCGACCCCAGCGGACTTGAAGGCGCCTTATTTGGGCCCGGGCCAGGCGAGCCTGAGATCGGAGAGGTCGGTCGACCGGGATCATTGGTCGAGAGCGGTGGGTTCATCGCTACCGTGATCGAAAATTTCATTCCTGGAGGTTATACCTTCGGTCAGGTTCACGACCGAGTAGTCGGTGAGTTGCTTGATCAGGGATTCCCTGACTTAATAGCCAATGTCCCTACCATGCCCCTAGCCTATGCTTATGCGTTAACTGACGAATTGGCTGGATTTTTTGGTGACATAATCGGCAGCGCGATGGATTTACTCACAAACCTATGGGATTGGTTGACTGAATAAAATCTCCTGTCGTCTCGCTTTTTTATCCGTAAAAAAACTAAAATTGAGCTTAAAAATATTACTATGCGCTTACCCATTCACCGCCGAAATTACCAAGCAATCTTGGGCCTTTTGGTTTTATGCTTTTCCCACTCCGGCTGCGTAAAACTCACCGTAGTCGACTCCACGCACTCCCCAGTTTTCGCATCGATGGTGGGGGCAGAATTCGAATTGGTCGAAGAATTCATGGCGATAGGCACAAAGTGGGACAGTCGCTCCGTCGCTTTTGACTCAATTTTAGTCGTGCCGCAAGAGCGGCGCTCCTTCACCAGCCGTTATGTAGACTTGGGGCGCGTGCCGGCCGGCAGTCGGTTCAAGATTGTTGGGGTCGAGACCCGCTGGAGGTTTTCACCATCAAACCAATATGTGATCGCCTTTACAAATCATACCATCCCGCAGTCGGCCAACCTACCAACGACCATTCCCGATTATATGGTAAGCTTCCCTGCCTACGTAAAAGCGAAGATCCCAAGCGAAGCCCCGAGCCTAAATGAACGTTATTTCCGGCCATTGGGCCGGACATCAAAGTGAGAGTGCAGTAAACTAGGCGCCTCCCCAATTCCCCCGCGGATACTCCCGCGGGGGATTTGGCAGGAATAAGTAGAGCATCGCCGCCACCCCGCGCTGATGCCGAAAAAAACTTAAAGTGAAGTCGTTGACGACGCCGAAAATCGCGTGACAAAAATCACTGATCGCCGGCTCGATATATCGCCGGCTCGATCACCACCCTCGCCCGCTGCGCGAGCTCGCTGACGGCAATGACAAGAGCGGCACCCGATCAACATCGCTGCCGCGTTCGTAGCCCTCGGCAAGGGGCCACAAGCAATTATGCGCGCTGCCCGACGCGGATCGCATCCGAGTTTGAATCACTTTTTACGTCGCCAGAAAATCCCACGAAATGCCGAAGAAATGCCCACAAAATACTCGCCATAGTCTTACCGATTCACCGCCAACCAGACGATGTAACCATTTCGCGTTATTTCACGGGTCGATATCCGAAATCACTTATTTACCTATTTCCGAACCAATGATCGGAGCAGAGCTTGAGCTGGTGGAGAGTTTATCGCGATAGGCACAGGGTGAGAACCTAAGACAGCGCATGACACCGCTTTGATCATGCCGGTCCTGGGATGGGCGATCGGAGGATTGAGCGCCGACCGTGGCCGTATGCCGACGGGCAGTCGCGTCAAGATTACTGGCTTTAGTCGAAATAGATCGCAGGTCCTTAAGTTCCAAAAAATACATGATCGTTTCTCCTGAAAATAAAAACTCTAAGTCAAAAAATCTACCGATCAGAATTCCAGACAAGATCGTTTTTTTTCCGACCGAAGTAAACCTGGGCCCAACGGGAGAAGCCCCGATGCTGAGCGAGCAATACTTTGGGAAGATTGGCCGAACGAGCCCGTGACGTGGGCCCCCGCTGGGCAAGTATCATCAGGTAAGAAATGATCGTTGAATATTCCATTTATCCGCGCCGAACCGGAGCCGTTTCCCGATGACCAGCGGCCGGTTTTCCACAGACGGACACCTTAAGAGGCACCCGCAGCTTTCCGCCCGTCGCCACTTCCAGCTTAATCGCAAACGCGCGTTCATCGCAGCCGCAAGTCGCTACTCTACAGATCACCAAAACCCGCTCTCGCAATCGATCAGACCAACATCTGACCAAGCGACATCCACCAAACATTTTGTAAAATGACGATCTGGGCTGTGATCTTTGAAGGACGTTTTTTTCACGGCGAGCACCTGCGCTGGAATCTTGGTTGGCCGACGCCCAATTATGCGGGTAGCTTTCTCGCCACGCTAATACCTTGGTGTTGGTGGCTCGAACAAGCAATTGCTCCCTCTCGGCGCAACCGACCGAACCACGAACACCGAGGCCCGATTTTCTTCTCCAAACGGAGCATAGCTTATTTGAGCCTGCTCGCGACGGAAGCGATCGGCTACTACCTGCTCGCTCGGACCTATTCACGGGGCGGGCTGGTCGCGCTACTCATAGCCGGTTGCTGGGTCGCGATCGCCGAGGGCGTCGTTCATTTTAAAGCACGCCGATCCATTTGGCTGGGACGCGGCTTAGTTCTTGGCGCGGTAATTTTCGGCACCGGATTCAGCACTCGGCTGGATTTTTCACTGATGGCTACAGATGGCGCCGTACTTAATCGCCTCGAACTTTGGCGGAACGGTATAGATATGTTGTCGGCCGCACCGTGGCATGGCTGGGGCGCAGGAGAGGCAGGACGTGCCTTTATGAACTGGTTTCAACCGATCCATCGTACCGAGGGCTATGCGACGATGGTAAACAGCTACCTTCACGTTGGGGTAGAATATGGCGTCCCAATTCTTAGCGGCGTCCTGATGGGTATTTCCGCTTTGTTATCTCTCGCATGGCCCGGCGCCTCCTCGGTCATTCCAAACGGAACAGCCGATGCCAAAACGCAGGTGCCCCGCCGGAATCACGACGGGACGGAGCGAGCAAATGCATGCCGCGTTTCGGCTGGAGCATCGTTGCTCGCATGGGCAGTCGCAAACGGGTTCACCACCCTCTGGATCGATCCAAAATTATGGATCATACCCGGCTTAGGCGCAATCGTTCTGCTCGTTAGCATTATCCGAAATCCGGGTAGATCGACAAACCGAGCCAACTTCGCGGTGATTGCGGGCGGTCCCATTTTATTAACGAGTGGCCTGATCGTTTTCCCGATCGCGGCATCCGGGGGGAACGTTTGGCACGCGGTGCCGGGTTCTGGAAACACGGTGATACTGAGTGCACCGAGCGCCCCCTGGGCCGATCCATCGCAATCTTGGGCTAGCGTCGACGACGCCCAGATATGGCCCGACCCATCCGTGCTGGGCCCAAAGCCGGGCAAGGAAGTACGACGCTGGCTAGAAACGCTGGCCCCCGGCACCCGCATCATCGTGCATTCATCTGAGCCGGTCTCCACGAAGTGGGCAGCCAACACGCCGAGCAACATCGTTTTTTTCGGAAAACACGCGGCACGCTTGAGCAACCTGCCAGCCAGCCCCCTGGGGCAGGTAATTCTTATTCATCCATGCGGCCCGCCCCCGACAACGCGGTCGTCAATTCTCGTTCCACGAGGAATCGTCGTGCTGATCCCAGAAATTGATCAAGACGGCGAGTCTCGAAGGTGGGCTGATTGGGCGTTGGCGAACTCAGCTCACATTATAGTCACACCAAAAGTCGGGCAGGATGTCCGATCGGCCTGGCCCGACATCATGAAAGTTGTAAAATTAGCCAAGGGTACAGCCCCATGAACTTATCGATGGGCCACTTCGACTGACCATGCCGCGCGCAAGAATTTTCTACCAGTTAGCGTGGTTCGGTCGGCACCTTGCGACCGCGTTTTTTTGGCTAGCGGGCACGCTTGCGCTGTCGGCAGACCAGCCGGGGTGGTCACCGGTTTCGCCAGCGTGGACCAAAATCGAGGAAAATCTGGGATCAGTGACGCTCGATGGCACGCTTAAGCTAAACGTGAGAATCGAAGAGCCCGACGTCCTCAAACGCCTCGGAGTACGCTGTGCGTTGATCCACCGGATTGAACCGGACCACGCGGGTGCCGCTCGTACGGTATGGCGTTTTTCCGGACTGCAGAGCGATCTCGTCCCCGAGGGACGCGAGCACTTTCGGTGGCGACCACTCAGTGGTGCGTCGGTACGTTTTGTTCGCGCTACGATTGAGCGCGCCTTTTCGCAGATCGGTGAAGCGCGATGGGCGATTAGGCAAAGCGCGCCAGACGAATACGAGATTCGCGGCCATGATGGACAAGTCTGGCGATATGCCCGAGGGCTGCTGGTCGCCGTCCGGCATCCCCAAATCGGTGAACTAAATTTCAACTATCGTCAGGGCTTGCTCGCCGAGATCATACTAGTTCAAAGCGATGGGAAAACGGAGCGCTTGTTGGAGATAACGCACGACCGCTCTGCCCGGATTGTCGCGATCGCGAACGGCGCGCACCAGCCCCACCTCTTCGTCTGGAGCGTAAGCGGCCAACTGATCAGCTACCGCCGGCCCGACCACACGGAAACCCAGTATGAATATCAAGAAAACAGACTGAGTAAAATCACCGGAGCTGATCGATCCTCCCAAAATTTCAATTGGAAAGAAAATAGCGGCGCAAACCGCGGCGATTCGAAATGGCCAGCTCTGGTCCACCTCAGTCGCGACGATGCTCGTGACTATGAGTGCACGCTATCGGCTGCAGGAATCCGACTTTGGTCGCGAGACCGCGACTCCGGTCAAGAAGTACTGACTGTATTCAATCCGCGGTTACGCCAATTGAAACAGTCTATTGGCCGCGACATCCGTATCGTTTTTTTTCGAAACGAAAGCGGTGGGAGCGGGAACCTGCAACGAATTGAAACGGGCGATGGCGACGTCTTAGAGGAATATCGTTACGATCAACGCGGGAAGCTCGTGGCTATCTTGAGAAAAGGTGATTTCGAGCGCACGCTTCGCTACGATGAGGACGGCCGAATCATCGCACTTGATATAAGTCCTTAAAAAAAAACACCGCGAATTGCTGTGGAAAGACTTTGTTTGCTCGAACCCGCCGAGCTTCATTTTGCCGGACTCGGTTTATAAACCGCCCTCAAAATCTCCGTGGATCTCAGGCCGGAGCTTCAGCCGAAGCTCACTCCGGGCGCGGCGGCAGGGCCCTTCAACGCAAATCCATCCTCGCACCGCATGCTCCCTCTTTCTGTCGATGGCGCATCCGGAGTTAGTGAGCACGTCATTAATCTTTTATCCAAGGTGCGAGCGAGACGACCAGATGATCCAAGGACCTCTTTCTCCCCGCACATGCCGGTGTCCATAACGAAGTTTTCACGGCACAAGTTGTCAGGGCAAGTCGCCCCGCACCAAAAATTGACGGAAACAAGATACTCGTGGGGCAAAGCTACTTTGCTAATCTCGGTTTGCAGAAAAAGCGCAAAACGGCCCTCCCGCTGGCCCCGTTTCAAAAATCGCGGGTAGCGCGCCGGCGTAAAACGACCACGCATTCGGCCTTCCCCAATTCGCTTTTAAGCCTACCTCCGGAAAATCACCTATTCATCTGCGATGGTTTATGTTGCCACGAAGTCCGGTTAAACGGCAAACCTACCTGCGCGTTTCGCAACTCTCACTGCCCGCTGATCTTTTCATTATGCTTAAAAACCGACTAAGCACCCTCCGGTTCCTCACGCCCCTGCTCCTCGTCACGACTGTCTGGAGCGATGAAAACTGGCCTCAATTTCGGGGCCCCGCCGGCCAAGGGCACTCGACCGCCACCGCGCTGCCACTCACTTGGAGCGAGACTGAGCATGTGACGTGGAAGACCGCCATCCACGGCAAGGCGTGGTCATCACCGGTCGTCTTCGGGGGACAAGTCTGGCTCACCACCGCCAGCGAAAATGGCACCGAACTCCTTGCTATCGGCATCGATCGCGCCACGGGAAAAATCGTCCACGATCTGAAACTTTTCCAAATCGAAAAGCCGCAATATGCGGATAAATTCAACAGCTACGGCTCACCGACCCCGATTATCGAGGAGGGTCGCCTCTACGTCACGTTTGGTTCCCCCGGCACCGCCTGCCTCGACACTCAGACGGGCCGAGTCCTCTGGGAGCGACGAGATCTTCTGTGCAACCATTGGCGAGGGGCGGGCTCTTCTCCGACCCTCTGGAAAAATCTCCTGATTATGCACTTCGATGGCTCCGACTATCAGTACATCATCGCACTCGATAAAAAGACCGGAAAGACGGTCTGGAAAACAGATCGCTCCATTGATTTTCAAGATCTAACCCCGGAAGGTAAGCCGACCCGCGACGGTGATTTCCGCAAAGGGTTTTCATCTCCGCTCGTCATCACGCACGAGGGCAAACCCATTTTGGTGAGCGCGGCTTCCAAAGCGACTTACGCCTACGAACCCGAGACCGGAAAGGAGATATGGCGCGTCGAAGAGCGTAAACATCACTCGGGCACGGTGCGCCCTGTCGTCGGGCACGGACTCGTATTTACGGCCACCGGTCTGGCCAAGGGCGAACTCTGGGCCGTGAAGCTCGGCGGCACCGGCGTTGTTACCGACACTCATGTCGCTTGGAAAGTCGCGCGCAACGTTCCCAACCGGCCGTCGCCAATACTCGTCGGCGAACTTCTCTTTATGGTCGATCAGGACAGCGGTGTCGTCACCTGCCTCCAAGCCAAAACCGGCCAAGAAGTTTGGCGCGAACGCCTGCCCGGCACGGGCAACCACTCCTGCTCACCGCTCTACGCGGAGGGTCGAATCTACTTTTTCAGTGAAAACGGTTTCGGCACCGTCATCGAAGCCGGTCCGCAGTTCAAAGTGCTCGCCGAAAATAAAGTGGAGGCTGGGATCATGGCTTCGCCCGCCGCCGCTGGTAAGGCCCTTTTCCTACGCACCAAAACGCATCTGTACCGAATCGAAAATTGACCAAACCAAGAACGCTGGGCGCGCCCGGCCTTACCAGCCAGCATGGTCTTTCCTTTTGAGGTCACCGATTGCGGTCAGGTGGAGCGGAGGACGCGCAGGCAGGCGGCGGGATGAGAGTGGAGCTGTTCGTGGATTTCGGGATGGGAGACGCCGGGAAAGTGTTCGGGCAGGAGGGCGAACAGGGCGTTGCGCAGGAGCGCGAGGCTGGCCAGCACACTGGGATGGCGCGTGCGCGACTGGTCCTCGCCCCAGACCGCGTCGCGGCGCCAGTGGTTGCGGATCTCGACGTACGGATCTCGACGCCGCCCCAGTGGCCGCGCACCAGCGCCTGCCATTGCATCGGCGTGTAGTCGACCAGCCTCCGCGCTCGACACTGAGTAGCGCGTCTCGGTGACGGTTTGGGCCTTTTTCTTATACATCGTGGCACTGCGGACCACGACGATGCTGCGGGCGAAGGGCAACTCGGCCGCGCTCGCCTCGAAGGCCAAAGCGGCGAGGGCGCGCACTTCTACCCGGCCGCGGCCAGCCGTCGTCTGGACAAAAAAAGGCCCGGGCGCGCGGCCAACGCCTGCCGCCTGCGCGAGCCGCCCGAGCTGGTTGCCTTTGACCTGAAAGAGATAGTCGCCGCCTTTTCCACCACGGCGCGCCGTTCGCTTTTTGGCAATGGCGGGCGGTGGCGGTGATGAGTTTGCCGCCGAGGGCCGGGAGTTTTTCAAGGAGGGCGGTCGCGTCCACTTTTTCGCAGCGCGGCGTGCCATCCTTTTGGTCGTGAACGGCGACCGCCTGCGGGGCGCCGTCCTCGTGCGGCGCGAGCGTGAGCAGGCCGAGGTGATCGCGGAGCATTTTGCCGTCCATCGCGAGGGCCTGCGGGAGCGTGCCCACGTGCGCCAGCAACCCGTCGCTCAGCCGCGAGGCAAACATGGCCTGATCAAGCCGCCCGAGCACCGCGTAGAACACGCCATAGCGGGGTACTTCATAAAAAGCCTGCGTGCCCTTGCGCACGGGCAGGCCGAGCAGCCGGCGTTGGCGCCGGTGCAGCGTCTGGGCGAAAGGCACGATCTCGGCGATCTCGCGCCGGCCCGCGAGGAGCGCCATCGCGACCAACGTCAGCACGGCCCCGATGCGGAAGCGCGTGTTTTTGGCGCGGGGATCGGGGGCCTTTTGCAACACCTCGGAAAGCGAGAGCAACTGCGGCTGGTCCACCGGCAACACCCCGGACGGCGGCGCGACGAGCCGCTGCCGGCAGTCGGTCGCCATCTCGACCGCACCCAGGTGGGCGCGGGCGCGCGCGTCGAGCGCGAACGACCACAGCCGCTTCGGGCCGCTCGTTGGCGACGTAAGAATCGGCGCGATGCCGGCTGTAACCGGCGCTGCACCCACCGACTCCCAGTTGCCGGCTTGGTATCAGGTGCCCGCATACGCCTCCGGCTCGGTGAAGCTCTCGGCCAGGAGCGGGCGGTGGCCGAAGGTTTGCGGCCAGCGCTCCGGCAGGGCGCGCAAGGCGGCGGCGAGGGTTTGCGACGCGAGGTTCAGGGCGGCCGGTTTGTCGGCGGCACCAGAAAGCGGCGGTTTTGCAAGATGAGGTTCAGGCGCTCGACGCGTTGGATGGCGCTCCAACCGAGCCACCGGTCGCGGTCCTTCAACGAGCATCAGGCCGGGCCCCACACCAGCAAGGCGACCGGCGCCCCGCGCACCGCGCCCCGCGCACCGCGCCCCGCGCACGCGCACGAGCTGACGCAGGTAATCGCCGACCGGCCGGCCCGCGCCGAGGTCATGCCGCCCGGCTAATTGGCGCTTCGAACCACGCGAAATTGGGTGCCGCCACGACCTCCACAGTCAGTTCGCCGCGACCCGCCGCCACCGCCATCGCCCCTTTGGAAATTTCGGGAAGAGAGTTCATCCCATCCGAGCACAGTCCGACGGCCGGATTTTGTTTGGCCCAAAAGCAACTCCCGTCCCCAGGCCGCACTTAGGGCCGTGGAAAAAAATACCATGCCAAGGCGAGCACAGGTGCGGCTTTTCCGTTGACCGTGCCCACCAGCGACTGAGAAGGTCCGCGCCTTATGCTCAAAGCTGGCATCGTCGGTCTGCCCAACGTTGGTAAATCCACTCTCTTCAACGCCCTCACTCGATCCCGCAAGGCCGAGGCGGCCAATTATCCGTTTTGCACCATCGATCCGAATATCGGAGTCGTGATCGTGCCCGACGAGCGCGCCTACGTCCTTCAGAAAATTGCCAAGACCAACGTCGTCGTCCCCGCCGCCATCGAGTTCGTCGATATCGCGGGTCTCGTCGCCGGTGCGAGCAAAGGAGAGGGTCTTGGTAATCAATTCCTCGCCACGATCCGCGAGGTCGACGCCATCGTGCAAGTCGTCCGGTGCTTCGAGGATCCCGACATCGTCCATACGATGGGTGAGATCGATCCTATCCGCGACATTGAGGTAATCACCACTGAGCTCGTCCTCGCCGACCTCGACTCCGTCAGCAAACGCATCGACAAGACGCAAAAGAAAGCGAAGTCCGGCGATAAGGAGGCCATCATCGAAGTGGCACTCCTTCAAAAACTCGAACCTCACCTCAACTCCGGCAAGACCGCGAACACGCTCGTTGGGACCGATGATGAGAAGGCGTTGATGAAGCTATTTCAACTGCTTACCGCCAAACCTGTACTCTTCGCATGCAACGTCGCCGAAAACGATCTCGCGACCGCTGAACAAAATAAATTTGTCCAAAAGGTCGCGGAGTACGTTCACACGCACCACGATGCCGCCTACGTGCCGATCAGTGCAAAAATTGAATCCGAACTCATCGATCTGCCGGCCGATGAGGCGAAGGCATTTCTCAAAGATCTCGGCGTCGATGATTCCGGCGTATCTTCATTGATTCGCGGAACCTACGCGCTCCTCGGCCTGCAAACCTATTTTACCGCGGGTGAAAAGGAGGTTCGCGCTTGGACGATCAAAAAGGGCTGGAAGGCTCCACAAGCCGCCGGCGTCATTCATACCGATTTCGAAAAAGGTTTCATCAAGGCCGAAATCGTCTCCTACAAAGACCTGACCACACTCGGTAGTGTCGCCGCCGCCCGCGATGCCGGCAAGTACCGGTTAGAGGGGAAGGAATACGTCTTCGCCGACGGCGACGTTGCCCTTTTCCGTTTTAACACCTAAAAACTGCCAGAGGTTACGTTCCTGTAAAACGATCTCGTCGCGGGTTGCCAGCGAACCATTTTTATACTGCATCAGTTCCCCATGTCGCGCGCCGCCATTTGGTTCACCCACGCTCTCTTCGGGGTCTGCCTCACCGCCGCGCACCCTGGGCTAGAACTTGGGATGGAGCAACTGAACGGCGAGATCGCCGGATCCCCGCGCGACGCGGAGCTCTATCTTAAGCGTGGTGAACTTTACGCCCAGCACGAAGACCCCGTGCAGGCCGAGGCTAATTTCCTCCGCGCGGCCGAACTCAGCCCAGCCCTGCCCGGCCTGCGGCAATCCCGTGGTCAACTCGCCCTTGCCCAACGCCAATTCAGCGAAGCCCTCGTTCATCTCAACCAAGCCCTCGTCGAGGAGCCAACCAATACCAGCGCGCAAATTCTTCGCGCCCGCGTTTACACCGCCCTCAAAAATATTCCTGCCGCGCTCGCCGACTACGCCGCCGCCAGCAGTCGCCTCACCTCGGTCCATCCTGAATTGGTACTCGAGCACGCGCGAATCTTGCCGCCGAGCGAGGCCCTCCAGCACCTTGACCGCGCCCTCACGCAGATCGGCTACGTCCCGGCGCTCCTCAACCAGGCCATTGCAATCGCCCTTTCCCTCGGACTTACCGACGAGGCCCTCCGCTGGCTCGACCACGCCGTCAGCACGAGCGAACGCCCCGAGTTAGGTCTTAAGCGCCGCGGCGATATTCTCGCCGCCGCCGGTCGCCGACCCGAAGCGATCAAGGCCTACCTCAATGCGCAAAAGGCGATCAACAACCTGCCGCCTTGGCTTCGCGAATCGCCCGAAATCACCCAACTTTCCTCCGAACTTTCCCGTCTCACCGCTTCTCAATCCTAACATTCTCTCGATGCACTACCCTCGGCTTCTCCAACCTGCCCTTCTCCTCGCCCTCATTTTGGCGAGTCCTTCAATCGACGCCGCCACCACCGTCGTGCGCGGCCCCTATCTGCAAATCCCGACACCTACCAGCATGGTCGTCCGCTGGCGCACCGATACCACCGAGCCCTCCGTCGTCAGCTTCGGCACCGATCGCACCCAACTCACTCAGGTCAGCAGAGCGGAGGGCGTCACCGCCGAGCACGTGGTCGAACTCGTGGGACTCAAGCCCGCCACCAAATATTTCTACTCCGTGGGCGGCGTCGCAGTCCCACCACCCGCCGCTGGAAAAAAAGCCGGCGCGGAAGATGCGCCGGGCCGCGCCAGCCTCTACAACTTCACGACCCCGCCGCCCGTCGGTCCAGCCCAGCCCACCCGTATCTGGGTGCTTGGCGATCCTGGCACGAAGGGCGCCACCCAGGCCGCCGTGCGCGACGCCTACAACAAATTTAACGGTAAAAACTCAACGGACTTAGTGCTGCTGCTTGGCGATAACGCCTACCCTGATGGCACGGACGCCGACTATCAAAAGGCGATTTTCGAGATGTATCCGCAGACCCTCGCGACCGTACCTTTTTGGTCAACGCTCGGAAACCACGACGGCAAAAGCGCCAACTCCGCCACGCAATCCGGGGTTTATTACGACATCTTCACACTACCGACGCGGGCCCAGGCCGGGGGCGTCGTGTCCGGAACCGAGGCGTACTACTCCTTCGACTACGCCAACACTCATTTCATTTGCCTCGACTCTCACGATTCCGAGCGCTCCGCCAATAGCCCGATGATGCAGTGGCTAAAATCCGACCTCATCGCCACTCAGCGCGATTGGATCATCGCGTTTTTTCACCATCCCACTTATACCAAAGGCACCCATGATTCGGATAAAGATAGCGATTCCGCAGGTCGGATGAACGATATGCGCGCCCTCTTTTTACCCGTACTCGAACAGGGCGGCGTCGATCTCGTCCTCACCGGTCACTCGCACGTCTACGAGCGCTCATGGCTCCTGGATGGCCACTATGGAAAATCAGAAACCTTCAACGCCGCCAACCACCTGAAGCAAAAAGTATCCGGTCGCGCCGACGGCGATGGCGTGTATCGTAAACCCCGCGCGCGCTCCCCCCACTTTGGCGAGATCAACGTCGTCACCGGCAGCGCCGGCCACGCCAGCAGTAAACCAGTCCCACTCAACCACCCCGCCTTTTTTCTATCTCTGAATGAAGCCGGCTCCTCGATCGTCGATGTCAACGGATTGAAGATGGAATTTACCTTCCTAAACGAGCAGGGGGTAAAGCGCGACTGGTTCACCATCGTCAAGGAATAGGTGCCTACCCGCTTGAATCCAGCGCGACCAACCCAAGCAACCCGCGCCATGCTCGAAGACGCGGATTTGCTGGACGGCAAGCTCGTGCGTAAAAAAAACCTTCCACGATGAGCGCCGATTCTTCAGGCCACTCGGCTTCCCCTCCACCGGCCGAATCACTCGATTCGTCGCTCCTCCGTGTGCTCATGGATACGAGCGCGGATCGAATTTATTTCAAAGACCGCGCGAGCCGCTTCGTTCGTAATAATGCGGCCCACGCGACTTCGCTCGGGGCCGCCTCACCCGATGAATGCGTCGGAAAATGCGATCGCGATTTCTTTTCACCCGCTCACGCCGCTCAAGCCTTCGCTGACGAGCAGAGCATCATCCAAACCGGCCAGCCGCTCATCGCCAAGGTCGAGCGCCTGACCATGCTCGACGGTCAGCACGGCTGGGCCTCCACCACTAAAATGCCGTGGCGAGACTCCCACGGAAATATCATCGGCACCTTCGGTCTTACGCGCGATATCACCGCCACCAAAGAAGCCGAAGATAAACTGCTCGAGGAGCGCAATCTCCTCCGCACCATCATCGATCACTTGCCCAGCCGGCTCTACGTCAAAGACCAGCTTTCACGCTACATCCTGAATAACCGCGCCCATCTCGCCGCGCTCGGCGTCACTTCCCAAGAAGAGGCCACCGGCCAGACCACCACCACGTTCTTCCCAGGCGAACGGGGGCGCCAAGCCCTCGCGGACGACAGCCTCGTTTTGAGTGGCGGCCACTCCGTGATTAACCAGGAAAAATCTGACTTTGATCCCGCTGGCGATGTTCACTGGTCGCTCGTCACGAAGGTCCCCTTGCGTGACACCCAGCAAGCCATCGTGGGACTCGTCGGCATCAGCCACGACATCACCCGGCGAAAAAAAGCCGAAGAGGAACTCCGCCGCCGCAGCGCCGAGATGGAGGCCGACCTGCAAATGGCCCGGCAGGTCCAAGAGTCGTTCCTCAACCGCGGCTACCCGATTTTCCCGCGGGGCGCGGCCCCCGCGGCCAGCGCCTTGCGCTTCGCGCACCGCTACCTTCCCGCCGAGACACTCGGTGGAGATTTTTTTGATATCATCCAGCTTTCCGATACCACGTGCGGCGTGCTCATTTGCGACGTGATGGGCCACGGCGTCCGGGCCGGCCTCCTCACCGCGTTGATTCGCGGGGTCGTCGAAGAAATGGGCCCGCGCGCCGCCGATCCGACCCACGTTCTCGCCGAGCTAAACCAGAGCCTGATGCCGATCATCGAGCATACTGGCCAACCCGTCTTCGCAACGGTTTTTTTTGGCGTGATTGATACCGTCGCGGGTTCACTCACTTACGGAAACGCCGGCCACCCCGCACCCCTCGTCCGCTCCGCCTTAACGGGGCTGGTCGACCGCCTCGCCCCCCAGGATCCTGAACCCGCCACGGGCTTGCTGCGAGATTTCGCCTACACCCGCTCCTCGTGCCCTTTCCACCCTGGGGATCTTTTTCTCGGCTATACTGACGGCGTTATCGAGGCCACGGGTGCCTCTGGGGTCATGTTTGGCGAAGCCGGCGTCCGCGCCGTGCTCGCCGCCACCCGCGAAGTGTCCGGCGACCAATTCAGCGACGAACTTCTGGCCGCCCTCCGCTCGGCCAGCGGCCGAAACACTTTTGAAGACGACGTCTGCATCGTCACTATTCAGTCAGCGCAACCTGCACGCCCCGTCACTGACGTTTAGGCCTGTCATTTTGTATCACTAAAGTTGATACAATAACGCGTTCTCGACCACTCCCGCCCGCGCATCCTCCGGGGCGGCGACGGCGACCCCCGCGGCCGCCAGTGCTTGCCGCAAAGCATGAGCCAGTACCACCGCGTGCGCGGCATCTCCATGCAAGCAGACCGTCCCGGTGGTCACCCGGACCTCGCCACCGTCAATCGTGCCAACGACACCTCGCCTGATCATCCCCAGCACCTGCGCAATCGCCGCATCCACATCCACCAGGACCGACCCAGGCCAACTCCGCGGTGTCAGCGAGCCATCACTCCGATAGGTCCGGTCAGCGAACACTTCCGGCACCACGATAAAATCTCCCGCCAACCGGGCCACCCGCTCCAGTTCGCTCCCCGCTAGGACGTACAGAATACGCAGTGACGTCTGCTCGCGCAGCCCCCGGATCAACGCCTCCGCCAAAACGGCATCCCCCGAAACACGGTTGTAGAGCGCCCCGTGCAACTTGACATGGCGCACCGTTGCACCGACCGCCCCCGCCACCGCCTGCAAGGCATGCACCTGCGCCACCACACACGCGACCAGCGCATCCGTTGTCATCACCACCTCACGCCGCCCAAAATGCTCACGGTCTAAAAACCCGGGATGCGCCCCCATCGCCACGCCGTGCCGTTGCGCCAGCACCAGCGTCGCCCGCATCGTCACCAAATCACCCGCGTGACCCGCGCACGCGATATTGGCTGAGCTGATTAATGGCATCAAGGCCTCATCCGCACCGCCGCCCTCTCCGAGATCACAATTTATATCGATTCGCGCTTTCATCTTAACGTATTTTCGTGGCCACGCCCGCCTGCAGCAACTGCAGTCCTTGCGCTCGCGCCACCACCAACCGACGCGCCTCCTCCAGCGCAACCTCGACGAAGCGGACCATTCCCTGCGGCCGAAGTTGCGCCATCAGGGGAAGATCGACGGAGATCACGTGCGCCACCTGCGGATACCCCCCGATCGTCTGCGCATCGGCCAACATGACAATCGGTCGGCCATCCGGCGGCACCTGAATCGTCCCGGGTGCCACCGGTTGCGAGAGTAAATCACCGCCACCACCAGCATCGATTCGGCGCAGCGGTTCACCCAGCAAGCGGACGCCCATCCGATCAGAACGAGCAGAGACCGCGTACCCCCGCGCCAGCCATTCCTCCAAGTAATCGCCCGCTTGCGCACCCCGAATCACCCGCACCACCGATTCCTCCGAATAGGCCGGTAAAATGCGTTCGTCCATCCGCCAGCACGCTTGCATTTTACGCGACACTCGCGCGATCGCCAACACGTCGCCCGCGCGCACCCCGCCACGAGGCCCGGCACCCTCCTCGCCCCAGCCCCAAGCGCTCCGGCTCCCCAGCACCGGCGGCACCGCCAAACCTCCCGCCACCGCGAGATAACCGCGGCACCCCGACCGCGCGGGCCCCAGCTTCAAAACCGTTCCCGCTTTAATCATCAGCGGTCGCCAACGGGGCAGCCCCGCGAACTCCGCTCCCGCCAAGGCCACCACGCTGTCTTCCGAAAACCGCAACTCCGGACCCACCAGTGTAAACTCCAAACCCGCCGCTTCCTCCGAGTTACCAACCAGCAGATTCGCGAGGCGTAAAGCCAACCCATCAACCGCCCCACCGACCGGTACCCCGCGCGCGCGATGGCCGTACCGTCCGCCGTCCTGCACCGTCGTCGCCAAGCCCGTTCTGACCACCTCCAGCCATGGGCCCGGCACTTCCGCCACGCTCCCGCGCGGCCCACTTCCCATCTGTTCTCCGCGGGCCCCACCCTCACCATTCACCTTATTCTCCCTTGCCCGCTCGGCGAACTCCCCCGCACTCATCGCGTAAAACCGCACGCGATCACCCACCCGCAAAAGTGCCGGCTCAGATCGGTTCATTGAGAATAACTGCAACGGTGTCCGCCCGATAATGTTCCACCCGCCAGGCGTGGCGAAGGGATAAACTCCCGTCTGCGCCCCACCAATCCCCACCGCCCCGGCCGGCACTCGGGCGCGTGGGGTCGCCCTTCGCGGCGTCGCCAGGTCTTCCGGTAATCCCGCGAGGTAGGGAAACCCTGGAGAAAATCCGATCGCTTGCACCCAGTAGTCACCCTGCTGATGCCGGGCCGCGACATCGTCCATCGCTCGCCGCGTGTGCGCGGCCACCCCCTCCAAATCAGGCCCATAGGCTCCACCGTAACACACCGGGATTTCCACCAAGCGCGGCTCGCCCAATGGCATTCCGCCGACCACTCGCGCCGCCCGCACCCGCAAGGCTTTCTCCAAGACCGGCCACGCCCGTATGAGCGTCAGATCAAAAAAAACCGCGACGCCCCCCAGCGCGGCCACAACGTCCACCACGCCCGGCAACGGTGGCTCCGCAATCTCCCGCGCCAGCGCCTGCGCACGCGCCGCCAACGTTGCATCTTCGCGTCCGCTCAACCTCATCACGACGGCCGAATCACCCAGCGGGGTTATCGTCATCGCTCTTTATTTATCGTCTTGAACCAACCTCGCAAAACAAAAAACCCGGCCGCAGTGAAGCGACCGGGTTTAAGCAAAACGTTCCGATCAAGGCCGCACCAGGGCCGTCGCCAAGGGAGCCGTGCAAAACTCTAAAGCCGCCTTCGATGCCACCGCCAAACTCGAGGCGCGGGCCGGGATCGTCGGCTGCTGGACCGCCACCGTCGTGAAGGTCCCCGACAGTGTGCGCAAATCATTCACCTCAAGAATGGCCACACCCGTCCCCCCCGCTGATGAGACAATCGCCGTGTAATTACCCGGAGGCAGTACGAGCACGAGCGCCGACTCAACCGCGTTGCGCGGCACCCCCGGGAGACTCGCTAATTCCGAACCCGCGATGAGCGCCCCAACATCATCATTGGAGGCGATCTTGCGATTTGCGGAATCGTAAATATCCAGCCGCGGATTCGCGAGAGGGCCCGAAATACCAAAAGCCGCCAGCGATGGGCCCTTCGCCGTAATCAGCGTGCGCACGGGCTCCGTGCCGTTAATCACCAAACCGGAAATCAGCGCCTGCTCACCCGTCCCAACAAATCCGCGCACCGAAAGATTAATGTAACGCGAAGCCGGAATCTCGCTCGCACCCACAATCTGCCCCCGTAACTCGCCGCCCGAGAACGTTGTGCTGTGATAATTCAGATAGGCGCCACCGCTCAGCAGCTTCACGGGATCACCCAGGTACGGACCATCGAAGGCACCTTGAATCGCTCCGCTCACATTACTGTAAATCCCCGCATTCGCGTTATTTCCCAAATTGTGCGCCACCCCACCACTGACGCCCGCGGCCCCTTCGTGCACATGGGAATTGCTCAACACGTTATTAAAATTAAAAACCGAGGACCGCAGGCTCAATTGATTAGTCGTGGGATCGTACATCATCACGGCACCCCCAAAATCATTTAAGCCCACCAGCGCAACGGCCGGAAAAGCGGCCTGCTCCTGCGCCACGGTCATCGACGCGTAGAGCCTCACCGGGCGCGCGATCAACTGCCCCCGAACTTCCCCACCCGGGAACTGCGCAGAATGAATGTTAAAATAAACGCCACCTTTAAGTAAAGTCAGCGCCGTCCCACCGTGCTTGATGTCGCGCCATGTCGCCGTGAGCGTGGAACCTGAGCGCGTATAAACCGCCTCGGCCCCCAAATTCGTCACCACGCCGCCATTCGCACCCGCGGCGCCTTCGTGGAGATGCGAGGCACTCGCGGTGTTCGTCATGCCTCTCAGAGAAATCATCAAGTCAAACGTGCTCGTCGCCACGTTGTAGAACATGATCGCGCTCCCCGTCGCCTCCGAGGCCGTCGCGGGATTCTCTTGCGCAGCATTGATCGTCGCACGCAGTTCAACTACCTGAGCGCGAACCGAACCCAGCAGGGCGCAAATCGCACCCGCAAAAAACATTTTTCTAAAGGAATTTAAAACCATAAGGGCCTCCAGCCAGACCGTGTCGATCACAGTTTGCGCTACTTAAAAGGTAACAACTCGGTCAGAACCGGTGAGAGCCGCCGTCCTCAACTCGCTGTCCTTTCTCCCCGCAATTTCCACTTCGCCGCAGCCCCACTTCGCCGCAGCCCCACTTCGCCGCAGCCCCACTCGGCGCAGCCCCACTCGGCGCAGCCCCACTCGCCGCGGCCCCACTCGCCGCAGCCCCACTTCGCCGCGGCCCCACTTCGCCGCGGCCCCACTCGGCGGGGCCCCACTCGGCGGGGCCGCGTTGCTGGCAAGGCGCCAGGCGATCGCACCGCGCCCAGAACCGCCCGGATCGTCCACCTTGCTGCCCTCGGTGCCCCGCCCCCTTACCCGCCATTGCCAGAAGCCGCGATGCGGCGTCACCGCCAGCGGGCCCTCCCCACGCGGGACCTCCCAGCAGGTCGTAATGCGCACCCTTTCGGCATGGAGTTAGGAGCCTCGACCTTGCGTCCACGCGGGACCTCCCAGCAGGTCGCAATGCGCACCCCACTTCTCACCAAGGATCGGTTTTGCTCAACCAACCCCGTTTTTACTCAAAGCAAAAGGATCCAACAATGCTGGTTTGATTTGAAATTTATGAACATCGCACGATGTTCTCCCGCTCATGAGTGTTTCCCGCCTCTTCTTTACCCTCAGCGCGACGGCCTTGTTGTTCACCGCCTGCCGCCAACCAGAAATTGAATCCTACCGCGTGCCCAAAGCAGCCGCCGCCGCCTCGCCCTCGCCGGCGGGCAACTCTCCGCCCAACGCGAACCCCACCCCCAATAAAACCGCGGCGGGCCCGAACACCCCGCCCGGCGGCACTGCCATGGCGAACACCGCCGTCGCCACCGCCAGCGGTCCCGGCCTGAGTTGGGCCGCTCCCGCCCATTGGACGGTGAAGGCCGCTTCCGCTATGCGCAAAGGCAGTTACGCCATCAAGGGCGACGGCATCGCGGGCGAAGCCGACCTTTCCATCACTGCTTTTCCCGGCGATGTGGGCGGCGACCTCGCTAATCTGAATCGCTGGCGCGGACAAATTCAACTGCCGGCAATCGGGGCGGGTGAACTCGCCGCCGCCACTCGCCGCCGGGATCAGCACGGGCTCAGCCTCACGGTCGTTGACCTCGCCGGCACCGGCGCCACCCCCCAACGCATCCTTGGCGCCATGGTTCCGTACCAAGGCTCCACGTGGTTCTTCAAACTGATGGGCCCGGCCGCCCTCGTCGCCAAAGAGCAGGCCGCCTTCAACGCCTTCCTCGAGACCATCCAGCCAGGCGGCAAGCCATGAACCCTTCATTCCGACGCCTCCGCGATTTTTTTGTCTCCGTAAAACTGAGCGTTGCCCTTCTCAGTTTGGGTTTGCTGCTGGTCTTTGCCGGTACCCTCGCCCAAGTGGACCTAGGCATCTGGGCGATTCAGGAAAAGTTCTTCCGCTCCTTCATCGCGCTCTGGAAAATCGGCGGCCTCACCATCCCCCTCCCCGGCGGCTATACCATCGGCGGTCTCCTGCTCATCAATCTGCTCGCCGCCCATATTTACCGGTTCAAATTCACTTGGAAAAAAACGGGTATCCAACTTACCCATACTGGGCTCATTTTACTCTTGGTCGGCGAGTTACTTTCGGGACTATGGCAGGAAGATTTCAGTATGCGCCTCGTTCAAGGCGAGCCGAAGAATTTCTCCGAGAGCTACCGGGATAACGAACTCGCTCTCATCGATACAACCGACGCCCAGTTCGACGATGTCGTCGTCATTCCCGAGTCACGGCTCACGGCCGGAGCCACCCTCCAGCACCCGAAGTTGCCTTTCCGCGTCGTCACCAAAATTTACTACCCCAACTCGAGCCTTAGCAGCCGCGGCCCCATCGATGGCAATAATCCGGCAGCGACCGCGACCACCCCCTCCATCTCTCCCGCCACCCAAGGCGCTGGCACGCGGATCACGGCCGTCCCGCAGGCGCTCACCTACAAACAGGACGAACGCAACGTCCCCACCGCCTTCATCGAACTGATCGGCGCCGAGGGTTCACTCGGTACTTGGCTGGTCTCCGCCCACTCCGCGATGACTCCGCAGACGTTTGCTCACGCGGGCCGTCAATGGACCGTCGGTATCCGCAACAGCCGCGCTTACAAGCCGTTCGCGCTCACCCTCCTCAAATTCAGTCACGACCGCTACGCCGGCACCGAAATTCCAAAAAATTTCTCCAGCCGCATCCGCCTGACGACCCCCGACGGTCGTAACGATCGCGAGGTCCTCATCTATATGAACAACCCTTTGCGCTACGATGGCCTGACGTTTTACCAAGCGAGCTTCGATCCCAATGATAACCAGGTCACCATCCTGCAGGTCGTGCGCAATCCCAGCTGGCTGATCCCCTACATTGCTTGCGCCGTCATGACACTCGGACTCACCGTGCAATTTTCCATCCACCTCCTGGCCTTCGTCGGCAAACGCCGCGTCCCGCGCCCCTCCCTCGCATGAAGAAGCTCCTTCCCTGGCTGTTCCTCCTCTGCGCACTGGGCTACACCGCCAAGTCACTGCAGGCGCCCAAGAACCCCGCCGCCTTCGACGTCGTCGGCTTCAGCCGCCTTCCCGTCCTCGTCAATGGCCGACTCAAGCCACTCGACACAGTCGCACGCAGTTCTCTCTTGCAACTGCAGGGGCGTCAACCCGTGCAGACGCCGGATGGCCGCAAGCTCTCACCGATCGAGTGGCTGCTTGATACCTGCTACCACGCGGAACTCGCCGATACGTACAAGACCTTCGAGGTCGTTAACCCGGACCTTTTGGCCGTCTTCAATCTCAAGGCCGAAGACGGGGATGCCAACAAACGCTTTGCGTACACCCAGCTAAAGCCCAGCTTCCCCGAGCTCGACCGCCAAGCCAAACTCGCGAACCAAGTCGACGCTGCCGTCCGCACCTCTTTCCAACGTGCCGTCGTGCAAATCTACGGAAATCTGATCCACTATCAACGCCTGCGCCATGCCCTGAGCTCTCCCGGAAGTGCCGATTTTCTCGGTGATTTGCTAAAATTTCAGGATAAAGTCGCCGCTGGGGTCGCGGCGGTTCGCGCGAAGCAAGCCGGCCAAACGCACGACGAGGCGGCCGCTGCCGCCATGACTGAGATCGGCGAGCGCTTCGTTGATATGGCCAACCTGAGCACATTTCTCGTAATTCCACCCGAGGCCGCCGAAACCGATCCCACCGCTTGGAAACCCACCGGCGCCGCCTTGCTCGAAACCTTTCGTTCAGGTCGCGTCAACGCGGCCGCCCTCGCCTACGCGGGCTTGGGCCACGCCTGGCGTCAAAACCAAGCCGAGCAATTTAGCAAATTGGTGCAACTCTTCCGCTCCGATCTCGAAAAGAACTTTAGCGAACGGCTCAAGAAATGTGATGCCGAGGCCCGCTTCAACTCGGCCCAGCCGTTTTACCTGAGCATGTCTTTCTACGCGTGCGCATTTTTCCTCGGGGTTTTTTCCTGGCTCGCCTGGCCCGATGCGCTCGGTCGCGGGGCTTTCTGGCTCATCGCCGCCGCTTGGATCATCTCCACCGCCGGGCTCGCCGCGCGGATGTGGCTCGAGGGTCGGCCACCGGTCACAAACCTTTACTCTTCCGCACTGTTCGTCGGCTGGGGCGCCGTCGGACTGTGCTTGGTACTCGAATACTTCTTCCGCAACGCTATCGGCAGTGTCGCCGCAGGCGTGATTGGCTTTTCCACGCTGTTGATCGCCCACCATCTTTCTCTCACCGGCGATACTCTCGAGATGATGCGCGCCGTCCTCGACTCCAACTTCTGGCTCGCCACGCACGTGGTCGTCGTCACCAGCGGCTACTCCGCATCCGCCCTCGCGGGTTTCCTCGCGCTCATCTATATTTTCCGCGGCCTCTTCACCACAACCTTGGATAAAAACACCGCCGATGCCCTCGCGCGCATGGTTTATGGGATCGTCTGCTTCGCGACCTTATTCAGCTTTGTCGGGACCATCCTTGGCGGCATCTGGGCCGACCAATCGTGGGGACGCTTTTGGGGCTGGGACCCGAAAGAAAATGGCGCCCTCATCATCGTGATCTGGAATGCCATCATCCTCCATGCGCGTTGGGGCGGCATGATCAAGCAACGCGGGCTCATGTGCCTCGCCGTCGGCGGCAACATCGCCGTCGGCTGGAGCTGGTTCGGGACCAATATGCTGGGAGTTGGCCTGCACAGCTACGGGTTTACCGATTCGGCTTTTCTGGCTCTCGTGAGCTTCGCAATTTCTCAAATCGCCATCATCGCTCTCGCGAATCTGCCCCTCTCGAAGTGGCGGAGTTTTAACCGAAACCTCCGCGCCCCTCTCCCCCTGCACAAAGAAGATTTGGGCAACACGCCGTCTGCCTAAAAACGCTTCTAACGCCCGCCCAACAGTTCTTCGGCGTGGGCCAGCGCACTCTTCGCAGTGCGATCACCGAGCATCCGCGCCAACTCACTCACGCGGTCTTTCCGGTTTGCTTGAATCGGCGCAATTGAGACCACCGCCCGTTCCTTCGATTGATCTTTCGTGACCACAAGATGGCAGGTCGCTAACGCCGCAACCTGCGGAAGATGCGTGACGCACAACACTTGGTGCGTCCGGGCTATGCCCGCCATCTGCTCACCCACCACGCGCCCGATCTCCCCGCCGACATTCGCATCGACTTCGTCAAATACGAGCAAAGGCACTTGATCCAAATCCGCCAACACGGTTTTCAGCGCGAGCATCACCCGCGCCAGCTCTCCACTCGAAGCGATTCGGCTCAGAGGCAACGGCGCCTCACCGACATTGGGAGAAAACAAAAACTCCACGCGGCAATCACCCGTCGCCGCCAAGTCCGCCAGGGGAATCACCCTCACCACAAAATCGGCTTTCTTGAAACCAAGCTGTGCGATGCTCCGCGCCGCAACTTTGGCCAGTTCCTTTGCCGCTTTTTCGCGCAGTCCGCGCAAAGCGGCCGCTTCTTTTCGCGCTTTCCGACCAGCTTCGGCGATTTGTTGCTCGAGACGAAATAACGTCCCGGCCAAATCACCTTGCACGTCCAGCCGCCGGCGTAGCTCCGTCCTCGCCGCCGTCACGATCGCAACCTCGCCCCCGTGCTTCCGTTTGACCTCGAGCCAGGTGCCCATTTTTGCGCTCAAGGCCTCCGCCTCCTCAGGATCAAATTGCAGCTGTTGGCTAAGCGCAGAAAACTCTTCACCCAAATCATTCAGCTCAACCGTCGCCGAGGACAATCGATCCGCCAGCGATTTGCTCGCGAGGTCAATTCCTTCCAACTGCCGCGCCTGTCTCAGCAGCTCGGCCAACCGACGTTGCAGACCGTCCTCCCCCGTTAAACCAGCGGCTAGACCCGCACTGAGTTCGATCAACTCCTGCGCCCGGCTCATCCGTTGAAAATCCCGCTCCAAGGTCTCGATTGCCTCGGTCGTAAGTTCCAACGCCTCCAGTCCGGTAAGTTGCGTTTTGAGAAACTCGATTTGGTCCGGTGCCAACTTCGTGTCACTCGCGATCCGGGCATGCTCCGCGCTCAACTCGCGCCAGGCCCGATAGCTGATTCCATACGCCGCGAGCACCTCATCCGCACGGCCAAAAAGATCCAACAAACCGAGCTGGCAACTTTCCTTCAACAAGCGGCGCGGCTCGCTCGGTCCATGAAAATCAATCCAATGCTCACCCAGCCTTTGCAGCGCCGTCAACGTCGCCAAGCTGCCGTTCACCGTGATCTTCGGCGCCTTCTCGCGCGCAAGGCTCCGCTTCAAAATTAACATCCCTTCGTCACACGCCGGCAACTCCAGCTCACTCAAAACCCCGTTGATCCGCGCGGGCTCTCGAAAAAATAATGCGGCCTCCACCTCGACCGCCGCCGCCCCTTGGCGAATCACGGTTTTATCCGCCCGTTCACCGGCCAGCAGACTCAGCGCCCCCAGCAAGATACTCTTGCCCGCCCCCGTCTCACCCGTCACCGCCGTGAACCCCGCCTCAAAATCCAGCGCGACTTCTTCCAGTAAAGCGAGGTTCCTAATTTGGAGCGATTGCAACATCCCCTATACAGGCACAAAAAAATCGCCGGCAATCAAGCGACAGATGCATCAAAGTGCGTTCTCTTCACCCTCGACCAGATTCGCCCGGGGCCGGGCTCACTTCACGGCCTTGGCTTGACCGCGGGATTTGACCGAAAAAACCAATCCGCCCATCCGATGGATTTTAGCCGTATCCACCCACCTTATCCCGAGCCAATAAATTCCAGCGCGCCAATTCCCAGCCCCCGCAGCTCTCGCCGCCGCCGCCGGCAGACCCGTCCGACCGCGTTGGCCTTGCTCGGCCGATGAACCCGTTGGCCAAGCGACCGCCGACCGAAATTCGCCGCCATTTCAGGCGCTTCAGGCGCTGATACGTCGCGCGAATCGACCTGTTGGCAGTTTGCCAGGCCGCACCAAAGCCCGCATGGCCACCGCGAAGCGCTCGGCTCACACGCTCGCCGCGGTCGGCCGGCCGGTCACACCGTCAATCAAACCGGTTCGCGCCCATCTCCCGCAAAAATCATCCCGCCGAGAAATTCTCGACCCCCAGCGCCGCCGCCGAACTTGCCGGCTGACCCCATCGAAAATTCTCCGTCGAATCGGGGCGAATAACCGCCGCAAATGAAAAACCGGAATCTCTTAAACGTCACCGAAATCTTGCGCACGTCGCTCGCCGCCTTCTAGTTAAACGGATGCGCGTTCATCTTCCGGAATCCCAAGCCATTCGCTCCGCGGCGCTGGCTCCTTTGACTCAGGATCGACGACGCCAGACGCCCTGCCTCGCTCTTGCGATGCACGCTGCCACCATGGCACTTGCATTGCCACGGCGGGGATCTCGCGGTCTCGCTTGGGCGGCATGGATGTTTTCAGCTGGGGCGTTAGTGACGCACGGCGCCGTCGACTTTGCCCGCGAAGTGCAGCCGATCCTATCGGAAAACTGTTTTCATTGCCACGGACCCGATGACAAAGACCGGAAGGCGGGGCTGCGGCTCGATACCCGAGAGGGGGCCCTCAAAGGCGGCCGTTCGGAGGTCGCCGCCATCATCGTCGGCCAGCCCGAAAAGAGTGAACTCATCGCCCGGCTACTCTCAACCGACGAAGAGGAAATGATGCCGCCCCCCCGGGAGAAGAAGACCCTCACGCTCGCGCAGAAGGAAACACTCCGCCGATGGATTGCCGAGGGTGCCCCCTATGCGCCTCACTGGGCCTTCGCCGCACCAACGAAAACCCCGTTGCCACCCGGGGGCGCGGCCCAGCCGGTCGATGCGTTCATCCAATTTAAACACGCGAAGGCTGGGTTGACCGCGGCCAGCGGCGCCGACGCAACCACTCTGTGTCGCCGCCTCTTTATCGATCTCATCGGCCTCCCGCCCTCACCTGCCGAAGTCGCCGGTTTTATCGTAGACGACGCCAAGGATCGCCGCACGGCGGTGGCGAACCTCGTCGCCCGCCTCATGGCCAGTGAGCGTTACGGCGAACGATGGGCGCGCATCTGGCTCGATGCCGCCCGCTACGCGGATAGCAACGGCTTTGAAAAAGATCTCCCGCGCGAGCAGTGGGCATGGCGCGATTGGGTCATTAAGGCCTTCAACCAAGACCAGCCTTACGATCAATTTTTAATCGAACAAATCGCCGGTGATCTCCTCCCAAACGCGACGGACGCACAAATCATCGCGACCGGGTTTCTCCGCAACGGGATGCTTAACGAAGAGGGCGCAATTATCCCTGAACAATTCCGCATCGAGGGCGTGTTCGATCGGATCGACTGCATTGGCAAAGCCACCCTTGGGCTCACGTTGCAATGCGCGCAGTGCCACACCCACAAATTCGACCCAATCACTCATGACGAGTATTTCGGTATCTTCGCCTTCCTGAATAACAGCTACGAAGCGCAGTCCTGGGTGTACACGAGCGAGCAACAAAAACAGATCCAACAAATTGCTCAGGACCTCCAAGCCAGCGACGAGCGCCTCAAGAAAAAAATTCCCACGTGGAGTGAAAAACTCGCGGGATGGGCCGAGTCCCTGCGGCAAAGCCAGATCACGTGGCAGCCCGTCGACGCGACGGAACTCGGCAGCGTCAGCGGTCTCAATCACCCCGTCCAGTTACCCGACAAAGCGATTCTTACCGAGGGCCATCCCAGCACGAAGGGCGAGATCTACATCATCGCAACCCCGCCCCTCGCTGGCACTACGGGCCTGCGCTTAGAAGCCCTCCGCCACGATGACCTCCCTTTCGGCGGTCCCGGCCGCAGCAAATACGGCACGTGGGCGATCTCCGAGTTGGAGGTCGCCAAGCAGGTCCCCGGCAGCGCGACGTGGGATAATGTGCCGTTGGCAAAGGCCACGGCCGATTTTTCGGAGGCCGCGCGCGGTCTCGAACGCGACTGGGAGGCAAGCTTCGACAAAGATAATCGGCGCACCTGCGGCCCCGTCGCTTACCTGATCGATGGAAACAACGATACCGCTTGGCGCGCCGATCGCGGTCCGGGGCGGCGCAACGCTGAAAGCGTCGCCGTCGTCCAGTTTGCGCAGCCGCTCACCTACCCCGCGGGCACAAAATTAAAATTCAGCCTCCGTTTTCATCACAGCGGCGACGACAACGGCCGGCATAATACCATGCTCGGTCTGTGCCGGATCGCCTTGACCACCGCACCGGACCCAGTCGCCGCGCCCGTCGATTATGCCGCCATCCTCGCGCTCGGGGTATCCGCGAATGACCGGACCCCCCGCCAGCGCGATGCGATCTTCACGGCGTGGCGCGCGGCCGACGAGGAAGCCGGGAAATCCACCAAGGAAACCGAGGTTACGTGGAAAAAATTTCCCCTCGGCGCCACCTCAGTGATGCATCTCACCGCGCGCTTGCCCGCGCATACCCGCCGCACTCATCTGCTCGATCGCGGGGCCTGGGATAAACCCCTTCACCCGGTCTCACCACGGGTACCGGTCGCGCTCCACCCGCTACCGGACACCGCCCCACGCGACCGCCTCGCTCTCGCCCGCTGGATTGCCGACCGCCGCTCCCCCCTCACGGCCCGCGTCGCCGTCAATCGCGCCTGGCAAGCCCTCTTTGGCACGGGCCTCGTGGAATCCCCCGAGGATTTCGGCACGCGCTCGCCCGTGCCCCTCCATCAAGATCTTCTCGATTGGCTCGCCGTTGACTTCATCGACCACGGCTGGAGCCAAAAACATCTTGTGCGCACGCTGGTCACGAGCTTGACGTATCAGCAATCGACCTACGCTGGCCCCTCGGTCCTGGCAGTGGATCCACGGAACCAATACCTCGCGCGCGGTCCGCGCTTTCGCGCCGATGCCGAGGTCGTCCGCGACGTCGTGCTCACCGCGGCGGGGCTAATCCATCATCAAGTCGGCGGACCCAGCGTCTTCCCGCCAGTGCCCGAAAACGTCCTCGCTTATAATTTTTTCAAAATCACCTATTGGAACGTCCCCACCAACGCGGATCGCTACCGCCGCAGCCTGTATCTTTTTCGCAAGCGCTCCATGCCCGATCCCATGCTGAGCGCATTTGACGCCCCCAACGGCGACTTCGCCTGCGTGCGGCGCCCGCGCTCAAATACCCCGCTCGCCGCGCTCACAAGTCTCAACGAAACCATCTTCTTCGAGGCCGCCCAGTCGTTCGCCCTGCGCGTTTGGCGGGAAGGCGGCTCCGATGACGATGCGCGCATCGATTACGCCTATCGCCTATGTACCGCCCGAGCGCCCCGCTCCGCAGAAAGTACCCACGTGCGCCAACTCCTCCGCTCTGCGCGGGACCGTCTTCGCCGCGGTGAACTCAAGGCTGCGGAGATCGCCTTTTCCGATTTAACCAAGCCCGGCGAACTGCCCGCCGATGCCACGCCGAGCGACCTCGCCGCTTGGACCCTCGTCGGCCGCGTCCTTCTCAATCTCGACGAAACGTTGACCAAAAACTGAACCATGAATCTCGCTGAAGAATTCCGTCTCGCTCAAGCTCGCCAACTTTCCCGCCGCTGGTTTCTCCATGATTGCGGCGTCGGTCTCGCCGGCATCGCCCTCAACCGTCTGCTCACCCGCGACGCCACCGCGAGCACTGCGCCCACGACCGGCGAAGCGGGACCCGCCAATCCACTCGCGGCAAAAAAATCACATTTTCCCGCCAAGGCGAAACAGGTCATCTACATGTTTCAAGCTGGCGCGCCGAGCCATCTCGAATTGTTCGATCCCAAGCCCGAGCTCAAAAAACGCGACGGACAACTCCCTCCAGCCGATTTGTTAAAAAATTACCGCGCCGCTTTTATAAAACCGAACTCAGCACTCCTTGGCCCGAAATACGCCTTCGCACCGCACGGCCAGTCCGGCATGGAGCTGAGCGAGTTGCTCCCGTACACGGCAGGGATCGCCGACGACATCTGTCTCGTACGCTCCGTGCAAACCGATGCCGTCAATCACGCGCCTGCGCAGATTTTGATGAATACCGGTTCGCAGCAATTCGGACGGCCCAGCCTGGGCGCTTGGAGCCTTTACGGTCTCGGGAGCACCAGCACCGAATTGCCCGGATATGTCGTCCTCACCAGCGCCAAGGGCACCAGCGGCGGCGCCAGCAATTACGGCTGTGGGTTTCTTCCAACGGTCTACGGAGGGATTCCCTTTCGCAGCAGCGGCGATCCCGTGCTCTATCTCTCCAACCCCAAGGGCATCGACGCCCAGGCCCAGCGCAGCTCCCTCGACACGCTCCACCGCTTAAATGAACTCGCCCTCATCGAAGCGGGCGACCCCGAGATCGCCGCTCGTATTCAAGCCTACGAGATGGCGTATCAATTGCAGACCAGCGCACCCGAGCTGATGGATCTTTCCCAAGAGCCGGCGCATATTCTGGAACTTTACGGTATCACCGATATCAAGAAGGCCAACTACGCCCGCAATTGCCTTTTGGCGCGGCGTCTCATCGAACGCGGCGTGCGCTTCGTCCAACTTTTCCACGAGGCGTGGGATCAACACGGTGATCTCACCAAGGCCATCAAACGCAACACCGAGGACACCGATCGCGCGAGTGCGGCCCTCGTCAAGGATCTCAAGCAACGGGGTCTGCTCGACGATACCCTCGTGGTTTGGGGCGGAGAATTTGGCCGCACTCCCATGGTCCAGGGTGGCAGCGACGGCCGCGATCACCACAATCGCGCCTTCAGTATGTGGCTCGCCGGCGGCGGTCTGAAACGTGGCCACGTCCACGGGGAGACTGACGATCTCGGCTTCAACGTCGTGCGCGATCCCGTTCACGTTCACGATCTCAACGCCACCATTCTCCATCTGCTCGGCTTCGACCACACCCGCCTCACCTTCCGCTTCCAAGGCCGCGATTACCGCCTCACCGACGTCCACGGTCAAATCGTCGCCGGTATTTTGGCGTAGAACCAACCGCTCGACCTCAAAAATCGACCTCAAACGTTCATCGGCGCAGGGCGCGATGGCGACATCATCATCCCGCTCTCAAGAAACAGATTCTGTAAGTCGTTGGTGGGATTGGAAATCTGTTTTTTACCGTCGGGGCAAAAACTTGTTTTGGTGGGTGGGCTCTCAAGAAACAGCTTCTGCAAGTCATTGGTGGGCCTGGAAAGCTGTTTCTTCCCGTCGGTGCCAAAACTTGTTTTGGTGGGTGGGCTCTCAAGAAACAGCTTCTGCAAGTCGTTGGTGGGATTGGAAATCTGGTTTTTACCGTCGGGGCCAAAACTTGTTTTGGTGGGGAGGCTCCCATGCAGCAGGGGCGACAAGAGTGTCGCCCATCCGACGGACCGGCGACACTCCTGGTGTAAATTGAACGATCGTCCGCGAGGGGGCGACAAGAGTGTCGCCCATCCGACGGACCGGCGGCACTCCTGGTGTAAATTGAACGATCGTCCGCGACGGGGGCGACAAGAGTGTCGCCCATCCGACGGACCGGCGACACTCCTGTCGCCGATGGTGGGCACGAAGGCGTGCTTCGCTCCCCCACCACCCACCCTCTCGCGCTCCTAAGAAACACCCTTCGTAAAACGCTCCTGCGCTGCGTACGGTTGGTTTCTTTCTGTCACGGCCAAAATCCGATTCTGGGGCGGGGGCTGAAAGGAAACTGGATTTTCAGGGGGATCGGATCCGGGAGGGGTTTGCTGCCCCGACACCGCCATCGAAGTCCTCGTCCCCGATTTCAAGGGTAATAGGGAACACGTCGACGTCGTCCTCGACGCGAAGCCCAACATTTATAACCACAACCTCGAGACCGTCGAACGGCTGCAAAAGCCTGTCCGCGTGCAAGCCCGTTACGACCGCTCCGGCGCCGTCCCCCGCCATGCGAAGAGCCGCGGTTTCGTCACCAAAACCGGGATCATGCTGGGCGTCGGCGAAGAGCAGCACGAGATCGAGCAGACGATCCGCGATATCGCGTCCGACAAAACCGACATCCTGACCATCGGCCAATATCTGCAGCCCACGCCGAAACATCTCCCTGTTTCGCGCTGGGCGCCGCCGGAGGAATTCCTCCACTGGAAAAACTTCGGCCTCAGCATCGGCCTCGGTGTCGTCGAAAGCGGTGCGCTTGTCCGCTCCCGTTACCACGCCGACGAGCAATCGCAAAAATACACCGGCGCAGAGCATCTCAAAACCGCGAACGCATTGGCCGGGGCGTAAAGCCCGACACCCCTTGATTTGGACTTTCAGCTGAACGGTCGCTGCAAGCATGCGCGGGTGGACGCACCATCTCCCGCCACCGTTCTTTGCGGCGCTGGCTTCACGCCTGCCACCGCTAACCGTCCAGCGGACTCCGCACACCGAGCCCCGGCCGGGCCATCACGTGCGTATAAATCTGCGTCGTTTCCACGCTCTCGTGCCCGAGCAATTCCTGCACCGTGCGGATATCCGCGCCCGCCTCCAACAAATGCGTCGCAAACGAGTGCCGCAGCACGTGCGGCGTCACGCGCTTGTCGATCTTCGCCGCCCGCCCGGCGCTGCTGATCGCCCGCTGAAACGCGCTGTCGGTCACGTGATGCCGCCGCCGCACCCCCGTCGTGGGATCGACCGCCGTCTCGCGGGAAGGAAACACCCATTGCCCGCGTATAAGGCTGCGCCTCACGCGGCCTCCGCGGCCCTGTTTCGAGTGATTCCGCGCTCAGGCCGGTTCCCGCTGGTTCTCGCGCACCGGAGAGTCGGCAAAGAAGTTTCTACACTGCTTTCGCAGGTGCTTTCGTCCCGCTCCGCTTTTCAAAAATTCTTCGCGCCCCAAAGCGTCCCGCTCATCGACGTAAGCCTCGTAGTATATCAACCGCCATGGCCCGCGATACGACGTCGCGAATGCCCGCCCGGTTTGGTGCTCCCGCAACCTTCGTCGAAGGTCACCAGTATACCCAATGTATAGGCCGCGGTCCGACTCCGATTGGAGCACATACACATCGTGCATGGCGCGTCATTGCTTGTTTTGAGCCGCGTTGGCGAAGCCATTTACGCGGCCTGCTTTTGCGTGCTCTGGCTCGCGCGCTGGTTCACCACCAACGCCGTGAGAAACCTCCCGAGATCGTCCGCCTCCGCCGCATACGGGGAGCGTGGCGCGATGAATTTGGCAAACCGCGTCGCCCAGCCCCGATACGTCTCCTCCGTCCGCCACAAAAATCCCCGGCTGCGGCTGGCCGCGATCAAGTCCCTCTCGCACTCCGCCCCGCCCAAGTCCGCCGCCGCCAACGTCGGCTCCGCCCTCCGCCGGGTGGCCGGGCGCGTCCCTGCGCCCGCCTGGCCCCCGCTCGGTGCTGACACCGGTGCCGGTGCAGCCACCTCTGGGGACGCGACGCCCTCGCCGCGTGGTACGGGCGTCCCGACCGTGGTGGGCGGGCGCGTCCCTGCGCCCGCATTCTCCGCCTCTCTCGTGCTCCCCCTCTTGCCCTCGCCCCCTCTCGCATCTGTCTCGGGCCGCACGTGCCCCAAACTGCAAAACCACCGTAAGGCCGCTTTCACGAATTCGCCCGTGCCGCCGCCCGCCGCCAGATACTGTTTCACGAGTGGCACCGAGGCGGGAGCGTGGGCCTGCTTACAGTGCCGCAGAAACGCGACGACTTCGCGGGCGACCCCCGCCTGCTGCGCCAGCGGCAGCTCCAGCAGGACCGTCTGCCAATTTGGAAACGTTATGGCCTGCCGTTCATCGCGGGGAAAGCGCTTGCTCATGGCTGCACTCGCAGTGAGTTTTTCGCCGGCGCGAGCGCAACCGAAATTCCCCTCACTCGGCGCCAACCTCCACTCGTGTTCAACATTTTACATCGCCCCCGCTCCAGTTGCGACCGATGCAGGCACTGAGTTCAGGCGAATAACACTGTTGGGCGAAAGAAAACTATGTCGAAGCCAATTACCAACCTGAGGAAGAAGGCGAAACTCGGAGACCAGGGATTTCCGCGCGCGTCACTCGCGTTCTATGGTCCCGACGACAAGACGGCGACGAAAGCTGTCCTTGGGATTTTTTTGCACGAGGGCGATGAGGGCACGATTCACCGTTACTTCAGCGAGGAGAAGGACATTAGATTCAAGATCGACGTCCAAGAGGATGTCCTTGCTCGCTTGCGGGAGCATCAAGTTCGCTCGCTCATCATGCGCGAGAAGATCTTTGGCTGTCCGCACGAGGAGGGTATTGACTATCCCGATGGCGGAGATTGCTCGGAGTGTCCGTTTTGGAAAGGTCGTGACCGCTACGCGTGACGCATAAACGGCCCAACAAGGCGCCAGAGCCACGCCCACGTCGGTCATGCCTCGTGCTAACGAATGAAGAATCGAATGAAGCGGCAGAATCCGGAATCGAAGGTTGCACGAGTCATGCCCGCCGTGGGCGTGGCTCATCTTTGACGTTAGGCAAAAAAGGAGCGCCTCGCATTTCTGCCCGCGATATGCATCGTTTCCATCCCATGAAAGCCAAGTTCACCTATTGGAAAGAGTCAGACGGAAAGTACCTCGGGTACTTGAATTCTCACCCTGACCACTGGACGCAAGGTGACGATTTCGAAGACTTGAAAGTGCATTTGCGTGACCTTCACGAATTATTCTCTGCCGAGGAGATTCCCGGGATTCGAAAGGTTGCGGAGCTAGAGGTCGCATGAAGCGGCGCGACTTGGTCGCCGAACTTCAGCAGGCGGGATGCGTGCTCCTGCGCAATGGCGCGAAACACGACATCTACCACAACCCGAAAAGCGGTAGGTCCGAGCCCGTGCCGCGCCACCGGGAGGTAAACGAATTCCTCGCGAAAAAGATTTTGAAGTCGTTGACGCAGTCGGAGCCGTGACCGGGCTAACCAGGCGCCAAAGAAGAGACTCCGCGCATCGCATGAAACAATTCAACTGGGCCCGTATTCTGGTTTGCGGGCTGGTCGCTGGCGGGATTTGGACCGCACTCTCGGTGACCGTGCTTGCGTTCATCGGAGATGGCTTTCTCGCAGCGGTTCGCGAGGGGCGAAGTGTTCACGGCAGTGGTTCCCCGCTATTCCTGATCGGTGCGAACCTCGGAGCTGGGATCTGGGCGACTTGGCTCTATGTGGCACTTCGACCGCGTTACGGCGCCGGTTGGAAGAGCGCACTTGCGGCTTCGCTTGCGTGGTGGTTGATGTCGAGTATGCAATCCGCCAAGTGGGTGGTGCTGCTCGAGATCACCCCATCGACCGTCATTACACCTTTCATCGCGACGCTGCCCGCAATCCTCATGGCTACTCTCGTTGGGGCCTGGTTCTACGAGAAGTAACACGCTCGAATGCAAAACCGGGCCAACAAGGCGACAGGGCCAACAACCGGGACTGTCACGATCTGTGCTCTCTGCGTTTTCGATCCAAGGTCCTCAAGAAAGGCACAGCTCGCGCCAGTCCCGGTCGTGGCTCAGCTTTGACGTTGGGCAATCCTTGCAATCGCGGCTTCTTACGGTCACTTTTAATTCGTGAATCTGCTAGACCGAATCACGATTAAGCCAGGCCGCCGAAGCGGCAAGCCGTGCATCCGAGATACTCGAATTACGGTTTACGATGTTCTCGGCTATCTCGCCGCTGGAACCCCCGAAGTGGAGTTGCTAGCTGAGTTCCCCGATCTCACGCACGAGGACATTCTCGCGTGCTTCGCATTCGCGGCGGAGCGTGATCGGCGCACCTTCTCATCGCACGCTGCGTGAGACTGCTTTTCGACGAGAATCTCTCTGCCGATCTGCCGAAACAGGTCGCCAGCCTTTTCCCGTCCTCAGCGCACATTCGCGACGTCGGTCTTGTCGGTGCGGATGATATCGTCATTTGGCGCGTCGCGGCAGAGAAGGGGTTTTTTTTGGTCACGAAAGACGACGATTTCGTGGAGCTTTCAATTTTACGGGGGGCTCCGCCGAAGGTAATCCTGATTGGTTTAGGCAATTGCCGAACGTCAGCAGTTGTAGCCCTTCTTTCGGCAGAAAAATCCAAGATCGAGCGATTCGAAAGCGATGAGGCCGCATCGATCCTGGAACTCCCATGAGCGAGGCAAAAGGCCCAACCCGGAGAGTTGGGTGACGCGCAGCCGTCACACGACTCCTGTTGAACAAGCCCACGACTGACGGCGGCAGGTCGCAACGCGTGGCAGACCCCGGCGCGATTTCGCCTTATGCGTTTTGGGTTGGCCCGGTGATCGCGGTGCGGCGCGCGCCGCGCGGCGTTTCCAGACACGCCGGCCTCGGCGCACGTCGCGCGGGTGGTCCCGCCGTCGTCCGCCGCGTGCCGTTCCCGCGTTTTTCCGTCTGCGCGCGCACGTTCCAGCGCGTGCGCGCACAGCTTCCGCCGGCGGGTCTTCCTGCGGAAACTCGCCCCGGGCCGCCGTCGGCTCCTTGCGCGTCTTTCTCTTCCGGCTTCATCGGGCGCGCCTCCTCGGCGTGCACGTCGGCGGCCCGCGCGGCAGGTTGCCCGTCTTCACGAGCGCAAACTCGCCGCAGTGCCGGCAACACAGGTGCCAGGGCGGCGGCTCCGCCGCCTTGGCCTTCACGACGATCACGACGGCGAGGAGCGTCTCCACTTTCAGGCGACGCGCCTTCGCGGCCGGATGCATCCAGCCAAAATACCGCAAGCGGTGCTGCCGGGCGGCGGCACGTGTTGCAGGTAGCGCCGCATAAATTGTTCGGCTCCCCGCCCGCCGTGCGGGCACCCGTTCGCCTCACCCTCCGCTTCGCTCCGGGCTTCGCCCTCTCCGCGCTGCCGCGCTCCGTCGTCGGCCGTCAGCGTGCATTCCTTGCGCTGCTGCGTTTCAGTATCGGTATAGCAAAACGTCACGTGCTCGTCGTCGGCCGCGAGGATGCGTTCGTCGGTGATCGCGGTGCGGTGCACGTAACGCGCGAGATATTTGACGACGTTTTCCCCGGTGCCCGCCGGCAGCCAATACACCCACCAGGCCTCGCGCCAACACCGCGCCGGCACCTGCGCGTGCAGCTCCGGCGCGGCGTGCCGCAGCGCCTCGTCCATCCCGACGCGCACCACGGCCGCGACCGCGTCGCTCGGCAAAAGCCAGTCGGAGCGCTTCGCCTGGCGCCACGTGCCGTCCGGGGCGAGCCCGCCGCCCGGGACGATAAAGTGGAGGTGTGGGTGGTGCTGGAGTTGCCGGCCCCAGGTGGGCAGCACGCCGACCATCCCGAGTTGTTCGTCGCGCCGCCCGCTGCGCGGGCGCCCGCGCTTCTCACCCTGCGCTTCGCTCCGGGTCGCGCGCGAGGCGCGCCCATCTCCGCGCTGCCGCGCTCCGTCCGCGCCGAGGTGGCGCGGGATCGCCGCGATCGTCTGCAGCGCCTTCGCCGCTTCGCGGAGAAACAAGTCGTGCAGCAACTCCGGCCGCGCGGCGACGATCGGCCGCAGTTCCTCCGGCAGGGTGCACGTCGCCAAAAAATACGGCACCGGCAACAGCCGGGCCGTCTGTCGCGCCGTCCACGCGGCCGTGCCCGCGCCGCCGCAGCGCGGACACGCCCGGTGGTGGCAGCTATGGTACGCGAAGTCCGCCTCGTCGCACGCGCCGCAGCGATACACGTGCCCGCCGAGCGCGGGCGTGCGGCAACGCAAGATCGCGTGGAGGGCGCGGCGTTGCGCCGGCGTGAGCGGGCGGGTCGGCGGACCCGTCAGCCACGCCGGGCGCCTCCCGCACCAGCCAATCGGCGATGAGCGACATCGCTGCGTGGGGCTGTCAGCCCTACGGCTTCGGCGTCGAGGGTGGGGACAGCGGAGTCGCCGGCTTTGGCCCGGGCGACGCCGACGGGAGCGCGGTCGGCGTGCTCGCCGGCGGCGCGAGCAACCGCGCCACGGCCGCGCGGGCCCCGGCCTCGTTGACCGCCGTCAGATGCGTATAGATCAGCGTCGTTTGTGAGCGCTGCCGCCCGCGGTGCGGGCACCCGCAGCACTCCCCCTGCGCTTCGCCCCGGGTCACGCCTGCGACGTGCCCTTCTCCGCGCTGGCGCGCTCCGACAAGCGAACTGTGCCCGAGATACGCCGAGATCAACCGGATCGACACGCCCTCCTCGAGCAGATGCGTCGCATACGAATGCCGCAGTGTGTGCACGCACGTGCCCGCGGGCAGCGGCGCCGCCGCGACGGCGAGCCGCATGCAGTGCTGGATCGAACCCACGCCCATCGGCTCGACGGCCGCCGCGAGGGTCGCGGACGAAGTGCCGCTCGCGCCATCGCGCCAAGCGCGGCCGACACTGGGGAAGAGCCAGCGCGGATGGCGGTGCGTTTTCCACCACGCGCGCAGCCACGCCAGCAGCAACTCCGGCAACGGCACGAGCCGGTCCTTGCGGCCTTTGCCGCCGCGGATGTGCAGCCGCGGACAACCCGGTTCGCCCCCGCGCAGATCGCGCACCTCCAGGTTGACCGCCTCGCTGATCCGCAGCCCGCACGCGTAAATCAAGCGCAGGATCACCCGGAAGCGCTCCTCGCGGACGACGGCATAGAGCCGCACCAGCTCCGCCCGCGTGAGCACCGCCGGCAACGTCTGCGCCGACGGCGAACTCACGAGGTCGAACAACCGCCACTCGTGCCCGAGGAGGTGGCCGTAGTAGTTGCGCAGTGCGGCGACCGCCGTCCGCATCGACGACGCCGAGTGATGGTGCGCGTCTTTCAGGTGCAGCACGTGCCCGCGCACGGCCGCCTCGTCGAGTTCCGCCGGATCGCGCCCGACGCGCGTCGCCAGTTTCCGGATATAGTGTTGATACGCTTCTTGGGGGCGGGCGGAGAGCCCGCGCAGTTTGAGCAGCTCCGCAAAGCGGACCTGCGAGGGATAATCAGGGCAGGCGCAGCTTTGGCCGCGCCGCCCTTTTTGGCGGATTTGTGTGAGGACATCGCCTCCACGCTTGCCGCAAACCGTGCGCTCGCCGACGCTCCCGACTACCCTATGCGTCACCCTCGTCCCACCGCTCCCGCTCCCCGCCGCCGCGCAGCGGCTTGGTTCAACAAGGCGCCAGAGCCAACGACCCCGTCGGTCACGCCTCCTGCTAGCGCAGGAGTCGCGCCCGCCGTGCTCGTGGCTCATCTTTGACGTTAGCCAAGTCAGGCCTTGCCGATTTTGGCCGAGATACCAGTTTCCATCCATGCCCATCACACTTCCGCTTAAGTCGATGACCAAGGCCGATAAGTTGCGCGCCATGGAAGAGTTGTGGGCGGATTTGAGCAGCGACGAGACGAGTTTCGAGTCGCCGGCTTGGCATCTGCGCGAACTGCGGGCGACCGAAGCTCGGGTCGCGGCTGGCGTGGAGGAGTTCATCGATTGGGAGGCAGCCAAGAAGTCGTTGCGGCGCCGCGCTAGGTGAAGATCAGGATTTCTCGCTCTGCCGACCGTGACTTGCTCGCGGGATTTCGATTTTACGAGCAGCAGGCGCCGGGCGTCGGCCACTACTTTCTCGACAGCTTGTTCGCCGACATTGATTCGCTGGTTTTGCATGCCGGAATTCATCGGCAGATTGCAGGTTTCCACCGCCGATTGAGCGATCGATTCCCCTTTGCGATCTATTACAAGGTCGAGGATGACATAGTTCGGATCAGACGAGTGCTTGATTGTCGACGTGACCCTTCTTGGATTTCTCGCCAGCTCAAAAAGGGCTAACCCGGAGAGTTGGGTGACGCGCAGCCGTCACACGACTCCTGTTGAACAAGCCCACGACTGACGGCGGCAGGTCGCAACGCGTGGCAGACCCCGGCGCGATTTCGCCTTATGCGTTTTGGGTTGGCCTGGTGATCGCGGCGCGGCACGCGCCGCGCGGCGTTTCCAGACACGCCGGCCTCGGCGCACGTCGCGCGGGTGGTCGCGCCGTCGTCCGCCGCGTGCCGTGCCCGCGTTTTTCCGTCTGCGCGCGCACGTTCCAGCGCGTGCGCGCACAGCTTCCGCCGGCGGGTCTTCCTGCGGAAACTCGCCCCGGGTCGCCGTCGGCTCCTTGCGCGTCTTTCTCTTCGGTCTTCATGCGCTCTGCCGCAGCGCGCACGTCGGTGGGCCGCGCGGCAGGTTGCACGTCTTCACGAGCGCAAACTCGCCGCAGTGCCGGCAACACAGGTGCCACGGCGGCGGCTCCGCCGCCTTTGCTCGCACCACGATCACGACGGCGAGGAGCGTCTCGACCTTCAGTCGCCGCGCTTTCGCGGCCGGATGCATCCAGCCAAAATACCGCACGCGGTGCTGGCTCGGGGGCGGCACGTGTGACAGGTAGCGCCGCATGAACTGTTCGGCTCCCCGCCCGCCGTGCGGGCACCCGTTCGCCTCACCCTCCGCTTCGCTCCGGGCTTCGCCCTCTCCGCGCTGCCGCGCTCCGTCGTCGGCCGTCAGCGTGCATTCCTTGCGCGCCTGCGTCGCCGTATTCGTATAACGAAAGGTCACGCTTTCGTTCGTCGCGGCGAGGATGCGTTCGTCGGAGATCGCCGTGCGGTGCACGTAGCGGGCGAGATATTTGACGACGTTTTCCCCGGTGCCCGCCGACAGCCAATGCACCCACCAGCCCTCGCGCCAACACCGCGCCGGCACCTGCGCGTGCAGCTCCGGCGCGGCGTGCCGCAGCGCCTCGTCCATCCCGGCGCGCACCACGGCCGCGACCGCGTCACCCGGCAGCAGCCAGTCGGAGCGCTTCGCCTGGCGCCACGTGCCGTCCGGCGCGAGCCCGCCGCCGGGGATGATAAAATGGAGATGCGGGTGCAGCTGAAGTTGCCGACCCCAGGTGGGCAGCACGCCGACCATCCCGAGTTGTTCGTCGCGCCGCCCGCTGCGCGGGCGCCCGCGCTTCTCACCCTGCGCTTCGCTCCGGGTCGCGCCCGAGGCGCGCCCATCTCCGCGCTGCCGCGCTCCGTCCGCGCCGAGGTGGCGCGGGATCGCCGCGATCGTCTGCAGCGCCTTCGCCGCTTCGCGGAAAAACAAGGCGTGCAGCAACTCCGGCCGCGCGGCGACGATCGGCCGCAGTTCCTCCGGCAGGGTGCACGTCGCCAAAAAATACGGCACCGGCAACAGCCGGGCCGTCTGTCGCGCGGTCTGACGCGCGGTCTGACGCGCCGTCCACGCGGCCGTGCCCGCGCCGCCGCAGCGCGGACACGCCCGGTGGTGGCAGCTATGATACGCGAAGTCCGCATCGTCGCACGCGCCGCAGCGATACACGTGCCCGCCGAGCGCGGGCGTGCGGCAACGCAAAATCGCGTGAAGGGCGCGGCGTTGCGCCGGCGTGAGCGGGCGGGTCGGCGGACCCGTCAGCCATGCCGGCGCCTGCCGCACCAGCCAGTCGGCGATGAGCGACATCGTCGCGTGCGGCTGTCAGCCCTACGGATTAATGGGTGGCACGGATGACGGCGGTGGTGGCGGTGTTATTGGCGAAGTTGGCGCGAGCAGCCGCGCGACAGCTGCACGGGCCGTCGCCTCGTTGACCGCGTCAGATGCGTGTAGATCAGCGTGGTTTGTGAGCGCTGCCGCCCGGGGTGCGGGCACCCGCAGCACTCCCCCTGCGCTTCGCTCCGGGTCACGCCTGCGACGTGCCCATCTCCGCGCTGGCGCGCTCCGTCCAGCGAGCTGTGCCCGAGATACGCCGAGATCAACCGGATCGACACGCCCTCTTCCAGGAGATGCGTCGCATACGAATGCCGCAGTGTGTGCACGCACGTGCCCGCGGGCAGCTGCGCCTCCCATAAAACAGATTATGGAAATCGTTGTTGGGCATGGAAATAGGTTTATTCCCGTCGGGGCCAAAACTTGTTTTGGTGGGGAGGCTCTCATGCAGCAGGGGCGACAAGAGTGTCGCCCATCCGACGGACCGGCGACACTCCTGTCGCCGATGGTGGCCACGAAGGCGTGCTTCGCTCCCCCACCACCCACCCTCTCGCGCTCGGCACCGGACCGCATCGCCCCAGCACATAGCATCATGAAATCAAACACGTTTTACTCCGTTCTCGGCGGTGCGCTCCTTGCCCTGCTAAAGCTGTTTCTTCCAGTCCGGGCCAAAACTTGTTTTGGTGGGGAGTCTCCCGGGAAACTGGACGTGTCGGGGCGAGGGGTTTATTCTTTCGTGGAAGATCTGTCGCCCGAAAGAGGGGTCGCCCTCCTTGACCGCCAAGCAAGGGTTGTTCGCCCGATTGCCTTTTCAATACGCCGCCCTCCGCTTAAAAAATTCTGCCGGACGCCGAATGAAGAATCCTCTGCTGCTCGTTGTGGGGTCAGCCCTTGTCCGGTTTTCTGTCGCTGCAGCGGAGCCGTCCGAGGTGGGTTTCCACGGCAGGAAAATGCCGACGGTCGGCCGCGACTTTACTTTAAGTGAACCCGTTGCAGGGCGTGCCGGCCGGATTGCGGGCGCTGGGACCACGATCAAATTCGCGCGATCTGGCGTCACCGAGTTCCACGATCTCGGCGGTCGGATGGGGTGGCCCGGGCTCATGGGCTCGCCCCTTCATCCCACGGAAGCGGCGATGACGGAGTTTGCGCATCGTATCCTTTAGATGGATACTATTGGTGATGGGGTCGCTTATCTGGCGGGTCGCGCCAAGGTCGCGCCGTCCGGAGAGTGGCTTGCCCGGTCGCAGGTTTTAATCACGCGACTCAAAGAGGCGAGTTTTCCCACTCGGGCGAATCTCGCCACGGCGGCCCGGCACCACCCCGTGGCTTTTCACACCGGCCCCGTTGTGATGGTCGGCCGTCTCGCGGTGGTGCGGAGCGGGCTCGATCGAAACTTCCAGCTAAAGGGCGAAAAGGAAGGCTCTTTGGAAAAAGATGCCCGCGGCGAGCCGGCGTTGCGAGGAAACTGGATTTTCGGAGGAGAGAGGTGTACTCGTTCGTGGATGATCTTTTGCCCTACTCAACCGCCGAGGAAGCCACGCTCCGAGTTGCCCGCAGACTCACTCCAAATTTCATGAACCCTCCCGCACCCCGTCCGACCCTTGCTCTCGCTGAACCGTCGCTGGTATCCTCGCTGACGCGCCGCCGCTTCGTCGCGGTGCCGCTGCTGCTCGCCGCCCACCGCGCCCTCGCGGCGGCGACTTCGAACTGGCCGTCGTTTCGCGGTCCGTTGGCGAGCGGCATCGGCGATTCTTCGCCACTGCCCACCGAGTGGAAGGTGAAGTGGAAGACCCCGGTTGAGGGCCTCGGCCACTCGAGCCCGGTGGTCTGGGGCGATCGGCTCTTCGTCGCGACGGCGGTAAACTCCGCCGGCAAGTCGCCGATCAAGCTCGGCCTCTACGGCGACCGCACCGCCGCGGAGGAAACCGCCGTGCAAGCGTGGAAGATCATCTGCTTCGACAAGCGCACGGGCAAAATGCTCTGGGAGCAGACGGCCCATCAGGCCGTGCCCCGCACGCAGCGCCACCTGAAGGCGACGCAGGCCAACACGACGATCTCGACCGATGGCAAAGTGCTCGTCGCGTGCTTCGGTTCCGAGGGGTTGCACTGTTACAGCCTCGACGGGGAGCGCCGCTGGAAGAAGGACCTCGGCGTGATCAACGTGAGTAAATACGGCGTGGGTTGGGGCTATGCGAGTTCGCCCACCTTGCACGGTGATCGGATCGTCCTCCAGTGCGACGCGCCCGACAATCCCTACCTCGCAGCGTTCCGTCTCTCCGACGGCGCGGAGCTCTGGCGCACGCCGCGCAAGGACCTCTGCGAGCGCTGCTGGGCGACGCCCTACGTGCACACCGAGGGCGGGCGCACCCAGGTCGTCGCCAACGGCTGGCCGTATGTGGCGGGCTACGACTTCACCACCGGCGCGGAACTCTGGCGGCTGAAAACCGGCGGTGACAACCCGATCCCCACGCCGTTTTCCGCGCACGGGTTGATCTACGTGGCCAACGGCCACGGCGGCTCCGCTCCCGTGTGGGCGATCCGCCCCGGCGCGAAGGGCGACATCACGCCGGCGGCCGGTGAGACCTCGAGCCCGTTCGTCGCGTGGTCCGATCAGAAGAGCGGTATCTACATCCAAACCCCGCTCGTTTACCGCGACCTGCTCTACTGCGGGTCGAACGCCGGGATCTTGAAGTGCCTGGACGCGCGGGACGGCAAATCGCACTATCAGGAACGCGTGGTGCCCGTCGCCGCCGGCTTTTCGGCGTCGCCGGTGGCCGGAGATGGCAAAATCTACTGCACCAGCGAGGAAGGCGACGTGCATGTGATCGCCGCCGGCCCGGAGTATCGGAAGCTCGCCGTCAATCGCCTCGAGGAACCCGCGATGGCCACCCCCGCCATCTCCGAGGGGCAGCTTTATTTCCGCACGCTGAATTCATTGGTCGCGGTCGGCTAGCCCGCCTCCATCGCTTTTTTTAAAAAAGGTCACAGAGCGCACCGAGTTCGACACCAGGGCTCACCGAGCAAAGTCCGGTATCTTAGCGTCTCACCGTGCGGCCATGACTTGTATGCGCTCCGGAGATTGCGCCGTCTGTCAAGAGTCAATACGTGAGTGAGTCTCGGCCTGTAGTTTGCCGCGCAGCAGCCGATCCGAAGTTCAGACCTTCTGGCATAGGTCGAGGCGTTTTTTGCGATTTCCAGAGAGAGGAGACCGTTTTGAGCAGGAGACAGGGGGGCGAACCAAACCTGACCGCTTTTTGCGCGGAAGACAGTCCGTCGCTGTCCTGTGATAGCGAT
>CAMDOF010000002.1 GCA_945903465.1 Opitutus sp. GAS368
CGGTTCCGCCGGGCGCAACGCCCGGCTCCACCACCGGGGGCTCCGGCCTGGCGGGTTGGGCTGTGCGCTTCGTTTCATTAGGATCAATCATCGGATTCATTGGCTTTCGGGTTTACTGCCCCGTGTCCAAGGAAATTGGTGGCGATATACGTTGGGTGCTCTCTCCAAATATCGGCGCGGCGCCGGATCATCGCATAATCCCTTTTACCTCAATATTCGTCCAACGCATCCATTCCGAAAATTGCCCGATTCTCGGAGCACCGATTCATCACTAATCAGGCAAATAAAATAAAACACTTCTCCGCTCTGAAAGCTCAAATTAAATGAGGGAGCTGGTATTAAAGCCGCCGCGAGAGGCAAAAATAAAACGTTCGCGCCCCGCAAGATCACGCTGACCCTCCGTCCGCCCAAACCCCGCGTTCGTCGCCAGCACTTTTATTTTTTCGTGCTGAGTAATTCCCGTTTCCAAGGCGAGCACACCGCTCCCGCTCAAATAGAGGGGCGCCCCGGCCAAAATCTTCGCTAAGTCCGCCAAACCGTCTTCCGCCGCTATCAGCGCCTGCCGCGGCTCAAAACCGCGAACTTCCAAAGCCGTCTGCGCCGTTTCTGCCTCCGTTAGATACGGAGGATTGGAAACAATTAAATCGAACTCCGATCGCTCCACGCTCTCATACCAATCCGACTGGAAAATACGCACTCGATCAGCCAACCCTGTTTTGCTGGCGTTTTCCTGTGCTAAAGACAGTGCCGCCAAACTCGCATCCACCGCCACCACTTCTGCCAAAGGGAACGCCACCGCCAGCGCCAAAGCGATCGCGCCTGACCCCGTCCCGAGATCCAGTATCCTCCGCGGGGCCTCCAAGCCCGCATAACGCACCACTAATAACTCGATTAAAAACTCCGTCTCCGGTCGCGGAATCAATGCGCGCCGGTCCACTTTCAAACGCAGCCCCCCAAAATCAGTCTCCCCTATAATATACTGCAGGGGCTCGCGCTGCGCCCTTCGACGTATCAGCGGGCGAATTTTCTCCAGCTCAGCCTCAGTTAAGGGCCGCTCAAACTCCATGTAGAGCTGCATCCGTTTTCTCTCCAGGGCGTGCCCAATCAGTAATTCCGCATTGAGCCGTGCCGACTCCACCCCCTTCCCCACCAAGAATTCTGTCGTCCGTTTAATGATTTCAAGAAGCGTATGCATGTCAGTCGTTGTGCTCCGGCGGCAACCTCGCCGGTGTAAAATCATGCCCGGTCAGCGCTGCTAATTTCTCCTCGTAATCCGCTTTCTGTAACGCCGCGACCACCGGTTCAAGATTACCCTCCATCACGTGAGGTAAACTGTAAAGCGTCAGACCAATCCGATGATCCGTCAGCCGATTTTGCGGAAAACTATACGTCCGGATCCGCTCGCTCCGATCACCTGAACCAATCTGGCTACGCCGCGTCGCCGCATATTTCGCACGCTCCTCCTCCTCCCGGCGTTTAAGTAAACGCGAACGTAACACCGTCATCGCCTTCGCCTTGTTCTTTAACTGCGACCGCTCATCCGCACACGTCACAATCAATCCCGTCGGCTTATGGCAAATCTGCACAGCCGAGTCTGTCGTGTTCACCCCTTGCCCACCGGGCCCACTCGCTCGCGTCACCGTGATCTCCAAATCCTGCGGATCAATCTGCACATCCACTTCCTCCGCCTCCGGTAATACCGCCACCGTCACCGTCGACGTATGAATCCGTCCATTCGCCTCCGTCACGGGCACGCGCTGCACCCGATGCACCCCGCTCTCAAATTTCAACTGTTTATAAACGTCCCCCCCAGAAATTAGAAATATCACCTCTTTGAACCCACCTCGTTCCGAAAGACTGCTACTCATCGGCTGAATCTTCCAACCGCACGCGTCCGCGTAACGTGAATACAACCGGAAAAGCGCCGCCGCAAAAAGACTCGCTTCGTCTCCGCCTGTACCCGCCCGGATCTCCATCACCGTATTCCGCGAGTCCGTCGGCTCAGGCGGAATCATCGCCAGCAGCACGCGCCGTTTTAGTTCCTGCCGCCGTACCACCAACTCAGGTAACTCCGCCGCCGCCAGCTCCCGCAACTCCACCTCAGCCTTCATATCTACTCTCAATCCTTCCGCCTCCCCCAATTCCCGAACCACCTGCCGGTAGCGTCGATATTCTTCGATTAACTGCGCTAGCTTCTGATGTTCGCGCGTCACTTCCGCCGCCCGCCTTGGATTCGCATAAAACGTCGCCTCGGCCATCTGCGCGCTCAACTCATCGTGACGGCGTTCGAAGGGTGCTAAATCAGGGAGTTCTTCCATGGAATGTTCGGAAAGTAGGACGTGCGCTATTTGCGAATTGCGCAAGCCCCACATTAAATTACGGATGGCTCGCTCCTCTGCGCACCGCGGGTATCCCTCGCTCCGCCCATCCGCCATGGCCACGACTCTTTTTACTCAAAACACCATCGCCTGCATCTGGGATTTCGATAAAACCCTGATTCCCGAATACATGCAGTCGCCCCTTTTCCGGCGCTTCGGTATCGATGAGGCCTCCTTTTGGGAGGAGACCAACAAACTCGCTGAACACTATCAAAAACGGGGCTATCACCTCTCCCCTGAAATCGCTTATCTCAACCATCTCCTCACCTACGTCCTTGCCGGGAAAATGAGCGGCTTGAATAACAAAATCCTTCACGACTGCGGCGCGGAGATTTCGTTTTACCCGGGGCTTCCCGATTTTTTTGAACAGGCCAAAGCTTTCGCTCGCGAAAAGCCCGAGTACGCCAAGCACGATATCACACTCGAACACTACATCGTTAGCACCGGGCTCGCTCCAATGATCCGGGGTAGCGCCATCGCCCCGTACGTCGACGGAATTTGGGCCTGCGAATTCGTCGAAAATCCGCTGCAACCAGGCTTCCTTAAACAGAAGGAGCTGTCGTTAGACGCCACGGCGGAAATTGCCCAAATCGGTATGGTCATCGATAACACGACCAAGACCAAGGCCATCTTCGAAATCAACAAGGGGACGAACAAAAATCCCGCCATTGACGTAAACTCAAAAATGGCGACCGAGGATCGCCGCATTCCTATCCCGAACATCATTTACATCGCTGATGGTCCTAGCGATGTCCCCAGTTTCTCGGTCGTAAAAAATGGAGGCGGACGCTCCTACGCCGTCTACAATCCCGATAAGTCCGCTGAGTTTGCCCAAAATGACCGCCTGCTCCAATCGGGCCGCATTCACGGCTACGGTCCGGCCGACTACCGCCTTGGCTCTAGTACCCCGCAATGGATTCGCCTCCATATCCACCAAATCTGCGATCGGATTGTCGCCGACCGCGAAACCGCCGTCGCCTCCAAAGCCTCGAAGCCCCCACGTCATCTCAACCCGACCCCAGCTGAAGAAGCCGCCCAACGATCCCGACGAGAACCCGAGCAATCATCTTTCTTAAAATAAAACAAGCTTTCGCTCACTGGTCGTTCCTGACTCTAATCCACAGACCATTGATCTGCGCTTCTCCAACGGTGGGCTAACCGTTTTTGCGGAGACCAATTATGCCGATAGCTATAGAAATGATGCCTTTCACCGACGGGTAACAGGCTCGTGCGACCTTGCAGTCCGAAGTATCGAACTTAGATCCGTTGGTATTAGCCCAAAAAAAAAGGCGCCTACCATCGAGGTCGGCGCCTTTCCGATCGAAAGGAGAATTTTTCAGTTCGAACGGCTGACCGTAATCACTGGGACCGTTGGCGTAGTAACAACCGGAGCCACAACAACCGGAGCCACCACCGGAGCCACAACCGCTGGCGCCACTGTTTGGACCGCGGTCGTAATCGTGGCCGCCTGCGTTGGTGCCGCCGTGACCGCGGCTTGGGCAACTGCCTGAGCCTGCGTCGGGGCCGCGGTCACCGCCGCGGTCGTGATTGCTGCTGCTGCCGCCGCCGGAGCGGCCGTAACCGCCGCTGTCGTGATTGCCGCTGCTGCCGCCGGCTTCGCCGTAACCGCCGCCGTCGTGATTGCTGCTGCCGACGCGGCCGGGGCCGCGGTCACCGCTGCGGTCGTGATTGCTGCTGCTGCTGCCGCCGGAGCGGCCGTAACCGCCGCCGTCGTAACCGCCGCGGCTTGCGCCGGGGCCGCGGTAACCGCCGCTGTCGTGATTGCCGCTGCCGACGCCGGCTTTGCCGTAACCGCCGCCGTCGTGATTGCTGCTGCCGACGCGGCCGGGGCCGCGGTCACCGCCGCGGTCGTGATTGCTGCTGCTGCCGCCGCTGGAGCGGCCGTAACCGCCGCCGTCGTAACCGCCGCGGCTTGGGTCGGGGCGGCCGTAACCGCCGCTGTCGTGATTGCCGCTGCCGACGCCGGCTTTGCCGAAACCGCCGCCGTCGTAACCGCCGCGGCTTGCGCCGGGGCCGCGGTAACGGCCGCTGTCGTGATTGCTGCTGCTGCTGCCGCCGGAGCTGCCGTGACTGCCGCCGTCGTGATTGCCGCTGCCGAGGTCGGCGCCGCAGTTACCGCCGCGGTTGTGATCGCCGCGGCCTGCCCAGGATTCGCTGAAACCGCATCTTGAACGATCTTAGCGATTTCGACGTCTGAAGCGTTCGCCGCTTTCGCAGCGGCTACAGCTCTTTGGACACCGGAAACAACTGCAGTCTGTGCAAAAGCGGTGAACGAGGTTAAACTGACTAGCGCGGCTAACAACAACGAGCGAGTTTTCATATGATTGTCGAATTAGATAAAAAAATTAAGCGGAGGTGGCTATGCGATAAATCGTAAATAGAGCAGCAATAACAAACAATTTCTCGTTAAGACTTCAATGCAAATAAAATAAATCTATAGTCCAAAAAAATTAAACTGAGCTCGGTTAAATCACGAGAACTTGGCCAATGCAGTTCCATTGTCGATCGATCCTTAGTCCACCCACGCCTTCAAATCTACGTGAGTGGACAGCCGATTTTTCATTATTCCCCCGAACGACTCACGTTAATGATGGGATTAACCGGCGTCACTGGCGTGGTCACTGGTGGCGCCGCGACCGCTGGAGCTGGAGCCACGACAGCTGGGGCCGGAGCCACCACCGGCGCTGGGGTGACGACCGCAGGAGCGACGGTGGTGGTCGTACCCGCGGCTGAGGTCGTCGCAGTCGTCACCGCGGTGGCGCCCGTATTTGACACGGATGAGTTAGAAGTCGACGTGGTCGCAGTACCGCCGGTGGTCGCGGGGGCCGCGGTCGCGGTGGATGATACGCTGGTCGAACCCGAGGCGCTATTAGTACTGACGGAAACACTGACGACTGGCGCGCTGACGCTGGCTACGACGACACCGCCGCTGGAGGCTCCCGCAGTGGCACCAGAGGAGGATCCGGAATTAACCGCGGTGCTGATCGCGGCGGCCGTAATCGTGGCCGCGGCCGCATTGCCAGACTGCGCGGAAGACGCCAGCGAAGTGGTCGTGGCGGTGTTGGCAACCGTGCTCACCGCGGAAGTAACAGCTGTGCTGTTCGCGGCTTGCGTGGCGGCTTGAGTAATTTGCGCGACAGAAGCGGCCGGATTGGCGGCTTTGACGGCGGCGACGGCCTCGCTCACCTTCGTCTGCACAACGCCTTGCGCGGCACCCTGCGCGGCGGCGGCGGCTTGATTGGGGGCGGCCGTGACAGCGGCCGTCGTGACGGCAGCGACCGCCGCGTTTAACGAAGTTTGGTTTCCGCCGGTGCTTGAAGTTGATGACGAGACCGCGGCGGCGGCGGCTTGGGTCACGGTGCCGATCTGGGCCGACGCGCCCGCGGCGGAAACGGCACTCACCGCGGCCTGGGTCACGGCGGAAATGGCCTTTAAGGTCGCCTGTTGATTTGCCCCCGTCGCGGAGCCGACGCTGACAGTCGCCTGCACGGCGACCTGCACGATCGCAGCGGCTTGGGTCGGAACCGCAGTTACGGCCGCACTGGTCACAGCTGCGAGAAGGCTCGTGGCAACGGCCGCTGAGCCCACGGAAGTCGAGGCAGCCGACACATTGCTTGCGACCACCTGAACGGCGGCGACAATATCTGCCTGAGCCGCCGGATTATTTTGAACGAAAGACGCCACACTTTGAGAAGCCGTCGCCTGGCCGGTGACCGCTTGGCCAAAAGGAATAATGATCGGAGGAATACCGGGGCCACGATCGATGATGACGTTGCCGCTGAAGGTCGCTACCGAGGTATCGGAACCGCCACCAGCGCTGGGAATTACCGTGACACCATAAACCGTCCCACGCGCTGCCGCCACGCCGCGCGGCGTCCGAATACCAAATTCCGTCACCGGGCGCTTGGAGGGGTCCAGCGTCGAGATGATATTCCCTTTTTCGAGATTCAACTCAGCCACGCGTTTGCCAGCGTCGGCGCCTTGGCCCATTCGCAAAACGCGCACCTCGACCTTGGATCCGCCACGAATCGTGGCCACCGCGCCCTCGAAAGTTTCGAGAAATACTTCCACCTTGGGAGGGGTTTCGATGAGCGCGCCCTCTACTAGTTGAGCGTTCACCATCGCCGGCGCGGAGACGCCACCCTTGGGGGTTACGGTCGCTCCGGACCCGTTAATTTTAACGATTCGCGCAGTGATATTTTGGGCCCAAGCAGAGGAAGGAACCAACAAAACCAAGAGGAGGCTAAACAGGATTTCGGAACAGAATCTGTGAGGTAGGTTCATGAATTTGAAGCGAGCTATAAACGGGCATCAGTCTGATTACAATTTTTAAGAATTTTTTAAAAGATTTCGTGCGACTAAACCCACGCCGCGACCGACGAGACCGACTGGCGAGGTGCACGCTGAAGCGGGATGACCTCAGCTGAGAGTCGGCGGGCGAAACGGCGCGCTCGCGCCCAACCCCGACTACGGCAACTTGGCCTGCACTGCCTTACTGACGATCCCAAAGTCGATTAACGCGGCCTCAGGCAGCTTCTTCAACGCCGCGATCACTTTACCCATATCTTTTTTCGTGAGGGCACCCGTCTCCAAAACCGCGGCAGCAATGAGCGCGTCGATTTTCTCAATCGGCAAGGCTTGGGGCAAGTATTTCTCGAGCACGCGGATCTCGATCTCATTAGCGGTGACGAGATCAGGCCGCCCGCCTCGCGCGAAATCGGTGTTCGCGTCTGCGAGATTTTTAACCGCTTTCCGCAACGTGCTCAGGGCGAGCGGATCATCAATATCCTTATTTGCATCCATGGCTGCACGCTTGATGGCCGCATCCAGCGTGCGGAGCGACGTAAGCGTGGCGGCGTTGCGCGCCTTCATGGCGATGATAATATCGGAGCGGAGCGTTTCGTAAATGGAGGGCATGGTGGCAGATTTTTTTCCAAAATCTCTCCGTGCATTCGCGGGCGCAACTGTGTTTTAATTTAAACATGCATCCGCTACCCTCGCGCAATGTCCTCGGAAGTCCGCTACGAGTCTGCTCACAGGCGCCGCTCACCGGTTTTTTCCGGACGGGCACGTGCGACACCTGCGCGGAGGATCACGGCTGCCATACGGTCTGCGTGGAGGTTACGGCAGAATTTCTTGAGTTCAGTCTTGCCGCCGGCAACGATCTCACCTCGCCGCGCCCGGAGTATGGATTTACGGGGCTGCAACCTGGTGACCGCTGGTGCGTGTGCGCCGCCCGCTGGCAAGAGTGTGTAGACGCGGGTTTCCCTGCGCCAGTGGCGCTCCTCGCGACGCACGAACGCGCCCTAGAACTTATTTCGCTCGAGACCCTGCGAGAGCACGCGACGGCGTAAGCGCCCCGCCAAGGCCACGCCCCCATAACGGGGCAGGCGGCAACACCCGCGCCTCTTATTTTTAAGAACAGAGCCGACCGCGAAACTCGCCGCCGCCTCGTTGGAATGTTTGCACTGCCGGTCGATACAAAAACGCCATGGCCGTCGGTTCTTTTCTCAGCCGCGAACGCCAGCGATTGGTCATGAGTGATCTGCGCACCCACTGACGCCGCAGCTCACTGCAAATTTAGATCAGCATCTTCTCGGCAATGAAGGCGGCCAGGTTGACGTAAATTTGTATCTTTAATTTAGATACATGAGTAGTGTCGGGCGAGCCGCTTCACCGTCGCCCTTCGCTTTGCGCTACCCTCGTCAAACCGTGCCGGCGGTTTTCCCGCACACGGCTTACCGAGTCCCCTTTGCTTCGGATTGGTTTCAGCGGAGTTTATCGCGTCCAAACCGCTTTGAGCGGCCAGTTCCCCAGCTGGTAGGGTGCTTCGCCTCGGTCGTCGGTGAAGAAGTTGCCGAGCCCGTGGGTGCAGCTGGATTCCCGCCACAATCACGTCGCAGCCGGTGGCGCCCCAAGGCCTGCGGTTTATCAGACACGTGCGTGCGGTTGCCGTACTGAAACGCCTGCGCCCAGCCTCCGGTGATCTGGTTGACCTTTCGGACCACCGCCACCGCCGCTTGGTCTCGCGTGCGCACTTTCACCGGCGGCGCGAACACCGTCTATTTCTGGCGATCAGGAAATCACCGGAGCCGGGTGAACTCTTGGTGCGGTAAGCGCATGTCATGCAGGAGGAAAAAGTTTAAGAAGAGTTTTTTGATGAAGTTTCTAAGAAAATACTCATTCGGGCGAAGGTGAGATTAAAATCGCCAGAAATGCACGATTTCACGATCGCCGCTGGCACCGGCGTGTAGCCGGAGCGCTGCTGCCAGTCGGCGGGCAGCCGGGCGAGGACCCGCGGCCAGCACGTGGCTCGCCAGATTGGGCACCTGTACGTGCGCCGGGATGAGCCGGCGGCTGTTCTTGACCACCAGATGGAGGTTTTCGCGCCGCTGCCCGGCCGACCAGCCGATCCACCGGTCACGCCCGGCGACCGCCCACGCCGCCGCACTAAAAGCCGGGGCCGCCACCGGACCTTTTCCACTGCGCACCAAATACCGCAGTTGCGCGCCCCATAACGGACCGGCACCGAGATAATGGAACTGGTCGAGCAGTTCGTTCCATTCGCGCGACAACGCCGAAGATCCCGCGGGCAACAGGACAATCTCCAGCGGACCGAGCGACTCCAGCGCCCCCGCGATGGGCGGCCATGGGGCCGGCGGACCGGCGCGAACCTGACGCGCCCGGTGGCGGTCCGCGCCGAGGCGGCCGCAAGTGCCCACGGCGCGTCAGCTCGGCCAGCGCCTTGCGGGCCCCCATCGTCGCCGGCTGAGCGGAGGGGGACATCCAGCTCAGGCGCGCACACAGCTCGCGCGCCAACGCTCGCCGCGAACAATCCGGGGCCCGCGGCTGGAGTTCCTTCAGCAGTTCGTCCGAGGTTTCACGACCGGCCAGGGGCATGCCGCTGACCCTGACCGGAGCAGCTCACGGTGTTCAGCAAAAAAGACAGGGAAGACGATCAGGTGGGAGTGCCCCGACCGTGCGAGCAGGGGGAGGCAACTGGTTGGTTCCGAACCTGGGGGGAGACACCTTAAATCGTGAGGGTGAAGCTCGGTGAGACGCGCGCCGAGACGCAAAAAAGCCGCCCAGATTGCTCTGGGCGGCAGCTCCGTTAAAAGCTGAAAACGGTTGAGGCTTAGTCCTTTTTCGCGGCCTCGTCGAGAATATCGCCAAGGTTCATCATATCGTTGCCAGCGCTCCGATTGAGCTGCTCGTAAGCCGAGGTTTCGGCAGCGAGTTGCGATTCCGAGTAATTGGCTGCCTTGATCGACAAACCAAGGCGACGTTCCTCGCGATCGATCTTGATGACCCGCGCGTCGACCTCTTGGCCCGGCTTGAGCACATCCTTCACCTTGTCGATGCGCTCTTCGCTAATTTGCGAAATGTGCACGAGCCCATCGATGCCATCCTTCAGCTCTACGAAAGCGCCGAACGAAGTAATCTTGGTGACGCTGCCCTTGACGACATCGCCGATCTTGAAGAAAGCGTCGATATCCGACCACGGATCGGTGGCGAGTTGCTTCATGCCAAGACTGATGCGTTGTTGGTTAGAATCGACATCGAGCACGATTGCATCGACTTCGTCGCCCTTTTTAAGAACTTCGGACGGATGGTTGACCTTGCGGGTCCAACTCATGTCGGAGACATGCACCATACCGTCGATGCCCTCCTCCAGTTCGATGAAGGCCCCGTACGTGGTCATATTGCGAACCTTGCCGCGGACGCGCGCGCCCATCGGATAGTTATGGCGAACCATGTCCCACGGGTTCGGCTCAAGTTGACGGAGACCGAGGGAAATCTTCTGGTCCTCCTTCTGGATACCGAGGACCACGGCATCGAGCTCCTGACCGACGCGCAGCAACTCGGACGGCTTGGTGATGCGCTTGGTCCAAGACATTTCGGTGATGTGCACGAGTCCCTCGACGCCGGGTTCGATTTCAACGAAAGCGCCGTAAGGCACCAAGTTGACAACTTTTCCGTGAACTTTCGCCCCGACTGGGAACTTGCGGTCGATTTCGTCCCACGGATTTTTCGTGGTTTGTTTGAGGCCGAGGGAAACGCGCTCTTTATCACGATTGACCTCGATGATCATGACTTGAACCTCTTCACCCTGCTTAAGCATTTCGCTTGGGTGAGAGATACGCCCCCACGACATATCGGTTATATGAAGTAAGCCGTCCATACCATCGAGATCGATGAACGCACCGAAATCGGTGATGTTCTTGACGACGCCCTTGCGGATCTGACCGGGCTGGATGGAGTCGAGGAGATTGCGGCGTTTTTCGGTGCGCTGCTGCTCGATGAGTTCGCGGCGGGAGAGAACAATATTCTTTCGCTCGAGATTGATTTTGAGAACCTTGAAGTCGTAGGTCTGGCCCACGTATTGGTCGAGGTTCTTGGGGGGTTGAATGTCGATATGCGATGCCGGCATGAAGGCATCGACGCCGATCGAGATGATGAGACCGCCCTTGACCTTGGCCTTGACGCGACCAGCGGCGATCGAGCCCTCGGGGAACTTGGTGAGGATGTTATCCCAGTTTTTCTTTTGCTCGGCTTTATCGAACGAGAGCACCGGGGCGCCGCTCTTGTCCTCGAGTTTTTCAACCATCACTTCGATGGTGGAGCCGATTTGCAGTTCACCGATATCGATGAACTCATTGGCAGGGATGACGCCTTCGGATTTACCGCCGATGTCGACGACAACTTCGTTCTGGCGAATTTCGGTAATGGTGCCCGGGACGATGGCGCCTTCCTTCAATTTATCGAAGGATGACTGCGCGAGCAGATCTTGCATGACTGAACTCATAGTGCGAATACGCCGGCCGAACGCCTGTTCCAAAAGCGCTCTTCCGACGGGTCGACCGCGCCTTATGAGCGCGGCCGGATTGGTTAATGGTTATGCTGACGAGACAAGTTGGCGGGAACCCGCGGCGTAACGCCAACTTGAAAAACTGACGACCGCGAGTGGGCAGAGTCCGCGGCCCAGCGGCGCGCGGCAAGCCCGAACTTGAGAAAATCGCCGACAGAGCTAGCGACCTCCTGATCCAGATCAACGGAAACTACTGATGACCGGACTACGTGGGTTAGGAAAATCGCGACTTCCGAGCGGTCGACGTTTGACCCGAGGAAGCCACCGACCGAAAAGTCCCGATCGATTCCAGATGAGGGCGGAGCGCTTGCACGGGCGGTTAACGCGGGCTTGGGCTCGGGCTCGAAACACCGAGCAGCCCACTGACCCTTTCAAAGAAAACCTCATATTGCGGAGTATCGGTCAGGGGTGACTCGGTCGCTTGGCCGGCGCGGTTTGAGGAGTCCGCCTCCAAAATTTCCGTAAGGCGAATCGCCACTTCCGTGCCCCCGGAAAGCGGATGGCGCAAGCGCACCTTCATCGCCAACTGGCGGGCGGTGCCGAGGCGCTCTCCCGCGCCGACCCCGCTGATTGCGTCAAATTCGCCCTGCGCCGGACCACCCCGTTGGAACGTGTAACCCATTTGGATGGCGGCGGCGCGGACGGCATCGTAAGTCGGCCTTAACTCGGAAGAGAACGTTTTCACCTTCGGAGCCGAGCGAGCCGCCAAACGCTCGCGCACGCCGCTGGCGGTGTCGGAAATTGACTCGCAGCCAGAAAAAGCCAAAGCGAACACAGCAACGATGAGCACACGAAAGTTCATAGAAGGGCGATGCGGTGAAGTCCCGCCACCGGCAAGTTCCAAGTGAGCAAACTCCCCGCGATGCTCCGTTGGACGAGCGAGGCAAGAGCCGCGGCGGGCGCGGCGGGCAAGCCGACTTCGAGAAAGCATCGGGTCATGCGTTGCAGGACCATCCCCACCCGCCGCTGCCGACGCGCGGACCGGACGACGCCTCAGCCGGTAGGACCGGCGAGTTCACCGAGGGAGACCGAGCCGATCCCAAACGAATTTAAGCTGGTTGCTGCTGAGAGATGCAGTGCAACGTACCGAGTCCCCAAATTAAATGGTAACAATCAATGGGGACGACCTCGCGATGAGGAAAGCAGCCACCGATGATTTCGCAGGCGGCAGCATCGCGTTTTTTCTGGCGGAAAGTAGGGACGAGAACCGCACCGTTGATCACAAGAAAGTTGGCATAACTAGCCGGCACGCGCTGGCCTTGGAATGCCATTGGCCTCGGCATGGGCAGGGGCACGATCGTGAATTTCTTACCGGTCGGAGTCCGGAAGCTCTGTAACCGCGCCCTCACCTCCTCCAGAACACGATGGTTCGGGTCCCGCTGGTTGGATTCGACTGCGGTGATGAACCCATCGTCCCGGTAAAAACGAGTGATATCGTCGATGTGTCCATCAGTGTCGTCCCCGAAAATACCATCGCCGACCCAGAGAACGGCCTGAACGCCGAGAAAATCGCGGAGATTTTTCTCGATGGTGGCTTTTGAAAGCAGTGGGTTACGGTTTTTATTTAGGAGACACTGCTCGCTGGTAAGCAGAAGTCCTCGGCCGTTTACATCGATCGACCCGCCTTCGAGAATCATATCGTTTTCAAAGCGGCGAAGCGCGAGTTTCTCCCCGATACTCGGAGGAATCGCATTATCTAAATTGTAGGGTGGGTATTTGTCGCCCCAAGCGTTGTAACGCCAATCAGTGAGGGCGACTTCGCCAGTGCGATCATTTTTTACAAAGATGGGTCCATGATCGCGACACCAAGCATCGTTGGTGGGATGATCAAAAAAGTCGACCTGCGCCATATTCGCACCCGCCGCCGCGCACAGTTTCTTGGCGCGCGGCTGCAAACGGGCAGCGGCGTTGATGCGGACCCGCTCGAAACGGCTGATGACCGCCACGATCTGCGCAAACGCAGAGGGCACGGGGCGAAACTGACCGGGCCAGGAGGAGCGTTTATGTGGCCAAGAGAGCCAGACAGCGACCTGAGGTTCCCATTCGGCCGGCATCCGAAAGCCCTGTTGGGCCGGAGAGCGCGATGAGGTTTTTTTTAACACGCGATGATCAGCGCTCACCTTAATCAATAAAGCGTTTAGTGAGGTCGCCGTACGCATCGATCCGGCGGTCGCGCAGGAAAGGCCAGTGGGTACGAGTGACATCCACTTTCCCCAAATCGATCGGCACAAGCATGAGCTCTTCTTGATCGACGCTGCCCTTGGCCAAGATTTGACCGCTGGTTCCGGCGACAAAACTTTGGCCCCAAAACTGAATACCATCGCCCCCTTCCGGAGTTTCGGTGCCGATGCGGTTCACGGCGGCGACATAACAACCATTGGCGACCGCGTGGCTCCGCTGAATGGTTTCCCAGGCACCGTGCTGATTGACGCCATACTCGGCTTTTTCCTTGGGGTGCCAGCCGATCGCGGTCGGGTAAAATAGAATTTCCGCGCCCTGCATCGCCGTGAGGCGGGCCCCTTCAGGGTACCACTGATCCCAGCAAATCAAGACGCCAATCTTGCCGAAGCGGGTGTCCCACGCCTTGAAGCCGAGGTCCCCGGGCGTAAAATAAAACTTCTCATAGTAAAGCGGATCATCGGGGATGTGCATCTTCCGGTAAACGCCGAGCATCGTACCGTCGGCATCAATGACGACCGCAGTGTTATGATAGAGACCGGAAGCGCGTTTCTCAAAAAGCGAAGCGATGATCACGCAGCCATATTTTTTCGCAATTTTTTGAAAGGCCCGAGTGGTGGCCCCGGGAATCGGCTCAGCGAGTTTGAAGTAATCGTGATTCTCGGACTGGCAGAAATATTGGGAGCGAAAAAGCTCCTGCGTGCAGATAATTTGCGCGCCCTGCCGAGCGGCGCGTGCCGTGAGCGCGAGGGTTTTCTTGAGATTAGCCGCGGGATCTTGGCTACACGCATGCTGAAGAAGACCGAGGGTGACCGTTGACATAAAACAGGGGAGAAATTTTCGGTTTTTTTGCGGATTTAAGCGACGGCCCGCGGAGCGAAGTCCGCCGCCAGCTACCGTTCAATAAACCACCTTATTGAGCGGGTACTCCACGATCCCCTCAACGCCGAGGGCCTTGAGTTGAGGGATGATTTCCCTCACGACACTTTCATCGATGATCGTCTCCAGCGCGACCCAGTCGGGGGAGCTGAGCGGGGAGATCGTGGGATTGCGCAAGGCCGGGAGCGCCGACACGACCGCGTCGAGGACTTTTTTGGGCAAATTCATTTTCAGGCCCACCTTCGATTCCGCTTCGAGCGCACCGCGGAGCAGCAAGGCGATCGTCTCGATTTTCCGGCGTTTCGCGGGGTTCGCCCAGCTCTGGCGGTTGGCGATCAGCTTGGTATTGGTCTCAAGCAGAGTATCGACAATGCGCAGGTTGTTCGCTCGGAGAGAGGAACCCGTCTCCGTGATATCGACGATAGCGTCGACGAGATCGGGAACCTTCACCTCGGTCGCTCCCCAGGAAAACTCCAATTCGACCTTAACGCCCAACCGATCAAAGTAACGCTTGGTCGTATTGATCAACTCGGTCGCGACACGCTTACCCGCGAGGTCAGCCGCCGTCTGCACTGGGGAAGCATTCGGGACGCACAACACCCAGCGCGATTTGCGGGTCGAGGCGCGGCTGTAAATGAGGTCGCATACTTCGACGACGTCGGAGCCGTTTTCCTGCACCCAATCGTAACCCGTCAGGCCGCAGTCAAAGAATCCGTGTTCGACATAACGACTGACCTCCTGGGCGCGGATGAACCGCCCGTCGAGTTCGGCATCGTCGATCGTCGGACGGTAACTGCGCGAACTCGTCGTGATTTTCCAGCCCGCTTTCGCGAACAGATTTTTCGTGGATTCCTCTAGACTGCCTTTGGGCAATCCGAGCATGAGCAATGGTCTTTTTTCGGACACAGGCCGAAAGCACACGCCGAGGCAAAAGCACTCAAGACAAATTCCTGCCTTCCGCGTTCACTACGATAAAATAAGCTCGAACGCCGCCCGCGGGAACAGCTCGCACAATGAGGCCGCGGTAATTCTTCTTTCGGAACCCTTGACTCTCCTTTTGATAGCCGTAGCCTCCCGCCCCTCTAAACGGCATGGCTCAAGAATTGAAAGAAACGCTCCAGCTTCCCAAAACCGATTTCTCGATGCGGGCTGGGCTCGCGCAACGTGAGCCGGGCCGAGTGATTCACTGGGAAAAAATCCAGCTCTATCGTGCAATTCAAACCCGTCGCGCCGGCGCGCCCGCCTTTGTGCTTCACGACGGTCCGCCCTTCACCAACGGCGATGTCCACATCGGCACCGCGTTAAACAAGGTTCTGAAGGACACGGTGAACCGCTTCAAATCGATGCGCGGGTTTCGCACACCCTACGTGCCCGGGTGGGATTGCCACGGGCTCCCCATCGAGCAAAAGGTCTCGCGCGAAGTCCAAGAGCAGCAGCTCACGCTCACGACGTCCGAACTGAGAGCACGCTGCGATGCGTTTTCCGAGGGGTGGATTCAAAAACAGACCGCACAATTTAAGCGACTTGGCGTACTGGCCGACTGGTCCAGTGAATACAAAACGAAGGCGCCCGCCTTTGAAGCCGACATTATTCGGACATTTGCCGCCTTCATCGAGCAAGACCTGGTTTATCGCAGCAAAAAACCGGTCTACTGGAGCATTCCCTTCGAAACCGCGCTGGCCGAGGCGGAGATCGAGTACAAAGACCACATCTCACCTTCAATCTGGGTAAAGTTCGCGGTGCCGGCCGAGCTTGGCAAGGCCCGCGGGTTGCCCAGCGAAAAACCTCTTAGCGTGGTCATCTGGACGACCACTCCGTGGACGATTCCAGCCAACCTCGCCATCGCGGTCCACCCGGAGACCAACTATGTTGTCGCTGACCTTGGCGCCGAGCGGATCATTGTGGCCGAGGCGCTGCTGGGCGCCGTGCTCAAAGCGGCCAAAGGGGAAGGCGCTCACAGCATAACAACGACCGTAAAGGGGGCGCAGCTTGAACATCTCGCGACGCGCCACCCTTTCATCGATCGAGCTTCTCCCGTGGTGCTCGCTGACTACGTCACGACAGAAAGCGGCACCGGTTGCGTTCACACCGCACCGGGCCACGGCGCGGATGACTATCTGACCGGTCTCAAATACAAACTGGAGATTTACTGCCCGGTGGGCGACGACGGTCGCTATCTCAATGATGGGCGGGTACCGCTTGATATGGTCGGGTTAACCACCCTGGAGTCGGTCGAAGATCTCGCGGCGAAGAAAACCTCCGCGGCGAATATCGCTGTCTTGCGAAAACTGGATGCCGCGGGCGCCCTCTTCGCGAAAGAGCGTTTCACCCACAGCTATCCCCATTGTTGGCGCTCAAAAACGCCCATTATTTTTCGGGCAGTTGATCAGTGGTTTGTATCCTTGGACAAGGCGGGGCATCGGGCGATTGCGCTGAGTGAGATTGAAAAAATCTCCGTCCAGAAAGGCTGGGTCCCGGCGTGGGGCGAGGCCCGTATCAGGGGAGCGGTCGAGTCTCGACCTGACTGGTGCATCAGCCGCCAGCGCGCGTGGGGCGTCCCGATTCCCGCGTTCTACGATGCCAACAAGAAAGCTTACCTGGATGCGGGCGTGGCGCGGGCGATCGCCGACCAGTTCGCCAAGCACGGCACTAATTTTTGGTACGACCGCACGCCAGCGGATATCCTCGAAGGAGTGGTGCTGCCCGCGGGTTGGCCGGCCGCCAGTGCGCTGACGTGCGGCCGCGACACCTTGGATGTCTGGATCGATTCAGGTTCAACGCACGCGGCCGTGTTGCGCCGTGGCCAAGGCAACACCCAGTGGCCCGCCGATCTTTACCTGGAAGGTAGCGATCAGCACCGCGGCTGGTTTCAATCATCACTGTGGACGAGCGTGATTGCCTGCCAAGCGGCGCCCTACAAAGCGGTGCTCACCCACGGATTTATCGTGGATAAGAACCGCCAGAAAATCTCCAAGAGCTCCACTTACCAGAAGCCGCAAACGGCCGATGCCTACGTCGCGCAACACGGGGCCGACGTCATCCGCCTGTGGATTGCTTCTCAAGATTTCCGCGACGACATTCCCGTCGACGAGGAGATCCTCAAGCACGTCGGCGACTCGTATCGACTCTTCCGCAACACGTTTAGGTACCAGCTATCGAACTTATTCGACTTTGACGCAGACAAGGATGGTGTGCCGATCGCTCAGCTGGATACGCTTGACCGCTGGGCACTCCACCAGACGGCCGTGCTTATTCGCGAGTGCACGGCAGCCTACGATGCCTACGAGTTCCATCGGGTATACCAACTCTGCAATCAGTTTTGCGCAGTGACGCTTTCCGCGACTTATCACGATGTACTCAAGGATCGGCTTTATACCCTGAGCACCCGATCCCCGCTCCGACGTTCATCCCAGACCGCGATTCACCTGATCTTCGACGCGCTGGTCCGCCTGCTCGCGCCAGTGCTGACGTTTACGTGCGACGAAGCTTGGTCCTATGCCACCAGCCGAGCCGAGTATTCGGAGGATTCCGTGCACCTCCAAGATTGGCCGATCGCGCCGGCGACATGGACCGACGCTGCCGTCGAAGCAGACCTAGTTGCATTGCTCCGCCTCCGCGGCCAAGTCAACGAGGCGATCGAACCGCTGCGGGCAGCTGGTAAACTAGGTAAATCGCTCGACGCGGCCATCACGTTGCAGATTCCAGCCACGGATGCCGCCGCACGTAGTATGGTGGCTCGCCACCAGCGCTTGCTGCCCGAGCTCTTCATCGTTTCTCACGTGACAGTTACCTCGGGTGAAAGCGCCGATTTACGCGTGTTCGTCCAACCTTGCACCGAGCTTAACCTCACCCGATGCCCACGGTGCTGGCGATCAGTGCCCACGCTAATTACGAGCACGCACGGCGAGGTCTGTCCTCGCTGCGCCGAAGCGCTCAATCTTTAGTCCCATAACCATCCCAACACCCCTATGGCTAAGAAAAAACCCGTCTTAAAAAAGTCCGCCCCGAAATCGAGTACAAAGAAGCCCCGAACGGGGAACGGCAAAGTACGCAAGCCTGCTGGGCGACCTGCCCCGAAAGCGAAACCTGCTGCCAAGCCGAAGATGAAGCTTAAGCCAAGCTCGCGGCCTCAAGTACGAGCGCCCTCGCCGCCCTTGGGGAAGCCCGCCGAAAAATCTCCCACCATGGAAAAGCCCTCTAAAAAAACCGCGCTACGCGATAGCATATTAAAACGCAAAGCGGCCCTCAAACCGATCGCCTTCAGCCTCGATGAAGTCCGCGCGATTGCTTTAACCGTCACCTCGAAGACGAACTTGCCCTTCACCGCCAAGAGCAGTGAAAAAGCCGCGGCTAAGTTAGCCTTGGCGAGCAGTCTTGAAAAAGCCAAGCCGCAGCATGTGAAGGCGGCCTCGCTCGCTGACATCCTCGGCTTTAATCCAAAAAAAGAAAGGCGGGCCGAGCCGATGAGCGACAAGGATATCCCGGAGAAATTCAAACGTTACTTCCGCCTTTTGGTGGAACTACGCCTCCACCTGACCGAAGGGATTGAGCGGCACTCGGAGGAAACGCTCAAGCGGTCGGCGAAGGACGACACGGGTGACCTTTCCTCGTATGGCCAACATATGGCGGATGCCGGCACGGACACCTTTGACCGCGACTTTGCCCTGAGCATGGTCGCCAGCGAGCAAGAGGCACTCGCGGAGATTGATGCGGCTATCAAGCGAATCAATGCCGGCACTTACGGCATATGTGAAATCACGCAAAAACCGATCGCGCGCGATCGACTCCTCGCCGTGCCGTTCACCCGACATTCGGCCGAGGCGCAGAAGGATATCGAGCGGAACCGGCATCGCTCCCGCACCCAAGCCGGACTCTTCGGCGAGATGGGGGACGAAAGCGGTGGGGGTGGTGGCAAGATGACGGAGGACGACGGCGGCGAGTAACCCAACGCCGGCCGCCCTCGACCCGTCGAATCACCACCTACCGCCTATGCCCAAAGGACTGCCGACGCGTGATTCGACGGCTGGGCCCACCCCAAGCGACGAGGCTCCGCCGCCGCTCAGGCTGAGCCAACGTCTGCGCGTCTATCAAGTCCTTTGGCTGCTGGCGATCGGGGTCCTGTTCGCGGATCAAATCACCAAGGCTTGGATCATCGCTCGGGTCCCGTTTAACCCGATGCACGTGCACGCACCAGGGGCAGACGTGACCGTGATTCGCAATTTTTTCTACATTATCCATGTAGGCAATACGGGGGCGGCGTGGAGCCTTTTCGCAGGTCGTAGCGTCCTCCTCGCCTTACTCGCCGCGAGTACGCTTGTCGCTATTTTTTTCTGGCGCCACTCCCTCGGATTACGACACGCACGCGCGCAAGTGTGCTTTGGGCTCCTCTGCGGCGGCATCGTCGGCAATCTCATCGACCGCATCGTGCATAAGCACGTCATCGACTTCATCGATTTGCATTTCGGCAATTACATTTATCCGACCTTCAACGTCGCCGACTCAAGTATTTGCGCGGGCGTGATCCTCTACCTGCTGCACTCGCTGCGCACCCCTGACGCCTAAAGTCGCCGGGTTAAGGCAAGTCACTCTACGTTGGCGATTTGCTCCCGCACCCGCTCCAGTTCGTTTTTCAACTCAATCACCGTCCGCGCTATCGTCACGTCGTTCGCCTTGCTACCGATCGTATTGATCTCGCGGCCAATTTCTTGGAGGATAAATTCCGCCTTCCGACCGATTTCACCCTCCGCTCTCAGGAGGCTGTTAAATTGATCGAAATGACTCCGGAGCCGAGTGATCTCCTCCGTGACATCGCAACGGTCAGCAAACAGCGCGACCTCTCGCAAGACGCGCTCGTCGCCCAAATCCAGATCGAGCCCCGCCTCACGCAGGCGCTTATGCAGTTGCTCACGGTAGTGGGTCGGCACATGGGAAGCTCGGAGTGCGACGGTTTCGACATGGCGATGAAGGAGTTCGCTCCGCCCGATAAAATCAACCAGCAGCGACTCGCCTTCCCTCGCCCGCATCGCGACAAAGCTGCGCAAGGCGGTCCCGACCGTCTCCAGGACCAACTCGCGAGCCGCCTCTGGAGTCGGGAAATCATTGGTCCGGCGCTGGGCATTCACCACTTGCCAGAGCAACTCCGGAGTTGGCTGAAACGCCACCCTCTCTCGCTCGGCAAACGCCCGCAAGCGAGCGAGCGTCGCCGCCGCCGCGGTCTCATCCCAGTTCAGCGCCGCGGTATTTTTTTCACCCGTCACCTCAATCGCCACGTGGACCTTCCCACGCAGCACCGCTTTGCGCACGTGCTCCACAATTTCAGGTTCAAGGCTATCCCAATCCTCTGGCAGCCCGACCGTGAGGTCGAGCGTCTTACGATTTACGGCGCTAATCTGAATCGTCAACGAGAGGTTGCCCAACGCCGCCGTCGCGCGCCCGTAGCCGGTCATACTTCTCATAAAGTAACTCCGAGAATTTTGGCGACTTGCTGAACATCTTTGTCTCCCCGCCCAGACAAATTAATAATCAAAATCTCATCGGAGCGCATGGCCTTCGCCCGCTTGAGGCCATGCACGAGGGCGTGCGTGCTCTCCAGCGCCGGAATGATCCCCTCCAAACGCGAGCAGAGCTGAAACGCCGCCATGACTTCGTCGTCGCAAGCGTAGGCATAGGTGATGCGCTGGCGATCTCGGTAAAAGGCGTGCTCGGGACCGATCGCGGCGTAATCGAGCCCCGCACTCACGGAATGGGTCAACTCGATCTGACCGTCATCGTTCTGTAAAATATAGGTCTTACAACCCTGCAAGACACCGAGTTTCCCACCCTCAAAGCGAGCCGCATGATCCCCGCGTTGAATACCGCGCCCGCCCGCTTCCACTCCCACTAAGCGCACCGAGGGCTCCTCCAAGAAATCAAAAAAACAGCCCATCGCATTAGAGCCACCACCGACACACGCAATCATCTCATCAGGCAAACGGCCCTCGCGGGCTAGAATTTGCTCGCGCACTTCCCGGCCAATCACCCGGTGAAAGTCTCGAACCATCATCGGATAGGGATGGGAGCCCAAAGCGGAACCGAGAATATAATGCGTCCCCCGCACATTCGTCACCCAATCGCGCATGGCCTCGTTGATCGCCTCTTTTAAAGTCTTCTGCCCAGCCTGAACCCCGCGCACTTCGGCGCCCATAAGCCGCATGCGAAAGACATTCAAGGCCTGACGCTCCATGTCGACTGCGCCCATATAAATCACGCACTCGAAACCAAACTTTGCGCAGACCGCCGCAGTCGCCACACCGTGCTGGCCCGCCCCGGTTTCCGCGATCACGCGTTTTTTGCCCATTCGGCGTGCCAGCAAACCTTGGCCGAGCGCGTTATTAATCTTGTGCGCTCCCGTGTGCAAAAGGTCTTCGCGTTTTAGATAGATCTTGGCCCCGCCACAGTGCTGAGTGAGGCGCTCGGCAAAATACAACTCGGTCGGTCGTCCGGCAAATTCCTTCAAGTGATGCTGCAACTCCTGCTGGAAGGTCGGATCTTGCCGCGCCACATCGTAAGCCGCCCCCAGTTCTTGCAAGGCCGTCATCAACGTCTCCGGTACAAAAACTCCGCCATAACGGCCAAAGTGCCCACCGGCGTCGGGCAATGAAAAACGATTGATGGGCGAAGGGGAGATGGCGGCTGACATAGTTCGAATAAAAGATAAAAACTCGCTCGGCTACGTCGAGAGTTCAACCTCGTTTCAACGTTATCCGCTAAAAATGCGCCTACTGCTTTTTACGCCGCGCACCGTCTGATTGGTTCTACCCCGCAGCGGGCGCCGCCGGGACCCGCGCGCGCCACCACTCACCTCGTCCGTGCACAGCCAGGGCCAAACGGAACGTCGGGCCGCTCGCCAGCGGGCGTTTGGTTTTTATCAATTTCTTTTTCGTAATTTCTTTTTCCCGCGCTTGCAGGAAGCCAGCCATCGCCCCATTTCTGTCCAGTCGCCATGGTTCGATTCATCACCCATTACCTCGCCGTCACGGTTGCCGGGATTGCGGGACTTTTACCGATCGCCAACGCTCAGGCATTAAACGATCCGAAGGTCGGTGATACGCCCATTCTCGCGTCGCCCAGTTCAAGCCAACCGTCAGCAGCCGCGCCCCCCCGACGACCGCGCGCTATTTCTGGAGAGGCCGCCGCCGCGCTCGCCGCGGCGTCGCCTAAGTATACCCCAGCGGCACCAAAACCTGAGCCCAAGCCTGTCGTCGAGGAAGTCGACCTGCGCGATATCGACAAACCCAAGAACGCCATTGTGCGCTTACCTAAGTATATCGTGCAGGAAGCGAAGCCGCCGGTTTTTTCCGAGCGCACCATCCATACCGCCAAAGGGCTTACCGCGATCGCGATGCGGCGCTATATTTCCGATGCGGATCGGGCCCTGAATCGGTTTACGCTCCCGCTCTTCGGCACCTCCAAGGAATCGCGCGCCCTCACGATGTATGCAGAGGATGAGCGCTTAAATAACATGGCGGATCTAAACGACGCCGGCGTCAACGCCCGGCAAACCGACGCCGCAGCCGGATCGTATATTTTAAAGGAATCTCAAAAAACTTACCTGCGATCGAGCGACTTCGGCTGGAGCGCGCACCCGACAAAGTAGTTGTCCGCGCGCCTCGCATAAAAACCGCCGAGTCCCCCCTCCGCTATGAGGGTAGATAACACGCCGATACCAAATAATATTCTCGGCCATCGGTCCGACCCTTCCTACCGCCCCGAGGAAGCGGACCCTCAGCACCCCGATCACGTGGAGGCATGGCCAGCTACCTCGGTCCAAAGACGCCGGAAGCGACTGACCGGGCGCCTCGCTCGCTCCGCCCCGCCCCCGCTGGTATTCCCCCAAACCCGCCTCCTCATTTTCCCAGTCGGCTCGTTGGCAGCCGGCTGCGGACGACCAGCGATCTACCCTCCCGTACAGCGCACGATGGCACCCTCGGTCTCGCCGTGCACACTCCCAGACCGCGCGCCGCCACATGCGCCGTCGGACCCCTAGTCGCCCGCCCTTTTCCTCCAAGCCATTTCCTCAAATCCCAATTGCACGATCCCCCTCCACTCTTTAAAATGCCTGCTGAAACTCCGCGCCTCCTGATCTCGTCTTATTTTAATAATTCATGCCGAAAGCCGAACACGTCATCCTCCGCGAACTTTTAGCCCATGGGACAGGTTGGGTTTCGGGGGCCGCGCTGGCGGGCAAACTCGGAATCAGCCGCGTCGCCGTGTGGCAACATATGGAAAAATTGCGGGCCGCTGGATTCACATTTACCGCCCAAAGGTCCCGTGGCTATCGTCTCACCGGAAATCCTCCGCACCTTTATCCTCCGCTCATCGAAACTCAGCTCAAAGATGGCTCAACCCATTGCCCGCTGAAAATTCTCGATGAAGTCGACAGCACCAACGATGAGGCCGCCCGCCAACTCGCGAAGGGACAGAAAACGCCATTCGCGGTCTTGGCTCGCCGGCAGACGCAAGGCCGCGGGCGCTTCGGTCGCGTCTGGAACAGCGAGTCACCCGGAAACCTCTACGCGAGCTTCGTCTTTCGTCCCCAGCTCGAACCCGCTCGGATGCAAACCTTCACGCTATGGATGGGTGTAAACATCTGTGAACTCATCGCCAATTTTATTCATATCGAACCTGGCATCAAATGGCCCAACGATATCCTTTTTGAAGGACGTAAAGCGGGGGGCATGCTCACGGAGGCTCGGGTCGATGCCGATCAGATCAGAGACCTGATTTTCGGACTTGGCCTCAACGTCAACCAGACGCCGACCCTCTGGCCGGCCGATCTCCAACGAAGGGCCATCACTCTCGAGGAAGTCACCGGCGTTCCGCTGGACATTAACCGACTCACGGCCGCGCTCGTCGGTCGCGTGCTGCTCGCCTACAAAAACTTTGTCGAGGGCACCCATCTCGCCACGTTCGCCGACCTCTGGCATCGATTCGACGTACTACGCGGGAAACCGATTTGCCTGCTGGAGGGTCCGCGCCAGCATCGCGGCATCGTCAGCGGAATCGATAACGAGGGCGCGCTGCTCCTGCGCGACACCCAAGGCAAGGCGCGACGGTTTCGAGCGGGGGAAGTCACGATTGAGAAATCTTCCTGAAATTACTTAGACAGCCGCTGAGAATGGGGCACGCTCGAGGGGAACTTGCAGATCGCGCCAAAGTCACTCGTTCACGCCTCTCCCTCCCTCCTTTTTACATCACGCATGTCCGCAGCTCCCACCGCCATTGAAGTCACCCGTCTGATCAAGACCTACGGTGGGGTCACGGCTGTAAACGATATCAGCTTTAGCGTGGCCCGCGGTGAAATTATCGGCTTTCTTGGGCCCAATGGCGCGGGTAAATCAACCACGATGCGCATCCTGACCGGCTATTTGCCGGCGTCTTCTGGCAGCGTAAAAATCTGCGGCGTGCCCGTCGCAACGCAACCCGATGAAATCAAGCGGCGGATCGGCTACATGCCCGAGAACAACCCGCTCCCGGAAGACATGCGCGTCTCCGAGTTCATGTACTTCCGTGGCCGGATCAAAGAAGTCCCCCGGAGGAAACTCGGTCCCCGCATCGATGAAGTCCTCGAATTGTGCGACCTGAAACGTGTCCGGCACAAAATTATCGGGCAACTTTCCAAGGGCTACCGGCAAAGGGTTGGCATCGCGGATGCGATCCTCGCCGAGCCGCCAGTCATCATCATGGATGAACCGACGATTGGGCTCGATCCCCACCAGATCCTGATCGTCCGTGATTTGATCGCCAGCCTCCGCGGTCGCATGACCGTGTTGATTTCGTCGCATATTTTACCAGAAATTGAGATGACCTGCGACCGCGTGCTCATCATCAATCAAGGGAGGGTCGTCGCTCAAGGCACGCCGGCCGAGCTGCGTCGAGAGATTTTAGGGCGCTCGACCTACCAGCTCCAAATTAACGGTGATCCCTCCGAATTCACTCAAGCACTCGCCGGCCTCGATCCAGAAATGAGAGTCGAGGTCACCGCCGGCGCGGCCAGCGATGGCTTCCGCTTGGTCACGATCACGACCACCCGTGATGACGACCTTGGCGAGGTCCTGCTCGGCGCCTGCCTCGCCCGCGGCTTGCGCGTCAGGGCGCTGAGCCGAACGACGCCCACCCTCGAAGACGTCTTCCTCGCGGCCACGCGCCGCAGTTGGGACGCCGTGGCCACGTTTCAATCCCCCGGTAAATGAGGCTCGGCCATCCCCCTGTAAAAACCGGTGATCTGGCGCCACTGTTCGCCCGATTCCGCCACGACCGACTCCTTTCACCGTGAAACATTTTCCCACGCTGCTAAGCCATGAAATTAGGATGCTGCTCGTCAGCCCGGCCACCTATGTCGCGGCCACGCTTTTCCTTGGATTCATGGGACTCATTTTCACCAAGATTCTCGAAATTTACAGCAGCGCCCCCCAAGAGGCCTCTCCCGCGAACGTTTATTTCCAACTGTTCTGGCTACCCGCCTGCGTCATGGTTCCGCTGCTCACGATGAAATGCCTCGCCGAGGAACGTCGTCTTGGGACGATTGAAACCTTGCTGACCACGCCGGTCACCACGACCGAAGTCGTCTTGGCGAAGTTTGGCGCCGCCTATTTTCTCTACACGACGCTATGGGCATCGACCCTGGGATTTTTTATCATCCTGAAGAAATTTTCTGGCGATGCCCGCTTCCTCGACTCGGGACCTCTGGTCGGCGGTTTTCTGTTCATAGCGGTATCGGGCCTCCTCTTTGTGGCACTCGGGGTGCTGGCAAGTTCCGTCACCAGCAACCAATCGGTCGCCGGCATTCTTGGATGCGTGATGCTCGCCACTTTAATCCTCGGCGGCAACGCCCTCTCCGACTCCGCTTGGATGACCCAAGGCATGCTCAATCCCGCCAAAGCAGTAATCGACTACGGGCACGTCTTTTCGCATCGCGACGACTTCACGCGCGGGGTCATCGACTCGCGCCACGTGTTGTTCTACCTCAGCGGCACCGTGCTCGCCCTGATCTTCAGCATTCTCAGCGTGGAAGCAAAACTCCTCCACGCATGAAGCCACCTTTTCTCGAAAGTTTTCGCGCCGTGCGTTGGCTGCGCACGCTGAACCTGATTCTCCAGGCCCTGCTCTTTATTCCTCTTTTTGGCGGGCTGAACTACGTCGCCAGAAATCATGCGTGGCGATTTGATCTCACCCAACAACACAAGTTTTCACTCTCCGCCGAGACTCTTTCCTACCTGCACAATCTTGATCGCCCCGTCCACATCATCGTCACGCTCTCACCCGACAGCGATGACCCGGAAGTCCGCGGTTTGGTCGACGAATATGTGTACGCCACCGAAAGTCGGTCGGTTGGTAAAATCACAAAAGAAACCCTCGACGTATACCAGAACCGGCGGCGCGCCGAAGAGCTTGGCATTGAGCAGGCCGATATTATCGCGCTGCTCTCTGGGGATAAGCGGCGCCTCGTGCCCGTGAGCGAACTTTATACACTTAAGCAAAAGCAAAGGCAGTCGTTTCACGGCGAGCAGGTCCTCACCGCGGCCATTCTCGAGGTCGCCATGCCCACTCGCCAAAAAATCTATTTTCTCGCTGGTCACGGCGAACTGCGGATCGATAATGCCGATGCGCAAGCCGGCCTTTCCGGTTTACGCGACCAACTCAAGATCAGGAACTTTGAAGTCGATGCCATCGATCTCACCGCCACCCGGAAGATTCCCGCCGATGCCGCATTGATCGTCGCCGTCGCCCCGCAAAGCACCTACGCTCGTGCCGAACAAGAACTCTTGCGGCAATATCTCGGTGCGGGGGCCGGCCGCATGTTACTTTTTCTCTCACCCAACATGAGCACCGCTGCACTTGGGCTCGAGGATTTACTTCTCGACTGGGGCGTGCTCGTTCAAAACGACCGCATCCTTGATCCGGCGCAGGAAAACATGGCTGAAAATGGTGATCTTCTGGTCCGCGCTTTCGTCTCCCACCCCATCACGAAGACACTGATCGATCTCGGCAACCAACCACTCCGTCTCGGTGCCGCCCGCACGGTTATGCCCGATCCCGGTCGGACCCTAGGCAGCGGGCTCAGCACCGTCGCAATCGCCGCCACTTCCACCAACGCTTGGGGGGAGCGGAGCTTTCGACCGGGCGTCATCCCCCAGTACGATCCGGGGATTGATACCCGCCCCATGCCCGGTATGGAACCAGCAGACCGGCTCGGCGTCATCGTCGCCTCTGAACGACTCGCCGTCCGCGACCAACTCCCTTTCAGTGTTCGCGGAGGAAAATTAGTTGTCTTTGGCTGCGGTGATTTTATCGCCAACGGCCGCCTCGATACCGCGAGCCTGCTCATCGCTCTCAATGCCGTGAACTGGACCGTCGACCGTGATAAGCAGCTCACCATTCCGCCGCGCCCGGTCGACCGTTTTATGCTGGCCCTTAGCGCCGCTGATTTTACCCGACTCCGCTATGCGCTCCTGCTGGGGCTACCAGGTGGCGCCATGCTGCTTGGTCTGCTCGTCTACTGGACTCGTCGCACTTAGGTGGTCGCCGCGCGAACCACCCCCAAAACCGCATCTTCCCTTTTCTCACTTTTTTTAGCGCGCACTCGCCGGCTCCCACCGCCAATCTCCACCTTTAATCCAACTCACTAAGTGCGCACCAAAGTCACGCTTGTACTGATTTTCCTCAACGTCGCGCTGTTCTTTTTCATCTTTAAGTTCGAGCGCCACTGGCGCATCGAGGCCCAGTCTCTCGAGACCCGTCGACGCGTTCTCGGTCCCGAGGCCTCCGATATCCGATCCGTCCAAGTCACCAGCGCCGACCCCAGCGGTTCGTTCCTGCTCGTCCGGCAAAGAGATACGTGGTCCCTCCGCCAACCCCTCGACTGGCCAGCCAACCCCCACGCCGCCAGCGCAATCGTCAACGAGCTCCAACTGCTCGAACACGAGGCGAGCTTCCGCGTCGCCGATCTTTCTAAAAACAGCCAATCGCTCGCCGACTTCGGACTCGATCATCCAAAAATCACCGTCACTTTTTCATCGACCGCTCCCGCCGCGCTCGGCGCACTCCCAGCATCAGGCACTTCCTTAAAAATTGGGGACGCCACCAAAGACGGCAAACGACTCTATATTTTATCCGCCAACGGTGAACGTGTCCATGTCGTGAAGCGCGGCCTACTCGACACTCTGACCACCCCGCTTGAACAGATTCGGGCCGATACGCTCCTCTCAGTCCGCGTCTTCGAAGCACGCTCACTCATTATCCAAACGACCGCGGACGCCACTCGCTCCAACCTCGGCCTACGCGTCCGGATCCGGCGCGATGGCACCCGGTGGACTTTCGACGCTCCCATTACCGCGCGCGCCAGCAAGACCGCGATCGAGCTCACCCTGAACGAACTCAACGCGCTCCACGCCAAATCATTTCCAGCCACGCCCAACGGCGCCCTGCCCTCGGGGACCTCCACCCTTAAGATAACCATCGAGGGCAACGGCCGGCAGGAAATTCTCTACCTCGGGGACGCGGTTAACCCAAGCGCGGCTTCTTCGATGCCTTCCTCCAACGAATTTTACGCGCAGCTCGAGGGGCGTAATGCACTCTTCACCGTCATCGTCCCCCTCCCGCTCATCACCGCCTTGCGCAACGCTCAGGAAACTCTCCGCGAAAAACGGCTCCTCGACTTTGAAATTAGCGGCGTCACCGCCGTCACCCTCGCTGCGCCCGTCCAGCCCAACCTCGCCCCACTCACTTTACAACGCCTCGAACCTTCCGCTGGCCAACTCACCACCACCCCTTCTTGGCAGATCATCCGGCGCAGTGAAAACGCCGCCCCCGGTGCCCAAACGCTGCCGGCCGATCGCGCCTCCGTGCAACGCCTGCTCGAACTCTTAAGCCTTCTCTCTGCCCAAAAATTCACGAGTGATGCGCCGACCAGTGCTGACTTGGAGGAGTGGGGCTTCAACCGGCCCGCTCGTGAAATCACGCTTACGGCGCTCGGCCTGACCGCGCCGGTGATCCTCCGCCTCGGCACCGACGTGGCAAAAAACGTCTACGCCCGAATCGGCACGCAATCCGACGCGGGGACCTCGATTTATCAGGTCCCGGCCGAAATCCTCACCGAGCTGACGATTACGGCATCCGCTTGGCGCGATCGCGCCATCGCCGAACCCCTGCCCCCCACGACCCACATCTCTCACCTGCGCCTGAGCGAAGTGGAAAGCAAGAAAGAGCTCCTCGCCACGACCGCCGATGCCACTCTTGCCGCCACCGGCGTGGTGCGGGATCCGGCAGCGATCCGGACAATCCTCGGCGCCCTGCGGACGCTGCGCGCACGCGAGTTTGTCGCCGGTGGGTTTACCGATCGAGTCGCCGGGGCAGGCGAAGATCGCCCCTGGTTTTACCTCCTTGAAGCGACGCTTACAACCGCCGGTTTAACCAACGCCGCCCCGGCCAATATCCTCAAACTATACCTCACGGAAAGACTCGGCGGGAACCAGCAGTTCGGTGGTATCAAGGAACTCGATACCGTATTTTCGCTTGAACAACCACTCATTGATGCATTGTGGGCAGCCGTCTATGGTCCCCGTGATCTCGGACCGCGCCGCGAACCGCAGAAATAATTCTGCGCTTAAAACGACGGCGAACGGAGCCCGCGACTGATCACAAAATGAGCCCGCCAGCGAAGTTCATCCGTGGCGCCCTCGGCCTGCTCACCGGCGGGGTATTCTCCATCATCCTTTGGACGCTCTGGCTGGGGCTGGCACTCCTCCTCGCTGGCCTCATTTACATTCTCACATCCAACGAACTGGCCATCCCCCAGTTCGGTTTGAGAAAACTGGAGAGGTGGCTGGCCGAGACTGGTGTCAAGGCCACCTTCGGGCGCACGTCGTTTGATCCCACCGGTCGCCTGCTCATCGAAGATGCCCGCATCTTTCTGCCGAACTCCACTGAACCGGTCGTTGTCGCCCGCACCCTTTTCATCCGCTTTGATGCAAGGTCCCTTTTAAATGGTCGCTTCGTGCCCCAAGAAATCAGCTTGAGCGGCGCCTCGGCCTTCGTGCCAAGTATGCTTTCAGGCAGCGGCCAGCCTGAGGAATTTATCCGCAGTTTGCATGTCACTCTGCACATAACCGCGGAGGTCGCGCACCTCGTTCAGTTAAACGCCCGCATCGCCGGCGCCAACCTCAGCGCATCAGGACAGCTGCCGCTTACGATCGGCACGGGCCAGGCACCTTTGGGCGAAATAATGGCGATCCTCGTGCGGGGCTTCCCGACAATTTGCCGACAAGCGATGGACCTAGCAGCGGTCCTCGCGCCCATCGAAGAACCCACCGTTGAGCTCACGCTCCTCCCTCCCGTGCTCGGGGTCCAGAACCTGCGCGTCACCGTGCTCAGCCGTGAAGTCAATCTTCCCCCGAATTTCGAAGGTAAAATCGCCAAAGTCCGCGCCACCACGGAGGTGCGCCTCACCAACGCCGACCAACCCGCGGTCATCTCCATCACGGCAGAGGATCTTTGGCTAGGATCGGCCACTCAGGTCCACGGGATCACCGCGCTCGCCTTTGGCCGCTGGAACTTTGCCACTGCCACGTCCCCTCTCGACCTGCGCGAGTTAGCGATCACGGCTGAAACCAGCCGTTTCGAAGACTTCACGGCGAAGGCATCGTCCGCGCAAATCTACCCGCTGCCAGGCTCGCGGCTGGCTGCTACCATCGTGGCCGGATTACTTGACTCGCGTCTCGCTCTGAATGCCGAGGCCGACCTCGCCACCCGCAGTGCGCGCATTCGCTTCTCCGGAGAAATCGCCCCCACCGTGCTGGCTAATATAAGCCGCCGCGCGGGCACCGACGTCCGCCGATTTTACGACTTTGAAACACTTTCCGCCGAGAGCGCAGAGGTAACTTTAAGCGCCGGATGGAAATTCGCCCAGCTCACTGCTCGGATCCGGGTTCCCCGCATGCGATCGTACGGACTCGCGATGGAAGACGGCCGCGTTCGCGTCGAATTGTCTCCGCAACGCTTTTACGCTCAAGAAGCCTTTGCCCGCGTCGGCCAGAACTCGGCGCAAGGCACCTACGAGCACGACCTCACCACCCACCAGTATCGTTTTCTCTTGGACGGCAAACTGCGCCCTCTCGACATTTCCCCTTGGTTCCGGGAATGGTGGCCGAATTTCTTCAAACAACTGGAATTTCCGCTCGCCCCCCCCGAGGCCAGCGTCGATGTCTCCGGGTCGTGGCGCACCCCCGCTGAAACCAGTGTATTTATTTTTGCGGATACCCTGAAGCCCATCATGCGCGGTACCCGCTTCGAGCAGGTGCGCGTGCGGCTTTTCATTCGCCCGGCATTTTATGACGGGCTCGAAGTCTTCGCCACCCGCGGCGAAGGTTCCGCCCGCGGCACTTTTCGTTTGACGGCTTTGCCCAATAGCAACAAATGGCAGAAACTTGAGATTGGGCTTACCTCGAACGTGGATTTGGAGAGCATCCGCGAAACCCTCGGCCCAAAGCTCTCAGCGCCGCTCGCCGCGATCAGCTACGCCGGCCAGCCTGAGGTAAAATTTCAAGGAACTTTTTTTGGTCCGGCCGCACCCGCTGGGAGCAGGGAGCACCTGCGGATTGAAGCGCGCAGCGTCGGCGATTTCCGCCTATACCAATTTCCCATCGAAGATGTCTCGTTTATCGCGACGATTGATGGCGACTCCATCGCGGTCGATGATATCGGGGCAACCTTCGCCGGAGGCACCGCCAACGGCCACGCGCGCCTCGAGGGGACCGGAGATCAACGCAGCCTCGGGTTCGACCTCTCGCTGCAAAACGCTAGCCTCGGCCAGGCCGCGCAAAAGCTGCAAGAATTTTTCGCGCTGCGCGCCGGGCGCCCCGCCAGCCCTCCGAGGGAATTTATCCATCAAAAAGCCAACGTTCGGCTCGATCTCGCGGCCTCGGCTGAGGGTCGGGCGAGCGCACCACTGAGTTTTCACGGAGAGGGCAACGCCTCGCTCCGCGGCCCAGAAATCGGTGAGGTCCCCCTACTTGGGCAACTGTCCGAATTATTGAAATTCACCGCTTTGCGCTTCAACGAGGCGCGCGGTAATTTTAAGATTAATGAAACGAAACTCCATTTCTCGCAGCTCGAAATACGCGGCGCGAACTCGGCGATCGAGATGAATGGTGACTACGCGCTCGACCGGAGCGAATTAGATTTTAGCGCAAAAATATTCCCGTTTCACGAGAGTGATAGCCTGCTGAAAACAGTCGTCGGAGCTGTGCTCACCCCGTTCTCAAACGCCTTCGAGGTAAGATTGACGGGCCCCCTGGAGGCGCCCCAGTGGGCCTTTGTGCTCAGCCCCAGCCAGCTCCTCAAAGGCTTAATCGAAGGAGAGGGATCGCCAGATAAAAAACCGGATCCGATGATCGGATCTAGCTCGAGCGCCGCGCCCGCGAGCACGCCGACCGCGATCGCGGCGCCGTCCTTCGGGCCGGCCCCACGTGCCCCCGTCGCGCCCTGACGGGTGCAGCGCGAACTCTGGTCGGTCCCGATCCAAGCACTTGCTTCGAGGCCGACGCGCCTAACCGACTGAGCCAAGTGCCACTGGTCCCTCGCCAGCCGCCCTGATAAAAACTAAGCGGGAAACGAATTGCCGAGGAGTCCCCAAGTGTTTCAGATCACCTTCACTTTTGATGTCGTCATTGCCCAAACTAACCAATTTGCAATGGCTCGAACGAACCGGCATTTTTTTAGCGGCCGCGCTCATCGGGGTTAGTGGTCTGAACTTGGCAGGCCGGATACTGCGCCTGCAGGATCTCTTACCACCGTTTGCCGGGCTTCCCGCCCTCGAGTTTAATGCGGCGCTCGGCTTTCTTCTCATCGGGATGACGGCTCTGGCACTTGAACTCAACCGACCCCGATTTGCTCCGCTCGGTCTCTTGCCCGCTGCGATCGGCGGACTCTCGCTCATCCAAGATATCCTCCAGCGAGATTTTTTAATCGATGAACTGTTGGTTCGTGATCGGCTCCAAGCGCACGCTGAACATCCAGGAAGGATGGCCGCCATCGTTGCAGTTTGGTTGCTCGTCGCTGGCACCACGCTCGTCCTCTGGTCGCCGCGGGCCGACTTCCCCGCGCGCCTTTTCATCAAGTCGATCATTGGCACGCTCCTCGCCTCCGCCGGGTTCGCTACTCTCCTCGGCTACGCTGCCGAACTGCCCTTTGTATACGCGTGGGGCTCGGTTCCCGCCAGCTCGCCCGTCGCCGCTATTTTAATTATTCTGAGCGGCGCGCTCATCCTCTTGCGGGCTTGGCGTACCGCCATCCTCACAACTGGCTCTAGCCCCGATTGGTCGCCCGTTCCCGCCATCGTGGGCGGAATCGCGTGCACACTCTTAACCTGGCACGGAATTACGGAACGCGAAAACAACAGCGTTGCGCAGACAACGCTCGCCCAGGTCGAAAACGTTGCGGTAGAAATCAAAGCCACGCTCGACCAACAGATGAGCGAGATCGAACGTTTGTTCGCTCGCCCTTGGGGCGATCAGGCCGAAAATAATTTCACCGCTTGGGCGGCGGATGTCGCCGCGCACAACCACGGCACCACCACCGGCTACGCAAGCGCCACCACGCTTGGCTGCCTCGGATATTATTTCGTAGATATTTCGCGGCGCACGGTGTGGGTCCAGCCTGATAAGCCCGACGCGAACCCGCTGTATTTTGATCACGCCGCCGTGACCGAGCGGAATGCCGCACTCAACCAAGCCCGGCTCGCGCGAGGTCCCGTGATTTCCCAGACAATTTCGGTCGACGGAAATTTTTCCAACCAGCCCCCCCGACTCGGATTTGCGATCTATGTGCCCGTCATTCGGAGCGGGCGTCTGGCCGGATTTGTGGCGGCCGAGTATGCGTACCGCACTTTCTTCCAGGCCCTTCTCAGGCAATTAAAAATCGAACCGGATTACCACGTCGCGATTTCTATCGGGGGCCTGCCGGTACTGGGACCAAGCCCCCAGGCGAAGTCGGCGGCCCCGGCATACTTGAGTGAGAAATCCCTCACGATTGCCGATCGGCGCGTGCGCCTCAGTTTGGCCCCGAGTACGGCAAGCTTGCGCAAAAACCAGACCCGCCTGCCTGAGTTTACTCTCGCCGCCGGTTTGAGTCTCACCCTCCTTGTCAGCCTCACCCTCCATCTCGCGCGGCGGGCGCGGTCGGGCCAAAGAGCCGCGGAGCTATCGCATAAAAAACTTTCGGTCGAAAACGAAGAACGCCGCCGGATCGAGGCCCGTCTTAAAATTTCCGACGAGCGTCTTCGGCTCGCCCTCGACTCCACGCAGATCGGCATCTTCGAGTGGAACGTGCCCTCTGGCTATATCTACTATAGCCCCGGCCTTTGGGCCATGCTCGGCTATGACTCTACGCGTATGCCGACCACCGTCGAGGCTTGGCAGATCCTCATTTATCCCGAAGACCTCCCCCTTTACCGCCGTCGAACCGAGACTCAGCTGCACGGGACCGCTTCGTTCATCGAACCCGAATACCGCGTTCGCGCCAGCAATGGCGACTGGCGCTGGGTCTACACGCGCTCCAAAACAGTTGCCACCACCCCCGATGGCCGCCCCGCCCGCATCATCGGTACGGTTCAAGATATCACCGCTCGCCGCGAAGCCGAATTCGCCTTGCGCGAAAGCCAAACCGAAGCACGCAAACTGTCCCTCGTCGCCGCCAAGACCGATAACCCTGTCTTCATCGGCGCTCCCGATGGAAAAATCGAATGGGCCAACGAAGCGTTCTGCCGCGTCATGGAGTATCGGCTCGACGAAGTCATTGGTCGGAACCCCGCGCAATTCGTAATCGGCCCAGCCACTAACCTCCGCACCTTAGTCCGTGTTCGCGCCGCCATGCGCAACGGACAAGGCATCAGCACCGACATCCTCAGTTATTCAAAGTCGGGTCGCAAATATCACCTCCAAGTCGAGGCGCAGCCCATCCGCAACACCAACGCCGAAGTCGAATACTATATCGCCGTCGCCACCGACATCACCGCACGCGTCGAAACCGAACTCCAGCTCCGCCGTGCCAAAACGGAAGCCGACGAAGCCTCCCGCGCCAAAAGCGAATTCCTTGCCTCGATGTCACACGAAATCCGCACACCCATGAACGGGGTTATCGGCATGACGAGCCTGCTCATGGAGACCCCGCTTAATATCGAACAACGCGACTTAGTCAGCACCATCCGCAACTCCGGCGACGCCCTCCTCACGGTCATCAACGATATTCTCGACTTTTCTAAAATCGAATCCGGCAAGATGGAACTTGAGAAGGTCTCGTTCGAACTTTCCCTCTGTATCGAGGAGGCGCTCGATATCTTTGCCGTCCAAGCGGCGACAAAAAAATTAGAGGTCGGCTACCAAATTGCCAGCGATGTCCCCGCTTGGATCGTCAGCGACATCACCCGCCTCCGCCAAATCATCGTCAACCTCGTCAACAACGGGATAAAATTTACCCCCACTGGCGGTGTCTCGGTGGAAGTCCGCCGGATCGTGCGCCCGCCCCAACTCCTCCGCGGTCTGACCACCCGCCTCGGTCCCACCGATCCGGTGATTCTCGAATTCACCGTTCGAGATACCGGTATCGGTATTCCCGCGAGCCGCATTGACCGCCTGTTCAAAGCATTCAGCCAAGTCGACTCATCGATCACTCGGAAATACGGAGGCACCGGTCTCGGCCTCGCGATTTGCCAACGTTTTTGCGTGTTACTGGGCGGGGCGATTCGCGTCGAGAGCGCCGTTGGTCAAGGATCCGCTTTCATCTTCACGATCCAAACGGAAAAAGCCGCTGACGGGACGGCCTCGCGTCTTCCCAGTATACCCCGAAAACTCGCCGGCGGCTTGGTGCTTTGTATCGAAAAAAATCTGGTCACTCAAATCCGCCTAAGCACCATTTTCGATCGCTGGAAACTCGAGTGCGCCGTCGTTCCCGACGTACCGGCGGCCTTGGCCCTCCTGCCTAAACTTACCCGCTCACCTGCGCTTTTGATCATGGATTCCGGCCAATCGGACGACTCTTCCGCACTTGATGCCCTCACCGTCCTAACCTGTCCCCGCATGTTACTTTGCCCTCTCGGACATACTCCCGCTTTCCGCGCTGGCGCCCCCCTGACCGCCAGCACATCCAAGCCCATCCGCACGAGCTCACTCATTCACGGCATCATCAGTTTGTTCCACACGACCGTTCGATCAGACATCGATCCAATCTTCACGAAGGAGCCGTTGCTGGGAGAGGAAATCCCGCTCGAGGTCCTGCTCGCCGAGGACAATCCCGTCAACCAAAAGGTCGCGCTCCGTTTCCTGCAACGTCTCGGCTATCGCGCTGATGCGGTAACCAATGGGTTGGCGGTCGTGAGCGCACTCCAAAGTCGTCACTACGATCTCGTGCTCATGGACGTGCAAATGCCCGAGATCGACGGCTACGAGGCCACCCGTCAAATCCGCGCCCGCCTCCCCGCCAAACGCCAACCGATCATCATCGCCCTGACCGCCAATGCCATGCAAGGCGATCGCCAACTCGCCGTGAACGCCGGCATGAACGACTACATTTCGAAGCCCGTCAAGATACCCGAAATCGAGGCCGCCATCCGCCGACATTTCAGCAAAACATCGACTAGCGCTCCTCCCCAAGTGCTCAAAACTTAAGGTCACCCGCCGCGAAAGCCCCTTGGCCGCAAAGGCCAACGCCCACCGACGCCCGCAACCGGCGGGCCGCGGAAGGTTCAAAAATTCCCATGAACGAAAAATCTTCCGCCGCGCCTCTACAGGTCGAACTTAACCTGGAAAATGTATAACGAGGGATCAACGATTCTAAACGCGAGCGGCGAGCCGTCCGGAAACGCTCCCACAGGCTGCAGGCGACCATTTTCCCCAAGGTTCCGCGCGTTAAACTGAAGGGTTGCACCCACTTTATTCGAAAATAATTTCAGGCGGTAACTCACGAACGCATCCACGTAGTAATGCGCCTTGTCGTAAATTGGCCGAGTTGGATCGAGCTCCGTAATCGATGCAGGAAATTTCTGCACTCCGTAATAACCGATGCCCGCTTTGTCCTCCCATCGCAGCGCACCACCCACGCTCACATTCTTCAAAATGCGGTGTTGCGTCAGCCCCGCCAGTTGCAGGCTATTGGAAATTTTAAGACGATATTTACGAATCTGAGGGTTCGCTTTACCTTGCTGCTGGAGCAGAATTTTCAGTGGTAGGTCCACGTTGTTGGTGAAGGCCTGATGCGGCGTGGTCCCCCCATAGCTCGTGTCCCACCAAAGGGTACCCGTTCGCGGGTCGCGGATCGTCGTCCAAACCGGCAGGCGGTGCGCAATCCAATCGGTCGTCGAGGTGGAGACATTCGTATTCGTGGTCTCGGTTTCGGAAAAGGACGACTGCACGGTCCAATACCGCGTCGGATTAAAATTCAGTTCAAACTCGGTGCCGCGGGCTTCCACATCTTGCGTCGCGGAGATACCGGGGTCGGGGAGTTGCAACTCATTCTGCTCATCTACCGAAAGGCCGGTTTGGCGAGCAATCTCTGCTTGGACCTGCGCAGCGCTGAATGACGGGTTAAACTGCGTGATCCAGGTCCGCGCGTTGTTCACGAGCTGCCAAGCATCACTCTGAAAGACATCCAATCTCAGAACGCGCTGGGCCAGCGTAGCCGCGTCGCTCCCTCGCGTCTTGATGCGCTTCGTTTCGAAGCGGTTCACTCGCAAAATAAACTTCCCGTCGTTCAGATTCAGCCAAAAGCCCCCATCGCGCCCTTCTCCTGTCGAATTAGGCAGCACGTTGCGAAAGACATCCTGCTGTGGGCCCTGGGGATTAAAGCTGTCCGATTGGTTATAGGTTAAAGTCAGGCCATTCAATCCCCGCGCCGCGAAACCGAGCACGCCGCTTTGCTCGCGCGCGCGCCGAATAAAACTCAAATCACGGAAGGGCCGCACCACCGCGCCGGCCGTCCGCGTGCGCCCGCCATTGGTCGCATAATCACCCGCTGCCCAACCGTTCATCACTTGGTAATTAAAGTCGCGGCCATCTGCGGTGAGGGCGCGGGGCTCGAGCCCGCGTTTATCCTGCACGGTATCATCCCGCAGCCCAAAGGTCGTGACCAAGCGCCCGTTAAGAAACAGGCTTTGCACCACCGCGCCTTTCGTCCGGTTTATCGTCTGCGAATTACTGCCGCCCCCCGCGCTGTCGAGCGTCGGTCTCTGGTCAAGTTGCGCCACCTCGCTTTGAAATACCCCCGTGGCGGCATTGCCCCACACATAAGTCGCAGGACCGTAGTTGAACGTGCTCGGTGCATAGTCGACGTTCGTCCCCGTCGCATCACCTAGGTAATAGCGAAAATAACCGCGGAAACGCGCCGCGGCCGCGACCTGGCCGCCGGTGATACTACTGTTGAGCGCGGGGAGCGTGCCGGCCGGCACCCAGGAATGATTCGAGGCGAGAACATCGCGGTAGCTGAAGCGCCGTGTGATCGCATAACTGTATTCTTGGTATCCAGTCGCCTGATGCAAACCAAGCCAACTTAAGACATTCTTCTCTTGCGTGAGATCGAGTCTGTAGGCGAGTTGGCCGCGCCAGGTTTCGCTACGCCCGGGAATCCACTGGGTTAAGGGTGCGTCAAGTCCGATATAGGGTCGGCCAAAAAACGGGTTCGTCCGGCCGTCGAGGAGCCGGGCGTTGACATCCACGAGCAACTGATTGCTCGCCCCGGTTCCAAAAATATTTCGCTGATAGCGGAGAGAGTCCTCACGGGCCCAGTCGACTTGACCGACGAGCGTGTGTCGCGGCGTGTTCAGAAAAATTTGCTGGAGCTGCCAGCGATAAACCAAGGTGCGATCCATCAACCGATTCATCGCGCCAAGATTAAAGCGCGACCAATCGTAGTAGGTTTTGTCTTGGATCGACGGCGTAGTCGTGAAGAGCGGTTGATTGGTAAAGCGACCCGAAGCAACCCCGGTGGCCGAATTAGCCCCCATGTAGCGGTTGCTCGAATTACCGGCCAGTGGCGTGAGCCCAGTATTGCCCGTGGGGGCCGTCCAATAGGCAATTGCCCCGTTTTCGATAAACAGGTAGCTCCGGTCGTTACCAGAAAACGACCGCTGAAAAACATCCGGGATGGTGCTATCACTCGTGAGGGCCGTCCGCGTCGCCGCGGGGCCCGGACCATTGAGGCCATAAGCAATCCCGTTAAGGGTGTAAGTCGAGGTGACCGGATCCCAAGCGGGGCGGCCGCTCTGAAGCCAGTAGGCCAAGCCGTCGCGCGGCATGAGCGTGTTCGGGCGGTTACCATTCATCCGGTAGTAGGCGTAGGACGCGTTGACCGTCGTCCCGGCAAACGGCTGGAACTTCACCATGCCATTATACCGAATTGAATCGGTCCCGGACGGTTTTCGGACATAGCCATCGTGCTGCGCGGCGCCACTGAAACGAAGCGCCAGCCGATTTTTCCAGAGCACGCGGTTGGCATCTAAATCGAAACGATAGCCGCCCACGCTATCGGCGCGAGTCCCCGATTGTGTTTTATTTTTGGATACATTGGCGACCGCCGGCAGCAGATTAAGCGTGCCGCCCGCACTCCCCAAGCCAAAGACATTGGCATTCGGCCCTCGGCTGATTTCGACGCCATCAATATTTAGCGGATCCACCGGGGTGAGCCCCGAAAGCCCGACATTTCCCATGGAGAGATTGGCCGAACCGATGCCGCGCACGCGATTCGCACCGCGCGGATTATTCATCACGTTATCGGCGACGTGGCCGCTATTGTTCACGGCAAAATCAGTATAGTCGCCACTGCCCTCCGTGCTGACCGCGTAAAGAAAGATATCATTAATATCGAGCATGGCGAAGTCAGCCATTTGCTCCTTGGTCATGACCGTAATCGCCGCCCCGATGTCTTCCAACTTGGAATTGAGCCGAGTTCCCGACATCGCATTACCGGAAAAATAACCTTGGGCCTCCGCGACAACCTCGAAGGGAGTTAGTTGGACAGGAGGCTTGGGGCGCTCGGCATTTTCGCTCGCGGGCGACGGCACGATCGTCTGAGCGCCCGCGATACTCACGATGAGCCCAATGAAAGGGAGATAACGATTATTCATGAGAAAGTTCGCCAAGGGAAAAAAGTAACCGAAAGAACGTGCCGCGCTGAAACGGGAAACCCAGGCCGGAACGTTCCCCGCGGATCGATCGACGAGAGACCGAGCGCCGCGCTCCCAGCGAGACGGCCGGCCCCGTGTGCAACCGGCGGAGGGCACCACGCCCGACGCCGTACGCGCACTGCACCGCGAAAGCCCAGCGCACCGCCACCCCAAAACCGCTTAAGCAAGCACCGGAACACTCCTGCCTGGACAACCACGGGCACAACCCTTGGAGCAAGTAATTTTCCAGCATTTCAAACCGTCGTGAGTTTCGGCACCACGAAACCCGGACGATATTCGCGCGTGAGCGATTTATTGAAACGGTCATCCTTAAACCGCTCGGTCTTGGGATCAAATTCGAGGGAGTGCCCGACCCGGAAAGCCAGATTGCCCAAGTGGCAGTGGGCGCATGAGACGTGGGCGTCACGCGGACTCATCGGAACATCCTCCGGTTTGCGCGAACGCACGGCATCGAAGAAGCGCTTGAAGCGGTCCGCCTTTACCCCATTGGGCGCATCGGCTGGCAGCGGGATGGCCTCGCGTGGCCCACTCTTCACCTCCTTGTAGGTGAAAAATCCTTTACCGACGACGTACATGCCCTTGGTCCCGAAGAAGCTGTTGCCGCAATTACCGCCATCGGCCTCCTCGAAGGAGCCGAGATTCCGCACTTCAAAAGTCATGATGGTCCCGTCGCCGTAGCCGAACGTCGTCGCCTGCGTGTTGGGGGTCTGGCCATCGTCATCGAGACCGAAACGCCCGCCCGCGCTATACACGCTGCTCGGCATGCCGCCGTTGTGACCCCAGCAGGCAATGTCCATTTGGTGCACCCCTTGGTTGCCGATCTCGCCGTTGCCGTATTCCCAAGAATAGTGCCAATCGTAGTGCACCCACAGTCCCGGCTTTTGCGACCGCGTGCTATTCGCTTGAAAGGGCTGCTCGCGCGCGGGCCCTTGCCAAAGATTCCAATCTAAAGACGACGGCGCCGGCCCCGCTCGCCCCCGACCGATTGAGCCGCGGTTGCCATTTTTATAAACGTAGCCTCGCGACTCGATGATCTTCCCGATGAACCCAGAATGGATGAGCCGCATATCGCGAACCAAGGTTGCATTCGACCGGCTCTGCGTGCCGTGCTGAAGGATGCGACCATATTTCTTCGCGGCCGCCATCACCTGCTGCCCCTCAAAAATATTATGCGACATCGGCTTTTCAACGTAGACATCTTTGCCGGCCTCCATCGCCCAGATCGACGCGAGCGCATGCCAATGATTCGGCGTGGCAATCGTCACGGCATCGATGTCGGACTGCTGTAAAGCCTCGCGCATATCTTGATAAACCTTCGGGGCCTTCCCTTGGGCGGACTCGACGGTCTTGACGCCCTTGGCCCGCACCTGCGCATCCACGTCACAGAGCGCCACATACTCGGCGTCGTCCTTCATCGTGAGGATGTCCTTAATGTGGGAACCGCCTTGGCCGTTAAAACCGATCGTACATACTCGCACGCGATTATTGGCACCAAAAACTTTTCCCTGCGCTTTCATGCCGGCCACGATCACGGCGGCCGCGGAGGAGCCAAGGAAATGTCGACGAGTAAGTTTCATAATGGGTAGCTTGGCCAGAGGCCGCAGCGTGATGGGAATGAGGGGCTGAGAAGTTTTAGAAGACCGCCGAACGAACAGCGGCGTAGGGTGAATGAAAGGGGAACCAAACCATGACGGGCCCGTGCCGATCCTGCCGATGACGCCACTAACCGCCGCGGCAACTCGACACCCAAGATTCGTCCCTCCGAAAACAGCCGAGCGCGAGCTTAAATAATTCCCAACGGGCAGGTCCCCATTGGGGCGCAGGCGAATCTCAACTCATTCTTCGCCGGTCGGCAACGGACCGACGCTCTTGTCACGACCGATCTCCTCCCTCAAAAAAACCTTCGCACCCGCCGATCATGCAATCCGTTGCCCGATTTTATGAGCAACCTAAGATCAGCGCCTGATTTGAGCCGTAACACCAACAACCGCTTGCGCACGCCGGCAACCTCAGTGGAGAGAATCGTCCGAAAAAATCCTCCCGATGCCATCCTCAAGGCCGTTTGGGTTGGGGCCGACCCACGGGGCCCGCGTGATCACTGGGAACCTCGAATTTCTACTGAGAACCGACAACCGGCCAACTCGGATAACCTTCAATCGATAGATTAAAAGCGGGCGAGCGACCCATCAAAGATGAAACCAGACGCGGTCGCGCTATCGTTTATAAACTCCAGCCATCGCGGTACGGAGTGTGGAGCAGGTCGTCGGCGGCGGGGTTATTTACGAACTGCAGTTTGGCCGAATCCCATGCGAGGCGCTGGTTGGGCAAACGCATCGCGAGGACGCCAAGGAGGACGGTCTCGGTGAGAGCGCCGCCGTATTCAAAAGTCGAGCACGGGGGCGGCGCGCCAGGGCCGGCCTTACAAGCGCGGAGCCAGTCGGCTTCGTGAGACCCGGTGACGCGAGGCAGCGTTTTTTCCGGGCGCACAAGTTCCTTCATGCGCGTTTCCGGCAGGAGGCGGAGGCCACCCGCACCGTGGGAGCCGTGAAGCAGCGTGCCTTTGTCGCCGATGATGAGGGCGCCGCTACCGGGAAGTTTGCGGCCGGGTTCGAGGTCGGCTGGAATCGGCGGCTGGAGGCGGCCGTCATACCAGGTGAGTGCGACGGGCGGGCGGGCGCCGCGGGCGGGAAACTGGTAACGGACGATCGAGGCGCGCGGAAACGTTTGGGAACTCACTTCTTTTTCCCAATGGGTCGTGGTGGCTTCGACGGAAGTCGGCGCGCCCAAGTCGAGCGCCCAAAACGCGGGGTCGATGATGTGACACCCCATGTCGCCGAGCGGACCGGTGCCGAAGTCGAGCCACGCACGCCACTTCAACGGGTGGTAGTCAGGATGATACGATCGATGGGCGACGGGGCCGAGCCAGAGATCCCAATCGAGGGTAGCGGGTACGGGCGGCGTCTCTTTGGACTGAGCCTGCACGGCGAAGTTGGACCACGGATCGCCGCCGACGGGGCGGTCGGTCCACGCGTGCACCTCGCGTACGTCCCCAATGACGCCAGCGGCGAGCCATTCTTTGAGGAGTCGGATCGACTCGGAAGAGTGGCCTTGGTTGCCCATCTGCGTTTGCACTTTGGCCCGGCGGGCGGCCTCGGTGATCGTGCGGGCTTCGCGGATGGTATGCGTGAGCGGCTTTTGGCAGTAGACATGTTTGCCAGCAGCCAGCGCGGCTAGGGTGATGACGGCGTGGGTATGGTCGGGAGTGGCAATAATGACGGCGTCAATGTCCTTTTGCTTTTCCAACATCTCGCGGTAGTCAACGTAGGTTTTCGCCGCCGGGTAGCGCGCGAACGTTGACGCGGCATATTCGGAATCGACGTCGCAGAGCGCGACGATGTTTTCCCCGGCGCAGGCCTTGAGATTGGCGACGCCCTGGCCCTTGGCGCCGACGCCGATGGCCGCGAGGTTAAGTTGATTGCTCGGGGCCCCGGCGCCAAAGAGGTGGCCGCGGAAAAACTGGAAGCCGAAGGTGGCGGTGGCCGAGGCTGCGAGGAAGTTTCGGCGAGTGGGGAGCGGGTGTTTCATGAGCGAAGGGGGCAGCGCAAGGCGAGGACAGGACGCATCGGGAAGATAAGCCCCAGTCCGGGCCGCGCGGCAAGCGCAAGGTGGACGAACCGCAGTGGTCCGAGCAGTCCCCTCCTGAGCGGCTAAGCCGGTGGCACGGGACTGCCGGCCTCTAAAGTCGAGGCGCCGGAGGACACCTCCATTAGAAGGTTACCGTCGTCGTGAACGCGTAGCGGCGCGGGGTTTGGAAGACGTAACTGAATTGCTGGGTCTCGCTAGCATCGGTCAGGATCGGTTTCGATTCGTCGAGCAGGTTATCGACATTAATCTGGACTTTGATCGTGCGAGATTTTTTGAAGCGCCACTCGTAGGCGAGCATGGCATTGGCGAGGGTGTAGGCAGGTCCGTAGATGATGGCATTCTTCCTCGTGGTATCGAAACCGACGACCCCCTTGCCACGGTAATTGGCACCGCCGCCGACCGTGAGGCCACGCAGAATCCCTTCGCTGCTCCGGAACGAATAGGCGGTGAAAAAATTCCCCGTATATTCACGCAATTGCCGTCGCGTGGACCCGGCGCCGGCGGTGATAGCACGGTAAATCGTATCCACCTCGCGGAGCGCGGTGAGCACGGTGGCCGGGCCGCCGGTGACCGGATCAGGATTGGGGATGCTAGTGACGATTTCGCTACCGAGCGGCTTGGTGGCGTTTTGCATCCACAGAGCGCGGTTGCTCTCGAGGTAGACCCCGTTGCGCGGGTAGAGCGAAGAGGCGATCTGGTGGGTTTGCGCGCCGTTGATGGCGACGCGCCAGTTGCCGGTGGGATTGGCGGTGATTTCGACCTCGGTGGCCTTGCCGCTTAAGTCCAGGCTGTCGGACGCGGCTCCACGCTGGAGGTTGGACTGGCCGATGGCGCGCCAGATCGAGTTCATAAAATTGTTGAAGTTGTTATCGTAACCGACCGCGGCGTTGGCGTCATCGGTGGTGTAGCGGGCAATCGAAGCGTTGACCTTGTTGTCCCAAAGACGGAAGCGCAGACCGTAATCTCGGCCCTCGCCCTTGCGGTTGCCGATGAGGGCACCGTTGATGTCCTGGTCGGTCTGCGGCCGGAAGCTGTTCGACTGGTTGTAAAATACCGCGAGCCACGAAAGTGGATGTAAAACCGTGCCGAAAGTTTTGGTGTCGCCCTGATTAAACGCTTTCTGGCCGTTCATTTGTCGGCGGGGATAGAGGCGCGTCACGGCGGCGCGGTTGTTATTCAAGTCGCCGTCGTTCTCAGTATCGATGGTGTCGGTCCAGACGCGGAGTCGGTCGCGGCGCAGGCCGCCGGTGACAACCACACGGCCATCGAACCACCGGCTCTGGGAAGCGAGCTTCGAGGTATCGGTTCGGGCGAGGAAATCGCGGCTGGTATCGCCGACGCGGACCATGCCTTCGGTGATGCCGCCCTGGCCGGCGAGGCGGTAGCGGTTGGGATCGGCGAGACCGTGCCCGCGAGGATCGGGCTTCGAGAAATCGAGATAGGTGCGGCGGATAATCTGATTATTGCCGCTCGAGAGATCGAGCGGGAAGGTGGCGGTGCCGACGGGAGTGGTGTTGCGGTTGTCGAGGGTGTCGTCGCGGTTGAACACATTGGTGCGGCTGACGAGCGCGGCGAGATCGTGTCGGCCGAGCCAACGATTACGGGGGGTGAGATCGAGCCGGTAGGAGGTTGTCAGGCGGTAGTCGTCGATCGTCCGGTCGGCAATCAGGAGGCCGTAATTGCGGCCCTCAATATAATAGCGGCCGAGGTTTGGATTGGGTTCGGTGGCGGTGACGATGCCGAGAGCGTTGCTGGCGACGGGGCGCACGGCGTTGGGATCGACGAGCAGGACAACCTCGCCAAAGCCGGTCGGCCGATTCTGGGAGCGTGACTCGCGCTGCCGGTTGAAGGCGGCCTCGATGGAGAAGTTGTCGCCGAGGCGTTGTTCGAGGAAACCGGCGTAGTTAAAATAGTAAAAGTCATTGGTCCAACCCGGGCTCGTGATTGCGGCCCAGCGGGGCAGCTTGGATTCATCGAGCACCGAGGCACCGATATTGGCGAGGGCGCTGGCGCGGGGGCCGACGCTGGCGATCCGACTGCCGTTCCAACTCACTGGAGCGCCCCCGGAAAACGGATCCCAGACTGCCGGGGCAACCGTGTTGGCCGTCGTGCCGTTGACCGCCTGGCCGTAGGTGTTGGCAATGAGCCGACCGGCGGTCTCCCAACCGACGAACCCCTCCCTCGCGGGATAAGGCTGGGCGTGTAGCTGATCGACGTCCCCGTATTGGCCATCGAAGCGAATTTCTGTGCTTTTAAAAGGCCGATACGTGGCGGCGAGCGCGCCCGCGCGACGTTCCGAGGTCTTGAACTCGCGCAGTCATTCTTGTCGTGCCACAGCAGATTCGCACGGACCGCGAGTTTGTCTTTCAACAAGGTTCTACTGAAATCGTATTCGACGCGGTGATCGTCCCAGCTGCCGATGCGGGTGCGCAAAAGGTTTAAATCTTGGCCGATGATCGCGCGCTTGCTCGACGTGTTGACGATGCCGCCGGGAGCACCCACGCCGAAAAGCACCGAGTTGGGCCCGCGCGAGAAATCGATGCGCTCGACGTTGAACACATCGGACGAGAGCCGCCATGTGAAGTAGTTGCGACCGACGGCAGCATCAATGAAGCCGCGGATCTGGATATTAACATCGTTGGCGACGAGGAAATTACCGGTGTAGTTGCTGGTATCCTCGGAGGCGTTGAGGGCGAAATTCAGCGAGGATTTGACATCGAGAATTCCGAGGTCGGAAAGGAATTCGGAGGTGAAAACGGAGATCGCCGCGGGTGTGTCCCAGATTTCGGAATTCAGGCGCGTGCCGGCGAGTGTACTGGAGGCGACGTAGCCGGAATCGCGGGAGGTATTTACCTGAAAGGGACTAAGGACGACGGCATTTTCTTTCGGTGCGGGATAGGCGGTCGGCGCCTCGGTGGCAGTCAATGGCGCGAGCCAGCCGGCGAGAACGGCGATAAAAGTGCGAGAGGTTTTCATAGGATTTTCTTCTAATTTGGGTTGCGTCAGAGAGACAGGCGCGTCCTTCGGCGCCGCTAATTCGGTTGAGCGCCTGCGACTCACGACGAGGGCTCCGGTGGCGGGGTCCTGCGCGGCTTCGAGCACGGAGCCAGCGAGCAACTGGGTGACGGCGTCGACCGGCGGATACTCACCTTGCAGCGCGTTCGTGCGCACGCCGGCGGTCGAAGTGCGGGAGAAAAGCACTTCAAGACCAGACTGGGTGGCGAAGAGTCGCAGCGTGTGTTCGGCAGCGTCGGCGGGCAGATTGAAGCGCCGGCGGACCCCGTCGACCGCGGAGACGCGGGGGATTGCCGCGCAGAGCAGGAAGAGAAGTAAAAATAGGCGCAAGGATGGTGTTAGGCGAGCCATGGCGGACGCAGAGCGTCATCGAGTATCTCCACGGACCGGACCGAAAAATCCCTTATGAAAATCGGCCCGCACGAACCGCGGGCGGTTCAGCACGAACGCGTGCTCGCTGAGGCGCTGCGCCTCGACTCCGTAATCGGCGCGCAGGAGTTGCAAGAGAGCCGACGTGTTGTCGGCGCGCACAAAACCGCTGACACGCAATTCGCCGAGGGTCGGAGAGGCGAGGCGGAGGTGCACGTTGCCATGGCGGTTGAAGAGGATCACCACTTCGCGTAACGGCGTATCGTTAAACTCCAAGCGAGGCACACGCCACGCCAGGCGTTCGGTCTGCTCGGGCTCGGGAACCTCGACGACAACGAGAGCCGGAGCCTCCGGCAGGAGATCAGCCGGAGTAATCGCGACGGCGGCGCCCTTGGCAACGAACGCGAGCGGCGGCGTGGGGATCCGTACCGGATCGAGGGTGGCGCGGTCGACGGCGACGCGACCATCGGTGACGAAGACGTCAACCTTGCTCCGAACTAGGCGCACAGCGAAAGCGGTGCCGACCGCGCGCACCGAGACTTCCCCCGCAACCACGACGAAGGGCCGAGTGGTCTCATGCGCGATTTTAAAGTGGGCCTCGCCGCGCAGGATGGTGACGCGACGGACTGCGGAAGAAAACTCGACGTGCACTTGGGCATCGCCGTTAAGTTCGATCTGCGAGCCATCCGCGAGGAGTTGGCGCGCGGGTTGCATGAGGGTAGCACTCGCGGTCAGCGCGGGGGAGGACGCGGCGGCCGCGAGGATACGCACCACCGATGGCGCGCTGCTTGAAGCACTCGCGGTCAGCGCGGGGGAGGACGCGGCGGAGTCGGTGTGCAGCCACGTGAAACCGGCGAGCAGGACAAGGGCAAGAGACGTCGTCGCGATGACCGCGCGTCGCCGCCATTCGCGGCGACGTTGCACCCGGCGCTCCACGGCGGCGAGCACGGCCTCCGCAGTCGCGGTGCGGCCGGGCCAGTCGAGCGCATGGTCCGGAGAGAGTGGCGGAGTAGTCGGGCCGTCGGCCATGATCAGCGATTCGCGTCGGCGGCGGTCAGTCCGCAGCGTCGGAGAAATTCTCCGCAGCGTCGGGTGCCGCGGGCGACCTGCACCTCGACGGTACGCTCGGACAGACCGAGACGTGTGGCGACCTCGCGTTGCGAGAAGCCCGAAAGTTTTCGGAGGACGACGATCTCACGGCAACGCTCGGGCAGGTCGGCGATGGCGGCGGCGACGAGTTCAATTTTTTCTGTGGTGGAGAGAGCATCGGAGGGAGAGTGGGCCTCCTCAGCCACGGATAACCCGGCCAAATCCCTTACTGCGACGAGCGGGGAGGCTTGATCGTGGCGCAGAAGGTCAAGGGCGCGGTTGCGGGCGATCTTAAAGAGAAAGGCGCGAGCGCAGCTGATTTGCCGACCGGCGCTGGCGGTCCAAATGCGGAGCAGCGAATCCTGCACGACATCGTCGACATCGCGCACCCCGGGAAACGCACGCTGCATGTAGGCGCGCAGAGCACCGCGATGAGGATCAACCTCCTCGGAAAACCAGCGCGCGCGGTCGATGGGGGGCGGCATTGACAAAAGAACGTTCCTCAGCCGGAAAAAACGTATGGAGCAAGCGTTGAGCGTAGCGGCGGGGGCATAACGGAGGGAGCATAGCGGAAAAATGAATCAGCCCTGAGGTCAACGCACGGTGAACGCAGGATCAACGAGAAGAGCGCAAAGTGGGGGGGCCGTAGTCAACGTGACGAGGCGAAGGCGATTTATTCGGAGGCTAAAAAAGAAACGACGAAAGGGCCGGAGTTGACGGTTGAATAATTTGCGCTTGGGCAGAGAACGCGCGGGCGTCAGGAAGGAGACCTACGAATTACATGCCCGCTGCCGACTATTATCTACCGCCTCCCGTGCGCTGCGAACGCCTGAAGACGCTCAGTGCGCAGGCAGATGGGACGGTCGAAGGGCGGTCTGGCGGCGGGACGATGCGGGTGGAGTATGCGCTGCCGGCGCAGGCGAGCGACGAGGTGCGGGAGTATTTTCGGAGCAGCTCATCCGCCGAGTGTGCACCAGATTTCATCGCGCGGCTAACCGGCGGTCGGGTGTTTGGATCAGGCAACGTGTTGTCGGCCGACGGGCGCGCGATTGCGCGAGATGTCTCGTGGGATTTTGGACGGGCCTTCGATGAACACTGGCTCTTGTCTTATCAAAAAATTCGGCGGCCGGTGCCGCTCAGCGGGACGGTCGCGGTGGTTGCGACAACGTTGGGCGAAGGCTATAGCCACTGGTTGATCGAGGAGTTACCGCGGCTGCTGGCGCTCGGGCCGACGGCGAGTGGGGCGACAAAAATAATCGCGCATGCTGAGCAACCGTTCGCGCGCGCGGCGCTGGCGCTGCACGGGTGGCGAGGAGAAGTGATCGAACCGAAGCGTTATGCGCACTACGTTTGCGAGGAACTCCTGGTGCCGAGTTTACCCGGGAGCGAAGGGCGCACGACGCCGGAGGTCGTGAGGCGGGTGCGGGCATTCGTGGCACCTTGGCACGACGCGAGCGCGGGGCCGAGGGGCGAGCGGATCTATATTTCTCGGGAGCAGGCGCGGCGGCGGCGCGTGGTGAATGAGGAAGATCTGTGGACGCAGCTGGAACGGCGCGGGTTTGTGAAGCTGCGGCTGGAGGAGCTGACGTGGCGCGAGCAGATCAACGTATTTCGGCGGGCGAAGGTGGTGGTGGCTCCGCACGGGGCGGGGCTGGCGAATCTGGTGTTTTGCTCGGTGGGGACAAGGGTCGTGGAATTTTTTAACCGCGGCTATATGAACGGAAATTTCTGGCGCTTGGCGGCGTTAAACGATCTCGACTATCGGGCGGTCGTGCCGGCCGGGCCAGAGCCTTTGGCGCAGATAGCAGCGCAGGGGCGCAAAGATATTGTGGCGGATGTGCGGGCAGTGCTGCGGGCGGTTTAGGGCCACGGCCGGATCGTTCATGCGTCGCGGCGTGGGCGAGGATCGCATGGGCGCGGCGCGTGCAAAGAGGGTGGCAAGCGAAGTGGGAACGGTTGAAGCTGAGAAGCTGACCGGCCGCCAAGAGCTTGGCGTCCAGTCGCACGGGCGAGCGAAGTAGCAACGGTTGAAGCTGAAAAGCTGACCGGCCGAACCGGCGGTGCTCTCGTCGCAGACTTGTTTACCGTTGCCGGTCGTTGCTCCGCGACGTCGTGGCGGCGTTGAACGGGAAGGGCGCTCGCTTACCCACGGCGCCGTGGGCGTTGCCCTGCGGCGATCGTGGCGATAGCGGCGGTGGTGATAGCGACGACGTTTTTGCGAGCATGGGCGTTGCCTGGGGTAACCGCCATCGAGAAGTTGCTCGGGGTGGCGCCAGTGAGGTCGGCGGCATCGCACTGAGTTCGGCGGCATCGCACGAAGGACACGGTCAGGCGGCGGCCGACCGGTTCGGGCAGGGGCGCCGACGGTGGCGGTGGCCATAGTTCGGGCTTGCTGACCACGGCGGATCGCCCCGGCCGCGCGTTGGAACCAAGGGTAGCGCCGCTGGGGCGCGCGGACACCAGACGCCATCGCGCGTTTGCACGGGTGCGTCTGATCGGCTTTGGCGAACCCAAGCCCGCTCTCTGGCACCGGCCGGACGCCGCCGCCGCCCAACAGAAAATGCTCGCGATACGCGCCGACACTGCCGACCCCAAAATTGCCCCTCGAAAACTCGGTCAAATGTCGACTCACGCAACGATGCCGGGGGCGTTTTAATCGTGGTAAATGAGTGCCCGCGCATCTCCCCAATTCCGTTCGGTGGAGAAGCCGAAGAACCATCTTGGGACCGACGTTCCGGACGAGCGGCCGTAGCTCGGCACGAAAAGCGGCAGCACCCCTGGTTCGAACTTTACCCGCGATCGGTGACGTGCCACATGCGCTTCGCTTTGCGGAGGCGTCGTAGGGCAGGTCAGGACTGTAGCCGACCTGACCGCCCCACCCTTTTTCTCCGGGCAAGCGCGGAATCTCCGTCACATGATCGGCGCGAACGCTGATGGCCGCATCGCCGGCCCGTCCCAAGAATGCGGAGAAACGTGGGCCCATCGCCATCAAGACGGCGCGGTCCCGCCCGTCTTGATGGCGATCATGATCGACAGAAACCGAAACGGCTCAGCCCCGATGGCAGCCGCGCCTCAGAACTCCAACCGGTTGCTCAGCGACCAAGTCATCGGCTCGGCGATCCGGTTGACGGCGATGGTGCCGTCGGGTTGGGCAGCCACCGGAATGAGTTTCCGGTTCACCCCAAGATTGCGCACGTTGAGCTGCAGCGACCATTTGATGCCGTGCGTCAGTCGGCGCGAGTAGCCGACCCAAGCATCGTAATTAGTCTCAGTCGGGCCGTAATACGGATGCTTCACGTCGTTAAGTGGATTAAAGGTCACGACGCCCGAAGGCACATTAATCACCGGATAACCGATCGCGACCTTGTCCTGCCAGCGGACGGCGCCGCCGATTTTCACGTCTTTCAGCCGGCCTTCATTAATCGTATAGTTGGAGACGATATTGTAACGCCACTTGCGCGCTTCCGGAGAGGGGCGGCCGTCAAGTGCAAGTTCCTTCTTGATATCGACCACCTATTGCGCGAGTTGGTCTCGGAGCGCGGTGGTCGAGTTTCCGACACTGGGAATATTACCGGCCGGTCCTTGCATCAGGGCCGTCATTTGATCGCCGAACTCATTAAGCGCCGCGCCGGTGTTGCTGCGGATCGCCACCGATTGTGATGCGTTCGCGGAAATCCGCCAATTCTTGGTCGGGTTGTAAGTTACTTCGTAGTCCCAACCCTTGGCCACGACGTCGGACGTCGACACCACCGTATCCACCCGATCATCGTGGGTCTGCGTGCTCGTACCGACGTTTTTATAAAGGAAAGTATCGAGAAACCGTTTCCCAAACGGAGCCGCGAAAAAGTCGTTCCAGACCTTCAGGGCCGCGACCGCGCCCGGGGTGTTCGGCAAGCCGTTGTCGTAAGGTTGCTGATCGGTGTTGATCCGGTTCGCATTACCGGCGGCGATATTTTGGTAGGTTGTGTTTACCTGACGTTGGATGGCATTCTGGGGGTTGCGTAGATTGCTATTGGTCGAGTTGGCGGCGGTCGTCTCGAAATTGATGACACGGAATTCGAGCTTACCCTTGAATAGGCTTAGCCTGCCGCCGAACTCTTTGGTTTTGCCCGTCGGCGCCGCAATTACAGTGCCGTCCAGACCGGTTCGCGGGCTCGTAGGCGAGCTATTGTCGGATTTATTGTAGGTGAGAGAAGCTTCGATCCCGGATGGCAGTTTCTCGGTGATAAATCGCGGGACGTGCCCAACCAGCCCGTAGTTGAACGTGTTAACCTTCGTATGGATCGCCTGCAGGAGGGGCCAATTCTAAAACCAAGTTCTGACTTATTTGAGTTTGCGCTTGAAAGCCTAAAATGATCGCCGCGGAGTTGATCGCTCAGGCGAAGAAGAGCGGGACCATCAACTGGAGCCTCCGGGCAAGCGCACGCGCCAAGATCAAAGTCAGGGTGAAACGCATCCTCAACCAACACAGCTACCCGCCGGCTCGACGGGAAAGGCGATGAAGACCGCGCTTGCGCAGGCGGAGCTGCTGCGAGCGAGTGGACGCGAGGCGAATTTTTGAGGCTGGCTGATCGCGAGGAATCAGGAATCGTCGCTTCGTTCCTCGTAGGGAAAGGAGGGCGGAGTTTTTAAAACCCCGTTTCTTCGCATGAATTCCCGCTTCCTTTTCCGCCATGCTTCACTTCGCTCAACACATGAAAACTCCCCTAACCCTCCTGATGATGCTCCTGCCGGCGATGCTACCGGCGGCCCCAGCACCGACGGTCGAACTGGTTTTCGCCGCGGGCTCCGAGTGGGAAGTCGTCTCGGCTGGACATCAGTTCGCCGAGGGCATGGCCTGGGATGCAAACGGAAATTTTATCTTCTCAGACGTGCCCCGGAACCAGCTGTTCAAAATCGACAAGACAACCGGTGCTAAGACGATTGTCGATGGCGCCAGCGGGCGGGCCAACGGAATCGCGTTCGGCCCCGACGGCCGCCTGTACGGCTGCGCCAGCGGCGATAAATGTATTTACGCGTGGACCCCCCAGACTTGGCAGAAGGTCGCGGTCACTCAGGGGACCCAGTCCAACGACATCGCCATTCTCAAGGATGGCACGATCTTCTACACCGACCCCAGCACCAGCCAGGTATGGCGGCTGGCGAAAGATACGTTTGCCCGCGAACTCGCTGCGAAACTCCCTTGGGGTCCCAACGGTATCGCACTTTCCCTCGACCAGAAGACGCTGCTCGTGGCGGAATTTAATGCCGACACCATTCATGGCTTTCCGATCGGCCCCGATTCCAAGATCAGCGGCCCCGCCAAGCCCGCCTTCAAGTTGGGCGTCCCCTCAGATCTGCAAGGCAAGTTGGACGGCATGATGGTACTGCCCGACGGTCGCCTGCTCATCGGCACGGCGCTAGGCACCCAAGTCGCGTCGCCGGTGGGTGCGCCCGCCAGCAGCAAGGCGCTCATCGTGATCCCCTCGCCGCACGGCCGGTCGCGTAATAACTATATCCGCATCAGCCCTGATGGCGAATGGGTCTACTCCGCCTACGCGCTCGACCTACTCCGCCGCAAGATCCGTCCCGACTTCGGCCAACCTTGAAGCCGCAAACGGCGTTTAAAGAGACTGCCGGAAATTTCCGCTCGAGCATCTGGACTTTCTAAACGAACCCCGCGGATTTAAGTCACCGGCAACTTCGATCACGGCAAAACAGGCCGAGAATGACGGCACCAACGGCGCTCATTTAAATCATGACTTCCGGAAATTTCTTAGCCGCCCTGAGCAGGAAGCGAGGACTGCGGCCGTCCAGTTGTTCTCCGTCGTGGGCGCACTCGGGTGAACCGAGGTTTGCAATCGGGCGGACGTCTACCCTCAATCGATCGCCACACTGCACGCACACAGTATGATCGTATCTTGGCACTGGTTATTACGCTGGCGGATAGCGGCCGCCGGTCTTCTGGCCGTCGCGGCCTTTGCGTGGCTGGCCGGTCGCTTCTGGCACCCTTACTACGGCTTCACCAAATTCGTGCAACTTGACGAAGCCGATGCGCGCAGCGGCATCCACGAAGTCCGGGAAAATCCCGTGTTCACCTAGCCTGGTTTCAACGGCTACGACGGCGCCGCCTACGTCCAAATCGCATTCCATCCGCTGCTCGATTCGCCCGAATTGCCCGGGGCCGTAGGTAACGTGCCCTACCGAGCTAGGCGCATTTTGGGCAGTGCACTCGCATGGGCCATTTCGGGGGGCAATCCCGCCACCATTGCGACGACCTACGCGGCCCTGAACCTCGGTGTATGGCTGGCGCTCGCCGCCATATTGTGGCGGCTCCTCCCCGTGACCGACGGCCGGAGCTACTTGGCGTGGATTGGAGTGATTTTCTCGGCGGGCGCGTTGCATTCGGTGCGACTGGCGTTAACCGATTTGCTCGCCGCCACGCTGATCGCTGGAGCGCTTCTCCTGGCCGAACGCGGCCGCTCGAAAATCGCCCTCGGCATCGTCGCCATGGCCGGGCTCGCGCGTGAAACCGCCCTCGCCGCCGTCGCCGGACTGTGGCGGGGCCCGTGGACCGCGACGCAACCGTGGCTCGGTAATCTCTTCCGCGGCACGCTGGTCGGATTGCCTCTGCTCTCATGGATGATTTACGTCCGGTGGAAAGCCGGACCGGCGCCCCAAGGCTTTGGTAATTTCACTTGGCCGGTCCTCGGATGGATCGAAAAAGGGTCCGACACCCTCGCCGACTTCGTTCGCGCGCCAGACTATCACTGGCTCAATACCACCACCCTGCTGGCCCTGATCGCACTCACCGCGCAGGCGGCGTATTTTATGCGGCGATGGCGCCACGACAACGCTTGGTGGCGCCTCGGAGCGAGCAGCGTGGCGATGATGGCGCTGCTCGGAACCTCGGTGTGGGAAGGCCATCCGGGCGCCGCGACCCGTGTTTTGCTGCCAATGGGAATCGCCTTCGCCATCCTCGCCACCCGGGACCGAGCTGGGTGGACTTGGATCGCCGCTGGCAGTCTCACGATATTTAGCGGTGTCCTCGCGCTTTGGAAAGTACCCGCGGATACCGCGGAACTTGCCGCCGGCCGCTCGGATCGCGGTGCTTACGTCGCACACCTCTCCACGGGATGGTACGGTCCAGAACGTCACGGCAACAACGTCTGGGCCTGGAGCGCGGGCCGGGCCATGCTCACGATAAAAACTGCGCCGCGCACCACCGAGCCGATACGAATCCGCTTGAAACTGCGCGCCATCTCGCCCCGCGAGATGGCCATCCGCACGGGTGAAACCTTGCTCTGGCGAGGCGCCGCGGGCGAGAAGCCCACCTGGATCGAATTCGATACGCCCGTCATTTCAGCGGGCCACCTGACGCTCGAACTCCACGCCGCCGCTGCGCCCGTACCTGAAAACACCGCCGCCGACGCCCGCCTGCTCGGCTTCGCGGTGTACGGAATGTCGGTGAGATAGGCGCGATGCCGATTAAATGGGAGCACCTCCGTGCTGCGCGGCTGATCGCCATCGTCAGTGCCATCACTATCGCGCATGGGTGCGCCGCACACCTCCGCCTGTGAGTGAACCTGCCGCGCAGGCCGACGACTAACGTGATGCGCCAAGAGGCGCGCCTCGCTCCGCTCCACAAAGCCCTGTGACGACGCGCCGATCGCGAAACATTGGCTTACCTGAGCGATCTGCCACCCGCGCAAATCGCCGCGGATCCATCGAGCATGGAGGAGCATGCCCTGACCCAGTTCGCCCTGGTTCCGTGGGTGCTGGATGCGCGGAACGCCGACGGACTCCGAGCGATCTCCCATCTACGCAGAGCGCGACCGGAAGCACGCAGGCCGAGAGGTTTTCGCATCGTTAAAGATTTTGGCGACGGCGTACTTTTACCGAGGAAAGGAAACCCATGACCTCGGTGGCGCTTGGCGCCGTGATCTCCGCGCGGATCCTCGGATGCCTCATCGTGGCACTGCCCTGGCCGCGTCACCGTATTCTCCACGCGGTGACGTGAGGAGCCATTTCAGGCCAATAAACGATCGATCGCGCCGGATAAGAGATCCTCCGCACCGGGCGAAAAAAATGCATAATCGACCTCGTAGCCACCACTCGGAAACTCGGACCGCGTCGGCACGTACCAAGGACCGCAATCGCCATAGGCGGCCGTGGCCACAACGCGTCCGGGGTGCGCGGCTTGAGCCCGTAATTGATATTCGACAAAGGGCTCGGCGGGAAGGTGCAGAAGCGTGGCGTCGTTGAGATGAAGCGCACTGAGCACAAACGGAACGCGGCGTTCATAACGCTGAATCGAGGCAAGTTTAAAGGCGGGGCGCATCCGCAAGACGACGGCATCTTTCGGCTTCTGCATCAATTCCTGCAAAGCGCCCACGCCTAACGCCGGATTGGGCTCCGGTTGGATCTCGGCAGTTCGCCATTCACAGCGCGTCAATACCTCCGGCCGCAACGTACTTTCCGAAGCCACGATACCGCGATAAATCCGTTCGGTGAGACGCACCCGCGCCTCCGGCGAACCATCATTATATTTTCCCGCAGCAATATTTCCGGAGCAACCGGTGAAATAAAGGTGCCTGCAGTTCGGCTCATCCTGCTGGCGCCTTTTACGGGCAAGGCCGCAAAAATCACTGCTCACCCGCCCATCGCCATAATAGCTCATGGGATGCGTCGTATAATAATGGCACGCCACCACTTTCTCGCCGCGATCATAAAATGCCACGGTCCGCAAATAGGGATCAATCAATCCCTCGGGTAAAGCCGAGAGGGCGGCATCGCGATTAGAACTTCCGCGCATTTGCGTGACCCGCCCAGCGGGATTGCGCGCGACCCGCCGATTCGAGGCAACATTTTCCACGCGGGCGGACCCGTGCGCCACAGCGGTGATCGCGCGGGGCGCGCGCAGCGCGGCCACCACCGCCGCTCGCCCCGCGTCCAAACAGCGTCGGTGAAAATCGCGATCAAACACCCGCGGCAAATCCGCCTGCGCGTGGAGCATTCGTTCCGCGTCAAAACACACCAGGGGCGCGTTGTGCTGGTGGACCGTGTGCACCGTGACACGGTCGGGCGTCGTGCCGGCCGCCTCCGCCAACGCCGTCCGCCACGCCACGTGCGCCTCATTAAGAATACCTGTCCAATCAACCACGCACACCACGATCGGCGCACCACAACCCAGAAGCACGAAGCCGATCGCCTCGAGCGGGTCGTCCACTGCTGAAACCGGTTTGATCCAACCACCGCAGAGCGAGTGCCCCATTGGCGGCGTCACATCGAAGCGGAAAGGCGCCACGTGTAACGACCCCAAACCTTGAGCGGCCGGCAATCGCGATGACGCCAGCGCCGCACCGCTGGCGACCGCCGCGCGTTGGATAAATTCCCGGCGAGAAAAAGAGCTCATAAGTGTAAAGCCGGAGAGGCCAGAGATGCGTACCGCCACAAATTCATATAACTCCGCTCCCCGTAAATTCGTCGCCAAAGAATGCCGGCAGCAGGGTAAAAATCGATGGCGAGCCTACTTTGATCGCGGCGGCGGAAACTAACCGCCCAACCAAGCGGGGCCGAGGCGGCGACGTTTGCCACCTGATCCCTTCACGTGAGCCGCCCTTCTGCAGCGGGCACCCCGCGCCGTCGCACCCGTTCAGTCGGTGACTTTGGTTGGTGGTTCTCACAAAAATCTACGTGCCAAAATTATGGCTTCACAGAAGCCTTCGTCCGGTACCCTGACTTTGCAAAAACATCCAGCAACAATTGCTGAGCGGCCTTCACGAGCAACGCGCCACACTCATCGGTACCCGCACCCGCCACACCGACCTCGTAGCCGCCCCGCACCTTTTCGCCTGGCATTCCGACATAGTGGACGCCGTTGCCATTGGTATAACCCAAAACGAGCGTTTGCGGAAATGGCGATTGCTCACGGATCGCCATGCCCAGCTCGGTCATCGTTTCACCAGGCAAGCCGACGATGGCGAGAGGCCCGCAGGCGATTACTTGAATTTCCGCACGCACATTTTCCACCCGCAGCCGCTTTTTACCCTCGGGAGTCAATGGCAAGTCGAGGGAGGTCTGGCCCACTTGAAGCGGAGCCGTTGCCAAGGTTACCCCGTAACGAACCGCCAACTGCGCCTTGGTCGCCAGACCGGCGGCCATCGTCGCCACCGCGGCCTCGCCCCGTTGCCACGGGTTGATATCACCACAACAGCCTTGAAGAAAAAGGCTTTCACCTCCGAGCGCTGCACTGATCGTGCGCGCCGCCGGCCCTGGCCAGTCGGCCGAGATCGCGGGGTTCCCAGGATAAATTGAAACTGAGTGACAGGCGACGTGAAAGAGCGAGGCCACCGGATTCTTTTCAGTATCGCGCAAGGACACAATCGCCAGAGTCCGATCCAGCGGCCCAAAACGCGCACCGCCCTGAAGGACCTCCGGGTTCCACTCGGGAGATCCGCCGGGGGTCGTCAACGCGGACTTGGCATCGACCACCCCCCACGCCGGGGCGCGCGGCCGCCGGTTGTAAAGATATTCGCCCACCGCCACCCGGCCGATCGAAAGGGAGACGGGGCGGGCGGTCGCCGCAGCCCGCTGGGCTGCATCCACGCTCGCCGCGAGTAGTTTTTCCATCCAGCGCCGAAAGGGAGGGAACTCGTTTTGCGCGGGCATATAACGAAGCGCCCACCAGGTGTCGCGCTCAGCACCGCGCTGATTGTCGCCATAAACGGGCGACCACGGCGCCGAATGATTATGGCTCGCATTAATGAGAATATTCTCTCCCGGCATCGCCAGGGCGCCCGCGACTACCTTGCGGACGGCGTCACGCGCCGATTCCGAGACATCAACTAAATCCCACCGCAAAATCACCGCCTTAGTTCGGCCATCGTCGAGCACGAGTGCGTGTACATTTAAAGGATCAAGCACGACGCCATAGGGCTTACCCGTCACCCAGTTCAAGACGGCTACCTCGGGTGTGATATCCGCACGGGCAGCGCCAGCGCGGAGTACAAACGGAAGATCAGCCGCGCGAGCGGCAGACAGAATGAGAGCGATCGCGATCAACCGTGAAAACATAAAGAGGGTGTTTGGAAGAATCCGTCAGCCGGAGAAATTTAAAATGAAATCACACCTGAGAAAAGATTGAAGATGCCGCTTACGCATCAGCCGCACCCGGGATTGCCCTCAAGGAACCGCCAGATAAGCGAGCAAATCCGCCATATCCGAGAGCGGGATCGCGGCCTCCAATCCCTCCGGCATGAGGGAGAGGGCAGACCGGGTGATCTTCGCGATATTTTGCCTGAGAATGATCTCATCGGGTGCGCCGATCCGCTTTACCGTCAGGCTCGCGATATTCTCATCCGTGATCAGCCCAGAGATCGCGGCCCCGTCTTTCAACTCGACCGAATACGCGATATAGTTAGCCGCGACCTCACGATTGGGATCCAGAATATGCAGCAGGATCTTCCCTCGATCCCACCCCTTGATCGTCTCCAGATTGGGTCCGAGGTCCACACCTGTACCGGCAAAGCGGTGACAGGCGGCGCACGTTGCCGCAAAAACCTTGGCTCCACGAGACCGGTCACTAGCGAGCGCAAGGGCGGCCTGATATTTTTCCACCACCTCATGCCGCGAGGTCGAGACCCGTTGCTCGAAGACCTGTTCGGCACGCGCCTTGAGGGTGAGATCGGGGTTGGCCAGCAGCGGGGTGCGCCGCGCCGCATTGACCTCGCTCGGGGTGATCACCTTATTTTCGAGCGCCGTCAAGAGCGCGGCTACCCGCTCGCGACGCGACAATAAAGCACCAAGCACTTCCTCACGGGCAGCTGGCGTGTAACTAGACCAATTCGCTAAAAATACCTTGGCGACATCGGCGTGAGCATAAGAACCCAGCGCCGTAATCACCGCGCTTCTGACCGGAGGCGCCACGGCCGTACTGAGCAGGGACTCTAACAAGGCCCGTGAATTAGCGAAATCGTCGAACGAAAGCAGTTTGACCGCGGCGGCTCGCCTGATTGGCGCAACCGCCGGCGACTGCGCGGTCCGGGCGGCCTCTGCTAAAAGATGGTCGACGCTTTGCGCGGGAGCCGAAGCGGCGTCCCGAAACGCCGAACGGAAATTTTTACCCGCTTGGCGAAGCCCATCGCCCAATCCATGCCAGAACATTGTCTCTGCGCTCACACTGGCCTCGGCGCGGCGGCCCGACGTGGCAAACGCCTTCACGACCGCGGCAAGATTTACCGACTGGTTCTGGGCGCCTGCGATAAAAGCGATCTGCCGAAATACCTCGGCGCCAGCTTCGACCCCGGCAAGCGAGGCTTCGCCGAAGACAAGCGGAGCGAGCCGGAGGCATTGGTCCGGTGGCGCACTCAAGACCGCCGCGCGGACCCAACGGTCGGCGGGCGATTGCACCAGCACCGCAAACGAAGCGGCCACCGCCCCCGCGTCCTCCGGCACCCCCCCGGCCGCGAAGGCCACCTGATAACGCACCCGAATCGCCGGGTCACGAGCCAGCGCAAAAACCTGAGAACGTAACGCCGCGGACGAACCGAGCCGCGGCACAGCTAGGCGAACCGCGTGCTCCCGCACTCCCGCCGAGCGATCGGTCAAACCTCGCTGGATATTCGCGTCGGTTAAGGCACCGAGCCCGTCCAACGTCCACAAGGCGTGCAGGCGAGCCAGCTCAGCGGCGCTCCCCTCCAGCAAGGCGACCAAAGGGGCGACCGCCTCCGCCGAATTGCGCTCAAAGAGCAACCGCTGCGCGGTTTCACGCCACCACGAGTTCGGATTTTCCAAGGTCGCCACCAGCTCGCGGATACTAGCCGCCCCCAACCGGGGGGGCGACGGCGCGCGAAAACCAGGCGGTGCCAAACGATAGAGACGCCCACGCTCGCGGCCTTTTTCAAGATCAAGTTTCAACCGGATATCATCGGGAATCGACCAGGGATGCTCGATGGTCTCACGATACATATCAACGACGTGCAACGTCCCATCTGGCGCATTGATAAAGTTGACCGCACGAAACCAAAGATCGGTCGAGGCAATAAACTCCGCATCGCGATCGGCTGTTTCAACTTTGAAAGTGACCCCGTCTGGCCGCACGGTCTGGCGCTGCACGAGGTTATTCGCCACCTCCGCCACAAACGCCTGCCCACGATACTCCTCAGGGTACGCTGCCCCGCGATAAATCGTAATCCCCGCCGCCGAGGTGAATACCCCGCCGCCCACCAGCTCGCTGCGCGGCACCGCGTGGTTCTCTGCCACCCAGCGCCGCGCCCGCAGATCCCGCCAAGGCTCGACCGGGCTAATGCGCATGACGGGCAATTGGTCACCGGATTCGCGGGCATCGTAGACCGGATTGGGTACCGGCAAAAGCGGATTGCGGCCAATCAGCGTACCGTCGAAGACCACATGCTGGGCCGGATTCCGGATGTTGCAAAGAAAGCGGTTGCCCCAATCATCCATCCCGTGACCAAAGCGCGCCCCACCGGCCACAGCTTCAATTTGCGCGCTCCGAGGATCAATCCGCAGATCATTACGAAGAATTTTCAGAGGAAGCATGGCCGGAAAGCGCGAACTCGAAATCGACCCGCCGTTGGAGCCGCCGGCAAAGGTGATTCGGTTATCCAGCCCCCAAAGCGGCGTGTTAATCACCGCCTGCACATTATATTTCCGAAATCCCGTAAATACTTTCTCCCGCACATCTGCCCGCTGATCACCATCCGTATCTTTCAAATACCAGACGTCCGGCGTGGCCGTTACAAACACTCCACCCTGCCAGCAACAAATCCCCGTAGGCCACGAAAGCCCCTCCGCAAAGATGAAGCTCTCGTCAAATTTCCCGTCGCCATCCCGATCAATTAATTTCCGCACCCGGCCAATCGGGGCGTCCGTCGAATTCTCCTTCCACGCCTGATGCGTCGTCTTATCCGTATAAGGATAATCAAGCATTTCCACCACGTAAGCAGCCCCATTTTCGTCGTAGCACATCGCGACCGGACTGGAGACCAGAGGTTCAGCCGCGAGGAGATCCATGGTGAAGCCGTTTTTCACCCGGAACGTGCGGGCGACGTCGCGAGGCTCCACCGCTGGAAAACTGGGAAACTGCCCCGCTGGCAGAGCAAACTCCGCGCTCGCGCCAACCGCCGGAGAAACCAGCGCCTGCGAGGACTTACTCTGCGCCGCAAACGTGGCCGGCAACTGAACCGACGCAACCATAACGAAGCCGAAGGCCAGCATCCAGCGCACGCGGCTAATTTGGTAATTCAGCGCAAAACAAAGAACATGAGGGGTAATCATTACAAAAATACAGGGAGCAAATTGAAGGGCTTCGCTGCCACCAAGGCGTTACTTAATCATTGGCTAGTCAACGAAAAATCCGTTGGCCGAAATCTTTCCGACTGCACCCCCGCTGAGAGGCGCCGCACCCTCTATTTCCCTTTCCGCGGCGCGCGCAACCGGTTCGAAATTCCCGGAAATCCGCGTTCCCATTTATAATTTAAAACCAGCCCACCGCCACACCGTCTCGCGTCGCCGCCACCGGCACAACCGCCAACGCACCCAGCAAGGCCCCGCGGACCTCGGGTCAGTGCGCAGACCCGTTCCAACCACAGGCAAGCTCCGCGCGCGCCGCTCAGGTGATTCCGCGGATCGAGCAAGCCGCGCTCACCCGTCGGGCCCTCTCCCGTTCACCGCAAACCGGTTGGCTGGAGCCGCCGGCAGTTTTCAGCTCAGAACTGCTCCCACCAAATGATTCCTGGCCAAATATTTTTTAAAAAAATCCACGCTCGTCAGCGCCGTGGCAGCGTTTACTCCTCTTCCAGCCGTCCATGCCGCCCGCGGTCCCACCACGAAAACGCCGCCACCTGCCAATCGGCCAGCCCCGCCACGAATCTCCCCCGTTTCTTTAAAATGCACCCATTAACCCGTCCCATCTCCGCCCTGCTCGGCCGCAGTGCCCACACCCTCCTCGCCCGCGGGGCGCTCACCCTCCTCGCCCACGGGGCGCTCACCCTCCTCGCCTGCGGCGCGCTCGCCCTGCCCTCGCCGGCGCGGGCGGCCGAACGGCTGCCCAACGTTGTCGTGATCTTTACAGATGACCAAGGTTACGGCGACGTCGGTGTATTTGGCGCCAAGGGCTACCTCACTCCGCATCTTGACGGACTGGCGCGGAGCGGCACCAAATTTACCAATTTTCACGTCGCCCAAGCGGTCTGCTCGGCTTCCCGCACCGGTCTCCTCACTGGATGCTATCCCAACCGACTAGGCATCCATGGGGCGCTCGGGCCGAGCTCGACCCACGGTATCCACGCTGCGGAGACCACCATCGCGGAACTCCTCAAGTCCCGCGGGTACGCCACGGGGATGGCGGGTAAATGGCACCTCGGACACCACCAACCGTTTCTGCCCAATCAGCACGGGTTCGATGAATCGTTCGGGCTCCCTTACTCGAACGATATGTGGCCCTACCACCCTGAAGCCAAGGCGGGCACTTACCCGCCGCTCCCCCTTTACGAAAATGGCAAGATCATTGATGCGGAAATTACCCCGGATAAAATGCGGAATCTCACGACGGGGTACACGGAACACGCCGTTGCCTTCATCGAACGCCACCGCGCGCAGCCCTTCTTCTTTTACCTCGCCCACTCCATGCCGCACGTCCCCTTGGCCGTTAGCGACAAATTCAAGGGCAAATCCGCCCACGGTCTGTACGGCGACGTGATCATGGAGATCGACTGGTCAGTCGGCGAAGTCCTCCGCGCACTGGCGAAAAATGGTCTCGAGCGCGACACCTTGGTAATCTTCACCAGCGATAACGGCCCTTGGCTCAGCTATGGGCTCCACGCCGGCAGCGCGGGCCCCCTGCGTGAAGGCAAAGGGACCGCCTGGGAGGGCGGCACGCGCGTACCCTGTCTGATGCGTTGGCCCGGCCACATTCCCGCTGGCGCCACCAACAATGATTATCTCATGACGATCGATTTACTCCCGACCCTCGCAGGCCTCAGCGGGGCAAAGCTACCGACTCTCCCGATTGACGGCCGCGATATCTGGCCGCTGCTCGCCGGCCAAACCGGCGCAAAAAATCCGCACGAAGGTTACGGACTCTGGTACGCGCAAAACGAATTGCAGGCCGTCGTCAGCGGTGATGGCCGTTGGAAATTAATTCTCCCTCACACCTTCCGCACTCTGGCCGGTCGTGCCGGCGGCCGCGATGGCGTCCCTGTAAAATACGAGAACCAAAAAAATCTCACGCCCGCCCTTTTCGATTTGCGCAAGGACATCGGGGAGACCACGGATATCGCCGCTGGACACCCCGACGAGGTCACCCGCCTGCTGGCCTTTGCGGAGAAATGCCGCGACGAACTCGGCGATTCGCTGACGAAGCGAACTGGTCGCGGCACGAGGGAACCCGGCCGGCTCGCCACGAAGAATTGATCAAGCATTTAACCTTCAGCGGGCGCGCCCGTTCTCCCCGCAACTCCGGGATCCACGCGAGTGAATCGGGGACGCCGCCGGCGCGCCGCCCGCTTTCGTCACGGTCACGGCTCCCTCTTGAACCTATAAATACCACGCTCCCCGTTGCCCGGACACATCCGCCCCACAGCGCACTCGCGCTACCTCCAATAATTTACCGCCTGCGCCTCCTCGGACTGGCGGCACTCAACCTCGTCCAGGCCGCGCCTCTCAACGAGGTCTACAAACTCGGACCTGACTCGCAGACGCAGCCGAATGTGCCCGCGGGACGCGTCACTCCTTGGGCGCAACTGCCGGGCCAAGCCTATTCCGGAACCCTGCACGACTACGGCGTGTATGTGCCCGCGCAATACGACGCGGCGACGCCCGCCGCGCTGATGGTCTTTCAAGACGGTCAGGCTTTCTGCGCGGAAAGGGTGATTACCGCGTACCCACAGTTTTCGATAATCTAATCTATCGCCGTGAAATGCCGGTCACGAGCGCCGTTTTCATCAATCCCGGCCGCAAGCCGGAACAACCCGAAGCGAGCTCAGCGGACTGGGGTGATCGTTCCTCAAACCGGCCGCAGGAGTACAACGCGCTCGATGATAAATACGCGCGCGTCATCATCGATGAACTCCTTCCGGAGCTCGCTAAAAAATTCAATCTCTCCAGCCAACCAGAAGACCGGGCCATTGGCGGGGCCAGTTCCGGCGCCATCGCCGCCTTCACGGTGGCTTGGCATCGCCCTGACCAGTTTTGCAAGGTGCTCAGCACCATCGGCAGCGATACTAATCTGCGCGGCGATCACGTCTGTCCTGACTCGATCCGGGCGACGGATAAAAAGCCGATCCGCATCTTTCTCCACGATGGCGTTAACGATAACCGCGAGCTCCGAGGAGAAGGGGCCAACGCCACCTACCCGGCCGATCGGGACTGGCGCGCCCAGAACCTAAAAATGGCCGCAGCGCTGACCGCGCGGGGCTAGGAGCTCAACTTTACGTGGGGAATCGGTACGCACTCTCATAAGCAAGCTGGCGTGATTTTGCCGGAAATGCTCCGTTCGCGCTGGCGCGACTACCCGCGAACCGATGACGCCCGCGACGCGAGGAACCGCACCCTGCTCGTGCCGCCCGACTTTAACCCTCAACCGGAATCAGCTAAAAAAACATAACCGACGCATCCTCGCGCTAACGAACAGCACGCGGGCTTCGCGCTACTTCTGGCCGATGACCGCACCTGTCACGACTAAACGGATACCCGTTTTATCGATCATGATGCGCTTCGCCTTGAAGAGCACCCCGATAGCTTGCTTGAAAGCTTTTTTGCTGACCCCGAAGGCCGCGCGAATCTCCTCTGGCGGACTATTATCATGCAGGGCTAAGCGTCCGCCGGAGCTAGCTCGAAGCGCTTCGGTGATTTTTTCAGTCACTGGCACGATGCGTTGGTAGCCCACGCGCACCCGATCAAGCGCGAGATCGATTTTACCATCGGGCCTCACCAGACGAACAAATGCTTCGAGGGGTTGCCCAGTGGCGAGTGGCTCGGCCAAATCACCATGGTAGAGCAAACCGCGGTGAGCATGGTTCACAATCACGTTGAAACCGAGCGGGGTCGCCCCCAAGACGATGAGCTTGACCGCTTCGCCCGGCGCGTACCGCGGCGTCTCGAGATCGAGGTAACGATTGAGACGCGCGCTCGCAATCAACCTCTCCGTGCGCGGGTCGAGCGCCACTCGCACCACTAACCACTCGCCTTCCTGCAGCGGTCCGCTCTGTTCGCGAATCGGCAGCAATAAGTCTTTTTCCAAGCCCCAATCGAGAAACACGCCGATGCGGGGATTGATACTCACGACGCGCAGAAACGCGAATTCCCCCACCGTGGCATAAGGGGCCTCAATGGTTGCAACCAGACGATCTTCCGAGTCCCGATAAACGAAAACATCCAGCAGTGCGCCCGCCGCCGGCCGACGCGCCAAGTAACGACCTGGGAGTAAAATCTCCCCGTGCGATCCACCATCTAAATAAAAGCCGGGCGTGGCCTCACGAATAAAAGCGAGCTGGTTGCGTTGACCGATAAGTGCCATGAGAAAAGGACCTTGGCGGGAAATGCCCCGCACAGGGAGCCAATTCGGAACTTACTCTGGGGAAGGACTCGCACCGCGCCATCGCACGAGCGCATTTACTCCACAAGAAACTTCTCCAGCCAAGCATAAGCACGCGCCCGCATCTCCGGCGTAAAGTCGTGCGGGCCCGCGGGGTGATCGACCGCGATGCGCGCGGGAACTTGGTAGAGCGCAAATACCGGTCGGGCCGCCGCAATTACCCGGTCCACGCTCTGCCACTTGAAATTACTGTCCCCGATCGGCGCGAGCGCGAGAAAGGCGCGCGGCGCTAACGCGCCAATCAACTCGTGAAAATCAAACGGAATCGCCGCTAGACGCCCAGCGTAACCAGCTAAAATCGGCATATATCGGTCTTGGGTCCAACCGCCACCTGCGCGCCAAACCTCAGGTTTGCCTTGGTAATAATCGAGGAAGGAGTCGAAGCCACAGGAGGAAATGACCACTTTGATTCGCTCGTCAAAAAGCGCGGTATAAATCGAATTATGCCCGCCGAGAGAGTGCCCGATTGCACCAAAACCGCCCGGCGCGACGCCAGGTGTGGCGGCGAGAACGTCGAGGGCGCGGAGATTATCCCAGATTGCCTTCATCGTACCACTTGCATAGCCGAGGCCCTTAAGGTCAGGTCGATAGTCACCAAGATGTGGATACGGCGGTGCGATCACCACAAAGCCCCGTTGCGCGAGCTCTTCACCATAATTACGGCCCGGCTTGGCCTCAGGGCTGCCCAGCCCAACCACCGGCCGATTGCCTTCGATGTTGTTGGTCGGCATCAGGGCCAGCACGCCAGGGACCCGCTTTCCGCCACTCAGTACGGCCTTCGGGACCAGCAAATAGGCGGGCACGCGGCCGCCGGGTTCGGCGGTATAAACAATCTCCCGGCGAACATACGTTCCGCAGTCGGTCTCCTGCACCACCGTCACGTCAAGGGGCACGCGCTTCGCGGCACCGGGCAGCGGCCCCATCACCGCTTGAGCTCCCGCCAGAATCTCCGCGCGGCGCTGGGTCCAATCCGCGATCGATTTCACCGGCATGACCCGATCCGGAGCCGCGTGGAAGACCAGAAGATTTTCCCGATCAAGGCGCTCGGCGGCCCCAAGCCGAGGCAACGGCGCGAGCAAAGTTAAACCGAGGAGGCCTCCGCCCACCGCGCGCCAAGCACCCCCGCAGCCGGCCCACGCAACCCACCCATCCAATAACCCGACCATCCGCGCGCCACGATTGGACCATGGGCGCCGCCGCGATGCTGCCGCCACCGAGTCGCCTCCAACAAGAAAGGCGAGGAACCGAGCGAAGCGGACGGAATAGCGGGGCATATTATTTATAACGGTTGAGTTCTTCAGGGCTAAAAGCATCGCGGTGATCGCGCGTGGCCGCGCGGACCGCCTGGACATGTCCCGGGTCAACCGGCGAAGCCTCATGCCCCCATTCACGGCGCACGTAAGTCAGCACCGAGGCGACCTGCTCATCATCGAGGGCGCTGCCTAAGGCGGGCATATCACCCGTATGCACCCGACCCAGCACCGAAATCGGTCCACGCACGCCATGCAGCACGATCCGCACGATCCGCTCCGGCGAACCCAGCACCCACTCCGAATCGAGGAGTGGCGGCGCCAGACCATCAAGACCACGACCGGTCGACTGATGACACGCCGAACAAATCGCTGAAAAAAGACCGCGCCCTTTTTCGAACCGGGCCTGTTGCTCGGGCGTCAGGGGTGGCCCTTCAGCGAGCAACGCGGCTCCCGGCTTACCCGGCCAGACCATCCCATCACTCAATTTGGCCAGGCGCGCCTTCGTGATTGGATTTTTATCGAGGTCGACCCAACCCGTCGGCACCGCGGCGAATTGTAAACGGCGGCGGGCCGCCCCGGCCGCGGGAACCAATCCATCGAGTAACGCTACCGCCCGCTTCGTCTCTCCCGCTTGCTGCGCCCGACCCGCCAGCGCCACAACCCGCTCGATCGCTGGAATCTGCCGGGAAAACAACAAACCGCGAACGAGCCCAGTGATGATTTTATCCGCCTCAACGTCATTCGTGGCCCAAGCCCGATCGGCCAAGAGAACCTCAAGGAGCGGGAGTTCGCGATCCGCTAATCCACTGAACAAGGCGTCCCGTAAAAAAATGTTGGCAGGATGCTTCCACGCGATATCCGCGAGCCGGCGATCCACGGCCGCATCCCGCAAGCCACCCAGCGAAAGCACCGCCTGCAACTGGACCTCGGCGGCGGCGTCATCGAGTAGCGCAACCAAGCGTGCCTCCCCATCAGCCCTGCCTTCACCCACGAGGAAACGTTCACTCATGCGTACCGCCGCCGCCCGCACCGCTGGATCCAGATCACGCAGCGCGGCCATGACGATCGCCTGATCCAATCCACCCGTACCTTCCAACGTCCAAAGCGCATGGAGTCGACCAACCGCCACCGCACCTTTCAGCGCGACCGCGCGGATCGCCATCGCCGCGCTTTGGTCGCGACGCTCCACCAATACGCGCTGCGCAGTTTCCCGCCACCAGGCATTCGCGTGTGATAATTTCTCGACCCATTCCGCCTGACTCAAAGACTCGATCCGCGCCATCCTCGGGACGGCGCGATCCGCCGGCACCACGCGATAGATACGACCAAGGTGCTGCGGATCGGCCAGCCCCCGTTCTTCGCTCTGCTTCCGCAGGTAACTCGTCAAGGAGATGCGGTGCTGCAAAACCCCGCGGTAGAGATCGACAATATAAAGCGCCCCATCGGGGCCGGTCGCAAAGTTCACCGGGCGGAAGCGTTCATCGGTCGAAGTGATAAACTCACGCTGCTGCTCAGCGTACGCGTTGCGCCCACGCACGGTCCCATTGCCGGCACTCAGGATCGTGCGGCGGACAAAATTCCCCGCTGGCTCCGCCACAAATAAGTTACCCGCCAGCTCCGGCAGCAAGTCGCCGCGATAAACCCACCATCCACAAGCCGCGGTAAATTCTTTCAAACGCCCCCCTCTTAACATCTCCGGACGATACCCGCGGTTAATTCCCGGATTCACGCGCGCAGGCCAGACCAACTGGTCCTCCGCACCATTTACATTCGTGCCGGCGAGGCGCGGGTAATGAGGATTGCGCTGCAAATAATCGGAGGGAATCACGTCAACCCGCAGGGAATCACTATTGGACCCATGATAAAGCCGACCAAAGTTATCCTGCGTGAGCCCCCACTGTCCGCGAAAGCTCGTAGGAGCCGTTTCCCAGACTCCCTTTACGTAGCGGATTTTCTTCGTGTATGCGGCGCTATAAATCCAGTTGTCGTAAGCCGCCAACAGGCTGTTCGGGGCCCGCTCCGGATTGGCCAGCTCCGGCCGTTTCGGATCGACGCGCACACCGTAATCGGTGGCCACAACCTCCTTTTTATCCGCTTTGCCGTCACCATCGGTGTCCCGGAAAAAAGCGAGTTCCGGCGGCGCGCCGACCAGCAGACCGTCCCCAACCACCGCGATAGCCCGAGGCAAAACCAGTTGATCGACGAAGATCGTTGATGTGTCGTAACGGCCATCCCCGTCGCTATCACGCAACACCGAAATCCGCCCGATCGGCAAATCCTCGCCGTTGCCGTCCAGGTCAGGCATATAGCCACGCATCTCCACCACAAACATTCGCCCATCGAGTCCAAAGGCGATGGCCACCGGCTCCTGCACGAGCGGCTCTGCCGCCGCGAGTTCAAGCCGGATGCCGGGGGCGAGTTGAAACGCCTTTAAAGCCTGCGCCGGAGTGAGGGCGGTCGCCGCCGGAATCAAATTGGCCGGAACGATCGACTTCTGCACGACGCCGGCTTTATCGGCGCGATCACCAATCTGCGCCAGCGCCACGGAGCAGCCTAACGACACGAGCGCGCTTCCAGCGCAGAGCGTCTGAATAAATTTCGGCTTAAGCATCATAGAGGGGGCGGCTCATCGGATCGACTCAACCTGAAGTCGCTCCACAGAGAATCCACTTTTTCAAGCTGGCCCATCCCCTGATCGTTGAGGAGAAAAAAATGAACCGCTTCATCATAAACTAGTCAGAGCAGCCTTTCGGACTTAGAAAATCAAGGCCTCTGGACTTAATTCGTGAGAAGTTGTCGCGACGCGGGCTAGGCGCTCCGCGCCAGCGATCGCCCCAGCGTCCTCGCCGCGCAATGTCACCACGCAGAGCCACCCGAGGTACCTGATGAAAATACGCCCATGCGCGCCGCGCTGCGCTATCCGGGCAATCGCTCCGACCAAACTCGACCATGCCCGCGCCCTCGCGCTCGACCTGCCCATCGGCTTCGGCCTGATAGAAAGCGACGACCGCCACGTCGTCCACGCCGTCTGCAAACTGGCCGGCGCTTGGTGGACCGAAGCCAACACTCACGCCCGCGGCCAACTCCGCACTCTTCGCGCCAACCTCCTCTGAGATGACGAGTGGGCCGCAAACGGATTTCGCTTTCAACTGCACCCGTAAAATGACTTTAGGCAAAACCGCGCAGTCAGCTTTAACCTCGACTCACTGTCGCCGGTCAAAGACCGTCCACCGTGCACGCACCCTGCGACGGTTCCCTACGCCTCCGATGATCGCCGGACGCGCAAAGTCGGAACCCCTAACCTCCCCTGCCCCCTCCCCTGCCCTCCACGTGGATATCTTCCCTCGGTCCGATCGCGTGACACTGCGCGCGGCTAATCTTAACCTCCCCTGCCCCCTCCGTGGATATCTTCCCTGCGCTAGCGAAAACCGCGATTCCTCTTAGAAATCAGCAAAGTTGCCTCAGGCGTCTCGCACCGGCGACGCGCACCCTTCGTCCCCTTCGCCTGCCTGTTCACCAAGCCTAAGCACCGGCGCCCTGCCGATCCGGCTCGCCGGTTTTAATGCCCCGCAACCCGGCGTCTTTATCTTCTGAGCAACGCGCCCCGCCGCCCACGCTCGTGCGCCGGCCCACTTCGAAAACCTAATTCCTCCGTTCGACACTCCCTTCAAAAAAATGCTCCCAACGCTTCCTCGAATAATTCTTTTGGTCATGCTCCTGAGCGATCGCGCGCCGCGGGCGAATTCAGCACCCGCACCCGCGGCCGCGGAAACAGCGAAGGCCGAACGTTATCCCCTCGACGCATTTTTGACCGGCATCGCCCAACAGCAGTGGCGCAACCGCACGGTGGAACTTTCCAAGATCAAAACCGCCGCTGACGTCCAGACCCGCATCAAGTTCATCCGCTCGGAGTTTCTCAACGCGATCGGTGGTCTGCCCAAGGAACGAACGCCCTTGAACGCGCGGATCACCGGTTCACTCGAACGACCGGGTTACCGCATCGAAAAACTTATCTACGAGAGTTTCCCGGGCTGTTTTGTCACGGCGAACCTCTATATCCCGACTACCGGGGCCGGGCCATTTCCCGCGGTTCTGGGCGCCGCGGGACACGCGATGCCAGAGGGGAAAGCGTACCCCACCTACCAACCGGCGTTTATTGCCCTCGCGCTTCGTGGCTACGTGGTGCTCGCGTACGATCCCCCGGGCCAAGGCGAGCGCGTCGAAACCAGCGAGTCCCCGTCCCGCCCACTCAATCCGATTGGTCATATCAGTCCGGGGCTCCAATGCCTGCTCACGGGCGGAACCTCCGCCCGCTATTTTATGTGGGATGGGATCCGCGGCTTTGATTATTTACTGACTCGGCCCGAAGTGGATCCTCAGCGGATCGCCGCGGCCGGAAACTCCGGCGGCGGCACCCAGTCGGCTTTTCTCGCCGTGTGCGAACCGCGCCTCGCGGCAACGGCCCCCTCCTGTTATTGGACTTCCTGGGAGGCTCTTTGGACGACCAGCGGACCTCAAGACTCTGAGCAGGTCCTGCCCGGTTGGATCAAGGCGGGGCTCGATTTCTCCGATCTGGCGGTCGCCTTTGCCCCCAAGCCGATCATCATGCTGACCGCGACCAAAGATATGTTCCCGATCGCGGGGGCGCGCGCGATGCACGCGGAGGCCAAACCTTTATTTGCCCTACTGGGCGCGGAGGCGCAGTGCGGGTACTTCGAATATGATGATGGCCACGCGTGGTCCAAACCACGCCGCGAAGCGACCGTGGCCTGGTTCGACCTTTGGCTGTACCAGCGCAACCAACCCGCACCCGAACCGGCCATTCCACCCGAAGCGAGCGCCGCGTTGCGCTGCACCGAAACCGGCAGCGTTTACACTTCGTTTAACTCCCTGACCACGCAGAAACTAAATCAAGGACTAGCCGAAACGATCTACCCTCGGCGAACTCTCCGCACGATCGTCGATCACCTAACGACACGCGCCGTCATCGCAGCACGGCTAAAGATGCCGGAGAGTCGGACCCCTGCGCCGACCCGAACCATCGCTCGCCTGACGCGACCGGGAGCCACCTTCGAAACCGTCATACTGACCACTGAGATCGGCGTTGAAGTGAAAATCCAAATCGCGATTCCTGCCGGTTCGGGCGCAAAAATTCCCGCTATCGTCGTTTGTCGGGACTACGCAGCGCCGATCGATCTCGATGCCGATCCCGAGGTGTTGAGCTGGCGCCAAGCCGGTTGTGCCGTCGTCGTGGCGCCGGTGCGGGGTCTGCCCGCGACCCCGGAGAAAAAAACCTCTTACACCACCGCTTATCAAACGTCCATGCGTGCGCTCCTAATCGGAAAAACCATGGTCGGAATGCGGGTGCAGGATCTCCTCGCCGTTTATGACTACACCGCCGGGCGGCCCGACATTGCCTCCGCCGACATCTCGGTGCTTGGGCGAGGGCCCCTCGGGGTCATCGCGCTTTACGCCGCCGCTCTCGAGCCGGGCATCGCCCGCATCATCGCCGATCGTTCGCTGGTCTCCTACATGGATCTGGTGCGGGCTCGCTCCTGCTCAGAGATCCATGTCGATCTCATCGTCCCGGGCGCGCTGCTGGATTACGATCTGCCGGATCTTGCTGCTAAAATCGGGCCCGGTCGGGTCTTGCTCGTCAACCCGCTCTCCGGCGACGGTCAGCCCGTATCGGAAAAAACCGCTCAATCGATCTACGGGAAAAACGCGCGCGTGGTGATATCGACCGCACCCATCACGCCTAGCCTCGCTCATTAGTCTCAAGTCTGGCTGATCGCTTTTGCTTGGGGGGGTATGCGCGCAATCTCCTCAACGCCTTCCTGCCCGACGGTTTTATCCAGATCACTCCACAGGTTCGTCACGGTCGCTTCTTCGCTCTCTGGACGCCTTTCGCTCCGGATGAAAAAAATCTCCGCCTGCGTCCTGAGACTGCTAAGAAACATCTTCTGCAAGTCGTTGTTGGGCCGGGAAAGCTGTTTCTTCCCGTCGGTGCCAAAACTTGTTTTGGTGGGGAGGCTCCCAGGCAGCAGGGGCGACAAGAGTGTCGCCCATCCGACGGACCGGCGACACTCCTGTCGCCGATGGTGGCCACGAAGGCGTGCTTCGCTCCCCCACCACCCACCATCTCAAGAAACATCTTCTGTAAGTCGTTTGTGGCTATGGAAATCTGTTTCTTCCCGTCGGGGCCAAAACTTGTTTTGGTGGGGAGGCTCTCAAGAAATCGCGTAACTGCTCAGGTCGATTCCCGGCAATTACGAGCACCTATCACCTTTGGCGCGGTGACCACTTTCGCCGCCAGCCGCGGCCGGCCCCACTCGCTATGCTCGGTCGGCAAAGTCCGGTTCAACGCGAGGTCCCCCCCCACCTAACTCCTGGCCTTGAATCACCCTGCTTTCCTCCTTGAACGAAGGCTACCCTCCCTCCGCACTCCGAGTTCAGCATAAAATTCTGCTTTCTTCGCGTAACGTGCGCGTTCACCGTCAGCTTTTTCCACCCTGAGCAGTTGGAACCGGCCACCACTACTTCCCGGCTTTCAGGAATTCCTCGCGCGAGATGGCACCGTCCTTGTCGGCGTCGAACATCTCAAACCGCGCCTTGGCGCCATCCTTGCCTGACGCGGTCGACAGGAATTCGTCCCAAGTCAGTTTGCCATCGTGATTAAGATCGCGCTGCTCGAAGCGGGCCGCCATCGGCTCGGCATTCTTCGCCGCAGGCGCGGCGGCGTTGGCACCCTTCTTCTTGGCCTTGCCTTTGACCGGATCGGTCTTGTTGGCGTTGGCGTCCTCACCCGCTTCGCCGCCGAAGGCCTGGCCCTGCTTCACGAAAAATGCGTCGCGCGGTCCCTTATGTTGGTCGAGCAGCCCTTGCAGCTTCGCCTTCGCGGCCCTCGCAGTGTCGTCGAGCGCGCTGGCGGCGAGCGGGAATTTTTCAAGATCATCCTGCGCGACGTTGTAGAACTTTCCGTCGGTGTAGAGCTTGTAGTTCTGGTCGTGCGCAAACTCGAACTTCGCCGTCGGTCCGCCGCTGGGATTGTACCAGACGTAAAGCCCGGCTCGCGGGTTGCCTTTTTCGCCGCGCAGTTGCGGGAGAAAGCTGCGGCCGTCAATTTTCAACTCCGCCGGAACCGCTGTGCCCGTGGCCTCGCAAATGGTCGCCAGAAAGTCCGTGGTGTCGATCATGTCGGTGCTCACCTTGCCGCTGGCGAAATGGCCGGGCCAGTTGCCGATGCCCGGCACGTGCGTGCCCCACATCGTGGACGTGCCTTTGCCGCCGAGCACGTCACGACCCTTGAAGCGTGAGGGCGTGCCTTTGCCGGTGCCGTTGTCGCCGAGGATGAGGATGAGCGTGTTGTCGCGCAGCTTCAGAGCTTCGAGCTTCGCGATCACCTTGCCGATGAGTTTGTCGGTGTAGGCGACCATGTCGGGGAAATGGCCGACGGGCCCATTCGCTCTGCCTTTGCCCTTGGCCCCCTTCGATTCGATGTAGTCCGGGCTGTCAGGCGTGGCGTCATACGGCGCGTGCGTGAGCATCATCGGGTAGTAGAGAAAAAACGGGACGTCCTTCTTGCGCGTGATGAAATCGAGCGCGTAATCATTCACGATTTCCGGACCGTATTCGTTCTTCGTGTAGTCGTGCAGCTTGCCGTTGATTTCGAGGCCGGGATTCTTATAGCGACCCGGGCGGCGGGTGAGCTGCCAGAGCGCGTATTCGTCGAAACCGAAATGCCCCGGGCCTGCGAATTCGCCCTTGAGCTGCCACTTGCCGGTGATGCACGTCGTGTAGCCGGCGCCCTTGAGAAGATTGCCGAACGTCTGCTGCGACGGATCGAGATGGCCGAAGTGCGTGTAGTTGCGGCGATTGCTCAGGCTGGTCATCAACTGCGCGCGCGTCGGCGTACAAAGCGGTTGCGCGTGGCATTGCTCGAAGCGCACGCCGGTCGCGGCGAGATGGTCCATAACGGGCGTCTGGTAGCTCTCGCCGCCGTTGGCGGTGACACATTCGTAGCCGAAGTCGTCGATCAGAATGAGCACGACGTTGGGCTTGCGCTCCGCGGCGTGGAGCGACTTGAGCGAGGCGAGCAGCACGAGGGCGAGGGTGAGGAGGTGTTTCATCGATTAGATCGTGACGAGCGGGTTGGAGGGTCGATTCACGCTCACGTGACAGCTTCAATGAGCGGGCGCTTTCTTTTTCCAGAACTCAAGGAATTCCGCGATGATCCCGTTTCTCATATCCTTTTTTTTGCGATGCTCCGCGATGGTTTTTCCGAAGTAATGGCTGATCCAGCCTTCCACGATGCCGTCGGCGCCTTGCATAAACTCATCGAGTTCCGCGAGCGAGCAGCTCAGCGGAAAAGTCTCCTCGACGACCATCGGTTTGCCGATGTCATAGACCTTCAGGGCGGTGAGCGTCTCCTTCACCTTGCCCGCCTGCGGATAGAAATGGACGCTGACGAAGTCGAGGTGCTTCGCCGCCTCGGGGGCGTAAAAGATGGGCTTCGCGCCCGGCCAGATCTGCGCCCACGGAATCACACCCACGGTGATGAGATGATCGGGGTCGATCTCGCGGATCGCCTTCGTCAGTCGCTCGACCCACGCGGCGGCGATCTCCGTTTGGGTGCGTTTGACCGGCTGGGTCGAGATGCGCTGGACGAAATGGAATCCGCCCAGTTCGCCCGTGAGCCACGGGGGCTCGCCAGCTTTCGCCGCACCGATCACCGGCTCATTCATCAGGTTGTAGCAAAATACCGCTGGCTGGCTTTTGCACGTCTCCGCAATCGCCCGCCAGAATCGCGCCTGCACGTCCCAGCGGCCCGCCTCGTCCAGTTCGTCATACCACTTCGGCACCTGCGCGAGCCGGTAGCAGCCGAGGCCCGTGAGATCGAGATAGAGGCCGCAGTCCTGCGCGAGGTCGAGCAGCCGGCGCAATCGCTTCAGTTCCTCCGCGCGCGTCTGATCCGCCGCCGACATATAAACCGGTAATTGCAGATGCACGCGGATCACATTCGCGCCGAGCTTTTTCATCTCTCGGAAGTCCTCTTCGATCGCCGGCCAATTGTCCGCCCAATACTCCTCGAGAAGAGTTCCCTCCTCACCGAGGTAATTGAAACCCCACGGCTTGAAGCGCGCGCCCGCCCCCCCCACCTCAAAGTGCTTTCCATCCGCGCTGATGCGCACGGACTCAAGGCGCGGAGTCGCGGACCGCGTCTTGGCCACCGGTTGTTCGGCGGCAAACAGGGCGCCAGCGAGTAGCCGGACGAAGAGAAGGGTGAGCGGAAAATTCACAGTTTTGCTTTTTTCCTGATTTTCTTGGCCGCTTCTCCACTGGCGGCCGGCGGCGTCCACTCTGCCGGTTTGGGATTGGCGACCGTCAAGGGACACGAGTCCGCATGATTCGCCATTTCCTGCGTCAGGTGCGCGGTCAACTCGGTGAGCTTCGCCTTGTGCTCCGGCTTGTCGGCGAGGTTGTTCAACTCATGCGGATCGGAGCCAAGATCGAAGAGTTGGGTGCGGTTCACGAGCGGATAGCGGATGAGCTTCCAGCGGTCGTCGCGAATGGCGCGCTGGCAATCGCGGTAAGCCGTGTAAAGCACATCGCGGACTTTAGCCTGTGTGCCAGCCAGAATCGGCACCATGCTTTTGCCTTCGACCCCATCGGGAATTTTTGCGCCGGCGAACTCAGCGAAGGTCGGGAACAAATCCATCAGATAAACGAGCGCGTCGCTTCTGCCTCTGGGAATGCCGGGGCCCGCGATCACGAGCGGAACGTGCATACCGCCAAACTCGTAGAGATTTTGTTTTCCAAACAGTCCGTGTTCACCGAGCGAGAGGCCGTTGTCGCCGCTAAAAATGATGATCGTGTTGTCCCATTGGCCACTGGCTTTCAATTCGGCGAAGATGCGTCCGATGTGGTGATCGAGTCCGGTGACGCAGGAGTAGTAATCGGCGTTCTGCCGCATCGTGTCAGCTGCGGTCCGCGGCCACGGCGCGAGCGCTTCATCGCGGACAGTCATCTCGCCGTTGTCGAATGGATGTTGTGGCAGGAACGCGGGCGAGAGCGGAATCTTGGCGGGATCGTAGAGCTGGTGGAACTGCGGCTCGGCCGAGCGGGGGTCATGTGGCACGGGCGGCGCGATGTAGATGTAGAAGGGTTTCTCCTCGTGTGCCTCTGCGCGGGTCTTGAGAAACTTGATGGTGCCATCGGCGAGCCGCTGGCTGCAATGAGCACGGTCATCTTCCGGAGTCTCGCCATGGGCATCGTCTCTGATGGTGGTTTTAAACTCCGCCAGTCCTGCCGGGAAGCCATTGCCATATTTGCCCATATGCCAGGTTTGATAGCCGGCCGCCGCGATGACGCGCGGTAGAAATGTCGCGGGATCGGCGGCGTTCGGCGCGGCCGCCGGTGCCTTCGGGATCCGTTGCCACGAGCGTCCCGTGAGCATCATCGTGCGGCTCGGCACGCAGACCGCGCCGATGTTGGACCCCATGGTGTAGCAATGCTTGAAGGTCATGCCCCGCTCGACGAGCGAGTCGAGATTCGGCGTGACGAGCACCGGGTTGCCCAGCGCGCGCAGACCGTCCGGGCGATGATCGTCCGCGTGGATGTGGAGGATGTTCGGCCGCTTCGACGCCACGTCCGCGGAATAGAGCGCGGCCAGCGGAGCCAAGCAGAGAGTGATGATGAGGGGGAGGTGCTTCATGAGAGTGCTGTCGGCGGGTGCGTGAAAAAGGATGTTACCGGATCATACGGTTCGGCGGCCGGGCGCACCGCCATGGAAGATAATAAAGAGATGATTCACGACTTCCCAGCCTTTATGAATTCCCCTTCGCGCAAGACGCCGTCGCTCTTAGCCCGGATAGTTCACACCCAACTTGACCCAATGCATTTCACCGAGAGCACGGCGCCCAGCCCACAGAAGTCACAGAGCGGACAAGGTGTTTGGCTCCGTGCCCTCGGTGCGGACCTCGGTGCGCTCAGGGAAAAAGATTTTCTTCAGAAAGTGCAATTGATGCGGGTTAGGTTCAAAACCTTTGAAGCGCCGCTCGACGCTGGACTTCTCGTCGAGGCCAACCTTGTGCTCCTCGAAGGTGAGCGTGCAGAACGTGGGCAGGAAATCCACGCCGCTGGTCACACGCTTCTCATCACGCGATCCCAACGGGAAGCGATCCGGCCAGCGGATTAGCCGCTACGTGCGATTGCGGTCTTCATTGAGGCGGCCTTTGCGCTCGCCGCGGTCCGGCATGGTCGACGCCAGCATTCGCCGCGTGGCCGCTGCGGTAATCCTCGGCGCCGTTGTCCTGCAAGAAAAGCGGATCGGGTCATTCGCGAGCGTCAACTCAGCGAGCGCGGCAAACCGGCCGGCCGAGCTGCATGTTGCGATCGGTGAGCGATGCGTAAAAGCGCGCCCGCGGGCAGGAGTTGTCGGCGGCCCTGCTACCCCTGGGCACAAATGCCTCCAAGTTCGGCCGGCCAATCGGGTAAAATTCGGCCCGGACATTGGCGGCCTGTCCGTTGACGATCAGGGGCGACTCCGCCCACAAAGGAGGTCGGCAAAATCCCCCGGAGTCCGCCATGTCTACCAAGCACGCTCGACTAGGCGCCACGGGCCGTCGCTTACGCCAACCAGCGAGTTTTCGGCCTGGATCTCCCGTGGCTTCGCCAGTTGCCGCTCAATTCGAGCCGCGTCGAACGCACGCATCCACCCTTCCACGCGTGAAATTCCTCGAAGTTTTTCAAGCGCAGCGGAGGCCGCGGCGCCTGCGGATAGGTCGCCTGCGGATTCGCTCGCAGAACCGCGAAGAAACGGCCGCAACTTCGGCAGGGCCATGGTGAGGTCAGGACGAGGTCTTTGAGCAGCGGGCCCAAGGTGATGGGATTATCGAATTTAAGCCAACGCGCCGGTGTGGCCGTGTTCGGCGTGCGTGGCTCACGTTGAACCAGGCCAAGAGTTCGACCGGCCAGATGCGCTTTTATTTTTCAGCTGCAGACGGAATCTTCTCACGCAGCGCCGGGGCTCCATCCCGATACGCCGCCTCGACCAGTTCACGAAAGGCTTTGACGTGCGGCAGCTCGAAGCGGCCCTTGCGCTGGAGCAGTACGAGATCCTCGTGCCCGAAAAGATTACTGACGTCGCGCCAGATGATGGTGGTCCGGCCGCGCCTCGCCTTCGGCGGTTTCGCCATTCCAGGCGCCAACAACGCGACCCCGAAACCTAGCGCAACATACCCAGTGATAAGCGGGAGCCGCGTGGCGCTGATCGCGACGTTCAGCTGCTCGAGCACACCGGCCTGGGCAAAGGTCAGGTCAACTTGAGCTCGATCGGAGGTGTCCTCACTGCTGAGGATCAGCGGATACTGAGCGATTCGCTTGACGGTGATTCGCTTCACCGTAGCCAACACGTGATCGGTCGGGCACAGCAGATGAATCGGATAGCGAGTAAGCGGCCGCGCGGAAAGCACCGGCGACAATTGATCATTTTTGGAAAGACCCGCGATCGCGATTTCCGCTTCGCCCGCTAAAACCGCCGAAATGGCGGCGCGCGACGGGCGATCCATGAGTCGCAACTCGACGTGGGGGAATTTGCGACGATAGCGGGTCACCGGCTCTGGCAGGGCATCACTGAGCACACCCGCTGGGGCGGCCACCGTCAGTTTCCGCGGTGTCTTGCTATTGCGGTCCGCAAACACGCTGCGCAGAGATACAAAGCTCTCTACGAGCGGCTGCGCCATCTCGACCAGCGTCCGCCCGTCCTCGGTCAGAGCGACCTGCTGACCATCCGCCACCACCAATTGCACACCAAACTCTTCCTCCAGCGAACGTACCTGCCGCCACGCCGAGACCACCGAGAGCCGCAGCACCGCGGCCATTCCGGAAAATGTTTTCTGGCGAGAGAGCTCCACGAGCGCACGTAGCTGGCGGAAGCGAAGCTCTTTAAAAAACAAACGATTCTTCTTCATAGATCTACTTTAGCCCCAGCGTAATGGCTTTTACTAAAAATGATAAAGAAAGTTCGTGAGCGGTTCAGGGAGTCGGACTAGCTTTTTATTTTTAATCCATCCGTTCGATACCCGCCACCTGCTCCGATCCAATCACTCAGAGTAATGACCTCGATTTCCAACCGACACCACTGGACCACCACAAACCTACCCTTTAGCTTGGTCCGCCTGCTGCTGGCCGCCTTCATTTTTGGTCCTCCGCTCATGGCGCAACCAGCTGACCTCGGCAGCGTAACCGGGACCGTCACAAATGGGGCGACCGGCCGGCGCTTAGTCGGAGCGAGCGTTGAAATCGCCGCCGTTCGCCGATCCACGCTCACCGATGCTGACGGCCTGTTCATACTCCGTGATCTTCCCAGCGGCCGCCACGAACTAACGATCAGCTACGTCGGTCTCGATCCCGCTCGGGAGAACCTTCAGGTCTCGGCGGGCGGCAGACAGAACCTCCAGGTTGAACTGACCGCAGCCATCTATAAACTCGCAGCGTTTAAGGTCACCGGCGAACGCGAGGGCGTGGCCGCTTCGATCACCGCCCAGCGCAACGCCAGCAATGTGAAGAGCGTCGCGACGATCGATGAATTCGGCCTCTTGCCAAACATGGGGGGGGGCGAACTCATCATGCGATTACCGGGCGCCGCCGGCTTGATCGGCGATGACGGCACCGTCGGAGGCATTGCGGTCCGCGGCATGGCCAATGTGCTCAACCGCATCACCGTCGACGGCGGTTCACTGCCCCCCAACGGCCCGATGGACCGAGGTTTTCAAACTCAGTTTATAACAAACGCGACCTTTGATCAGGTGGAATTGATCAAGGGCCATACCCCGGACAAGGGCGCTGACTCACTCGGTGGCACGATCAATTTCAAGACTCGGTCAACCCTGGCGATGAAAGAGAACCGGATCTTCACCTACAACTTCGGTGGCACCTGGGCGCCGGCGTTCACGGAACAAACTCCGACTCGCCACGCCCACCCGATGCAAGCGCTGGCGAGCGGCACCTACAACGAAGTGTTTGGCGTCCTCGGCGGAGAGCGTAATCTGGGCGTCGCGGTCAACGCCTTCTATCAGCACAAGGCGATCGCCTACGGCGGTGGCGCGACATCCTTTCAAAACACGAGCTCGGCGCCGGCGTACACCTATGATTATCGCACCCGCGACATTTTCTACCAGAGCTTTCAAAAGGACGTGAATGCAAAATTCGATTTCCGCCTGTCGCCGGCGAGCAAGTTCTGGCTCAATCTTCGCTCGACGGATCATCTGCAGCCAACCTATCAGACCGTGGAGAATCGAGCGACGACGGCTGCGTCGGTGGCAACGCTCGGAGCCAACGGCCAGCCCACGGGCACAGGGACGATTCTGCCTGGATTTACCGATGAGCGGACCCAGGTACGGGGACTCGCGGCCTCCACCATGACCGCGACGAACACGGCTTTTGGGTTTTTGCTCCGCTCACGCGGCCTCGATTTCAACGGCGAGCATGATTTTCAGCGCTGGCACTTCGACTACAACGCGGCCTACCAGCGGACGCATACCAACCTCACCAGTGGCGATGGTCCCTTTACTTTTGTCCACACGCTTGCAGGCGTCGGCTGGATCCTCGATCGATCGAAGTCCGCGATGTATCCGCAGTTCATCCAGACGGAAGGGCCCGATATCGCCAACCCGGCAAACTATTCCATCAGCACAGCCGACGCGCGGCACATCACACGACTGGCGGCGATCAAGACACTTCGCGGCAACGCCCAATATCGGCTGCCCACTTCATTTCCCCTCTTCCTAAAAAGCGGCCTCGAGCAACGCACCCAAACCTCGTCTCACGAAGGCGGAAATCGCCGCTGGAACTACCTCGGGCCGGGGAAGCTCCCCACCGATCCGACTTTTGTCAGTTGGGATCTAAAAAAGACCGGGCGCGTGATTCCCACGTGGCACAGCGCCGATTTTTTTGAAAACGATGAACCGACCGACCCGAAGCTTTGGAGCGAGAATCTCTATTTTCGAGAGCAGAGCAAATACACGACCACGGCCAATGTTTCAGAGAAGGTCACCGCCGGCTACCTGATGAGTCAGGGCAAATGGGGAAAGCTCGGCCTGCTCGCTGGTGCGCGCGCCGAGCGAACCGAAGTTTCCAGTTTCGGCTGGGTCCGGGCGCGCGTTCTCAGCAGCGCCGCGCTCCAGGCAAGCGATCCCATCGGCGCCGCGAAGCGCGACTATGCTGACAATGCCCGCCGTATCCATGGCGACTATACAAAATTATTTCCGAGCGCCCACCTCACGTATGCCGTTGCGACAAATCTCAAGGCGCACGCGAGTTGGTCCACCAGCTTCGGCCGGCCGCCCTTCTCGAACCTCGTGCCCAACGAGACCCCTAATGACGCCGCCCGAACCATCACCGCCAACAACCCGGCCCTGCAGCCCCAATTCGCCAAGAACTGGGATGCCACGGTCGAGTACTATCTCAAGCCGATGGGGCTGTTTTCCGTCGGCTGGTTTCACAAGAAGATCGCCGACTATATTGTGACGGGGTTCAACGCCGGCACGGTCGGCACCGGGGCAGACAACGGCTACAACGGCGAGTATGCGGGCTACGATGTTCTGACCTCGGCGAACGCAGGTACGGCGTTCGTACAAGGTCTGGAGTTTAGCTACCGGCACCAACTGACCTTCCTGCCACACCCTTTCAACGGCCTCGCGCTCAATGCCAATTACACCCTGCTCCGGACCCATGGTGACTATGGCGGGACGGTCTACCGTTCGACCCGCGATATCGTGGGCTTTATTCCGAAAACGGCCAACGTCGACCTCACCTACAAATATCGGGCGTTTAGCTCCCGCGTACTCATCAGCTACATCGGCGATTATATCCTTACCTACACCGCGCCCGCTTCACCTCTTAATGTTTATAAATCCGCCCGCACGATCGTCAACGTGGGGCTGGGCTGGCAACTTCGGCCGAACACGAATTTTTTCTGCGAAATCTCGAATATTTTCAATGCTCCACAGAAGCGTTATATGTTCAGTGAATCGCGCACGACCAACTGGGCCGTCAACGGCACGCTGGTGAACATCGGGATAAACGGCCGATTCTAATCGTGACCATTTTCTCTTCTCCAGCGGTGACCTCAATGAAAACCATCATCAGATTTTTTTTACTGCTTACCAGCGTGACGGTTTTCTCAGCTGAAACCAAGCCGCGGCGCCTCCTCGCCGGCGCCGCCACGAGCAATATTACCCCGGAGATTGGCGCCATCATCGTGGGCGGTTTTGATCCGTTTCCCGCCACCCACATTCACGATGAGCTCCACGCGCGTTGCCTCGTGCTCGACAACGGCGAGAAGCGCATCGCGATCGTCGTGTGTGATTCGCTCGGGGCGTCGCGGCAGATGTTCGATGAGGCGGCGCGCCTCGTGCAGGCGGAAACCGGCATTCCTCGCGAGTGCCTGATGATGTCGGCGACCCACACGCATTCCGCGGCCAGGGCGTTTGGCGTGAACGGCTACTCCACCAAGCCGGGTGACATGGAACCTTACCAGCACTTCATGGCCCGCCGCATCGCCGACGGCGTGAAGCGGGCGGTCAACAATCTCACGCCGGCGCGCGTGGGCTGGGCGGTGGCGAGTGAGCCGAATCACGTTTTCAACCGACGCTGGTTCAAGAAGGACGGCACGATCCCGCCCAACCCCTTTGGTGGTCAGGATCGGGTGAAAATGAATCCTGGCTACAGCGCCGATCTCGTGCAGCCCGCCGGCCCGACCGATCCCGAGGTGTGTCTCGTGTCGGTGCAGTCGCTAGGCGGCAAACCGCTCGCCGTGCTCGGCAACTACTCGCTGCACTACGTCGGTGATGTCGGCAACGGGCACATCTCCGCTGATTACTTCGCGGTATTTTGCGATCGCCTGCAACAGTTGCTCGGCGCCGAACGCCAGGACCCCGCATTCGTCGCGATGTTGAGCAACGGCACCAGCGGCAACATTAACAACGTCGATTTTTCGAAGCCCTATCTCGCCGCGGGTCCGAAGTATTCGCGAATCCGCAAAGTGGCCGAAGATGTGGCCCAGGTGTCGTTCGCGGCCCTCAAGGGAATCACCTACCACGATTGGGTGCCGCTCGACGCGCGCTTCCGAGAAGTGAAACTGGGGGCACGCCGGCCAACTCCGGAGGTCGTAACGCGGGCGCTGGAGTTGGTCAAAAAACCGCGGCTGGTGAATGGCAAGCCCGACCTAGAGGTGGCCTACGCGGAGCGTGCGCTGCGCCTGGTGGATGCCGGGCCGGTTCTCGACATCCCGATACAAGCACTGCGGATCGGCGAGGTCGGCATCGCGGGCATTCCCTGCGAGACGTTCGTGGAAACCGGCCTCGAGTTGAAGGCGAAGAGTCCGTTTCGACCCAGTTTTACGCACAGCATCGCGAACGGCTATTACGGATACATGCCCACGCCCGAGCACCACCAACTCGGCGGCTACGAGACCTGGCTGGGCACCAACCGACTCGAAGCACAGGCCTCCGTGAAAATAACCGAAGCACTGCTGGCGATGTGGCAAGAAATGCGTTAAACCCCTTCCCTATGCCCCCGTTCATCGCCCCGTTCATCGCCCCGTTCATCGCCCCGCGAAGTCTCGCCTTGCCGCGCTGGTCCCGGCTCTGGCGGCTTCTCTGCGTCGGGGCAGCGGGCAACGCGTTTTATCCGGCCGCTGGTGCCGCCGCTGAACCCAAGGACGGCCAGTTCCCCGTCGAGTCCAACCTGCGGGCGGGGATTGCGAAAGTCGACATTACGCCGGCCGAAGTCTCCGGAATCACAGTGGTGGGTCACCGCCGCCCCGTGAACGGCGTGCGCGATCCGTTGCGAGCGGGTGTCCTGATCCTCGACGATGGCGAAACCAAGGCCGCCATCGTGACGATGGATACGATTGGGGCTTGGGAAGAAATGGTTCAGCTGGCTCGGGCAAGAATCGAAAAAGTGACCGGAGTCCTCGCCGCGAATATTATGATCGCGGCCGCGCATAACCACTCGGGTCCAGGCTATGCGGAGAACCCGGTGTGGGCGGCCGAGCTGATCGACAAACTCGCTGCGGCAGCGAAGGAGGCGGCCGGCAACATGCGCGCGGTGACGATCGGGTATGGCGAGGACCGTATCGGGTTTGGCATCAATCGTCGCAAAGTAATCGACGGTCGCGCGGTCGTACGGCTAAACCCCGACGGACCCAACGATCCGCGCGTGAAGGTGCTGCGGTTTGACGATGGCCGTTCGCTGACGCCGATGGCCGTAATGATGCACGCGGTCTGTCATCCCTGCTTCTTCACCTGGGGTGACAAAGGCTCACCGCCCTATCCCCAGGGTTATCCCAAGATGAGCGCGGATTTTCCGGGTGAGGCACAGAGTTTCGTTGAGATGACTTACGGACAAAAAACGGCGGTGATGTTTCTGCAAGGGTGCGCGGGAGATATCCGGCCAAATCTACCCGGTTACCCGTACCGTTGCGCCGACGAGGCCGATATCCAGTGGGCGGGTCGCGACTTGGGCAGCGCCGTGACGCGTGCGCTGGCACTCAGTGTAACTCGGGAAAATCTAAAACAACGCGGGTCGTTCTACCAGATTCGCACCGCCAGCGGGATCGTCGATTTACCAGGCAAGGAAACCCCCGTCCGCGCGGAAATGCAGGCTCTGAAAGTGGGGCCCTACCTGTTTCTCACGATGCCGGGTGAACCGATGGTTGAGTACGGTTTCAAGTTGGAGGAGGCCATCGCCGACCGCGCAATTCCGATCATCGTCGGCTATGCGAATGGCAACATCGGTTATATCGCGACCGCCGCTGCCTACGCCGTCGGCGGCTACGAACCGAACAGCTCCAAACTGACGCCAGAAGCTGAAGCCATCATCCTAAAGGAACTCGGGCGGCTCGCCGATGTGGTGATGGGGGACGTGTTCGCATCGTTTTCAAAACATCCCAAGGATATTCAAAAACGTGAGGAACTGGAAAAGGCGCGCGCAGCCGCCAGCAAGACCGCGCGCTAAAAAACATCACGCCCGCCGCGGCCACCTCGCCGCGTAATTTCCGCCGCTTTCTCTCCAAATCATCCCAGACCCGCCGCCTCGCGACCCGCCTCCGAATCCACCCAGTCGCTCCCTCGCCACTCGCTCCCTCGCCACTCGCTCCCTCGCCACTCGCTCCCTCGCCAGTCGCTCCCTCGCCAGTCGCTCCCTCTCGCCAGTCGCTCCCCCTCGCCAGTCGCTCCCTCGCCAGTCAATCCCTCGCCAGTCGCTCCCTCGACCCTCACTCGGGCTCGCCCGCTATCACCCGCCCTCGATCGCGCTCGCCCACTCCCCACCCTCGCCGGCGCGCGCCACCGCCTTCCGCGGGCCCTCCTCTCCGCCAGCACCCTCCTCCTCACCGCCCACCCCTTCGCTCCCCTTCCCTCCACTCATGAACGATTCACCCCCTCCGACCAATATTCGTCGACGCGTCATCGCTGTCACGATGCTCATGGCTTTTATTCTTTATCTCGACCGCATCTGCATGGGCGAGATCGTGAAATCAGTCTCGTTCAATCAGGACCTCAATCTCACCAAGGAACAGATTGGCACGGTGCTAGGCTCGTTTTTCTTTGCCTATGCTCTTTTCCAAGTTCCCGCGGGCTGGGCCAGCGATCGTTTCGGCGCGCGGGTGATGCTCACCATTTATATTGTCCTATGGTCTATTTTTACCGCCATGACCGGTTGGGTGACGAGCTTCGCGGGGCTGCTCATGGCGCGCCTACTGTGCGGCGTCGCGGAGGCGGGCGCTTACCCCACGTCGATGGCACTCATTCGCAAATGGATCCCGGTCGACGGTCGGGCCAGAGCCAGTAGCATGGTCGCACTCGGCGGTCGGATCGGCGGCACCCTCGCGCCCTTTCTCACCATCTGGATGGTTGTGACGCTGGGCAACTGGCGCACCTCACTGTGGATCGACGCCATCATCGGCATCGTCATCGCGGTCATCTTTTGGAAAACCGTGCGCTCGAGCCCGCACGAGCATCCGCAGGTCAACGCGGCCGAGCTCGCCGTGATCGGCCGGCCGCGCGGGGAACTGCCCCTCAGCGGCCGCGAGCTCAAAAATGCGCTGGGCAACTTCATCAAAAGCAAGAGCCTCTGGTGCAACTCCGCCGCGCAGATGCTCCAAAATATCGGCTGGGGCTTCCTCGTTACCTGGCTGCCAACCTATCTCGTCAAAGAACGGGGCGTAGGTGAGATTGAGGGCGGCAAGATGCTCACGTACGTGCTCGCGTTTGGGATGCTCGGCCAAGTCGCCGGCGGCTTTTATTGCGACTGGGCCACCCGCCGGTTTGGTCTGCGTTGGGGGCGCCTCCTCCCGATGACCAGCTCAATGTTCGTGTGCGCCGCCGCCTATGTTTGCTGCCCATTCGTAGAATCGACCTGGACACTCGTCGCGTGCTGCGCGGTCGTTTCATTCTGTACCGATCTCGCCAATCCCGCGCTCTGGTCGTTCATGGGCGACGTCGGGGGAAGGGCCACCGCTGCCGCGGGTGGTTGGGGCAACATGTGGGGCAATTTCGGCGCGAGTGCCGGCGCCATGCTAATTCCGTGGTTGATGAAAATCGGCGGCGGCGACGGCAAGGTACTCGTCTTCTTCACGCTCGCCGGAGCCTTCGTTCTCGCGGGCCTCATCATCCTGCCAATGGACGCGACCAAGAAACTCATGCCCGACGACGTTAGCCCGAACCATGTATGACCCCAGCCATCTCCGCCCCAGCGCAAGCGCGCCTCGCTCTTTTTGCCCTAGCGGTGATCCTGCGCTTGGCCTAAGACGGCACGTCCGCCCCCCGCGGATAATATCCTCACCCGCCATAAAACGGCCGCGCGCGGGCACTAACCTCATCCGACGGCTCGCCGCCGTGCTCACGCTCCTCGCGGCGGGCCTGATCCACGCCGCGGAAACCTTTGAGTGCCGGTGGGCGGTCTCCCCGCCCGTGATCGACGGCAAGATCGATGAGCCGGTTTGGCAACAAGCTCAGGTCGTGACATCCTTTCACTCCGCCTGGCTACCCGCTAGTGGACGCCAGCCCCCGACGACCACGAAAGCGCGGCTCCTATGGGATCGCGAGTATCTCTACTTCTCCGCGGAGATGGAGGACTCCGACGTGTTTGCGAATATCACGGAACACGACGGTGCTATCTGGACGTGCGACGTTTTTGAACTGTTTTTCAAACCCGCCGCCGACAAACCCGGCTACTACGAGTTTGAAGTCAACGCAGCGAATGGGAAACTCGACATGTTTCTCCCTTCCCGTGGCTCCGGCGGCTATAGTCGGCACAAGTCAGATCGCATTTTTCACCTCGATTCAGCGGTGCAGGTGCGCGGCACGCTCAACCACGCCGCGGACACCGACAAAGGATGGACCGTGGAGGGCCGCATTCCGTGGCGGGATTTTTTATCGACGGGCGGTCGGCCGGCCCCCGGCGAAGTATGGCAGCACGCGCTTTGTCGCTATGATTATTCGGCGGGGCTCAAAACCGCGGCGCTTTCCTCGAACGCGCCGCTGAGCGTACCAAACTTCCATCAGTATGAAGATTTTGTCCCGCTGCAGTTTATCGGGCCGCATGCTCAGCCGATGGCAGATCGCGCGACCTGGGAGGCGGCTCGTTTCGCGGGCTCGCCCGATGCGCCACTAACATTCCATACCGTGCCAGCGTTTCCAACGCTGAAGCCCAAGCTTCCCATCATGATCGCGGTTGAACCCGGGCACGACCGCTTCTTCCTCATCGAATGCAACGGCTACGCACCCCTGCGCACCGCACGCGTCAGCCGTCTGGCCCAACCCACCAGCGAAATGAGCGCGCCTGAGGTGCTTCTGGAACTAAACGAGTCGGTCTATGACGTTTGCTTTCATCCGAAGTATTCTGAGAACGGATACATTTACCTTGGAGCGAACGGTCGCTTCGGCCCCGGGCAGCACGACTTCAACAGCCGCGTGCTGCGCTACACCGTCGATCGCACCTCCGGCACGATCGATCCAGCCTCGCGCCACCTCATCATCGAGTGGCAGTCCAATGGGCATAACGGCGCCGCGCTTACCTTCGGCCACGACGGGATGCTCTACGTCACCAGTGGCGATGGCACCAGCGATTCGGACGAGTGGGGCGCTGGACAAGACCTCACGCGCCTCCTCGCGAAGCTCCTGCGCATCGACGTCGATCATCCCTCGAACGGAAACGCCTACGGGATCCCCGCGGACAATCCGTTCGTGCAGGCCGCAGGGGTCCGCCCGGAAACGTGGGCTTATGGTTTTCGTAATCCCTGGCGGATGACGTGCGATCGCCTGACCGGTGATATCTGGGTGGGCGAGAACGGCCAAGATTTATGGGAATACGCGCGGATCGCGCGACGAGGCGAAAATTATGGCTGGCCGATTGTGGAGGGTAGCCATGAGTTTCATCAAAATCGCCCGCGCGGTCCGACGCCGATCACGAAACCGCTCATCGAGCATGCCCACACCGAGTTTCGTTCGCTGACGGGAGGCATCGTTTACCGCGGGGCGAAATTCGCTGATTTGGTGGGATGCTATATTTACGGCGATCACAGCACCGGCCAAATTTGGGCGGCAAAACAGCAAGACGGTAAACTCGTTCAAAAGGTCTGCCTCGCGGACACGACCCTCGCCATCACCGGGTTTTGCGAGACCCCGCAAGGAGACATTCTGGTCGTCGACTACTTGGGGAATGCGATCCACCGGATCGAGCGCGCGCCGCCAGCACGCACGGAGCGCGCGTTTCCCACCACGTTGAGCGCCACGGGGCTTTTTGCCGACACACGCGCACTGCGGCCCCACCCGGCGCTACTTCCCTACGAGGTGAATGTTCCGGCGTGGCACGACGGCGCGACCAGTGAGCGCTTGATCGCTCTACCCGCGCGGGAACGTATGGATGTCACCGAGCAGGGCGGATGGAATCTACCCAATGGGGCCGCTGTGGTCCAAACCCTGAGCTTGGAGGGCAAGCGCATCGAAACCCGCGTGTTGCTCCGCCAGCAAAACGAGTGGGCCGGTTACAGCTATGCTTGGAACGAAACCCAGACGGACGCGACGCTCGTTCCGGCCCAAGGCGAGACGCGGTCACTCGCCGGCGGCCAGACGTGGCGCCTCCCCGGCCGACAGGAGTGCCTCCTCTGCCACAGCCGCGCCGCCAATTTTTTACTCGGGCTCAGCACAGTCCAGTTAAACCGCGGCCAGCAAATCACGGATTGGGAACGCGCCGGCGTTTTAAAAGCCAACCGCGCGCAGGTCGATGAGGCGGCTTGGCGGCGCGAATTTGCCGCTCAAAAAATGGACGAGCCGCAGCGGCAAGCCGCGCTGGCCCTCGTGACGCCTGCGGCGCAGCAACGCCCGCCTCCCGCCGATAGCGCTTTGTTAGCGCAGGGAGTGGAAACCCTGCCACGCCTCGTCAATCCACAAGACCCCACCGCGACGCTACCGGCCCGCGCCCGCGCCTACCTCCATGCCAATTGCGCCCACTGCCATGCACGGAACGCCGGCGGAAACTCACTCATGCAGCTGGCGATTAACGTGGCCGAAAAGAATATGGATATTGTCAACGCCACACCCCTGCACGCCACGTTTGGCTTGGCGGACGCGAAGCTCCTCGCGCCGGGACGCCCTGCTCAGTCCCTCATCGTCCATCGCACCGTCCTCCGCGGCCCAGGGCAAATGCCACCCGTGGGAACCATGCGGCCCGACGGCGCGGGCGTCACGCTACTCGCCCAATGGATTGCAAGCCTGCCCACGACCTCGCCGCCCCCTGAATCCGCAAACCCATGAAACTATTCTCGCCCAGCTTGACCCTGTTCACGCTTCTCCTCCTCGGCTCCGGCGCGGCCGCCGCCGAGACCACGGCACTCTTTACGGCCACTCCGCTGACCGCCATCGGTAGTTTCACCAAAGGCGTCGAGGGCCCCGCCTGCGATGCCCAAGGCCAGATCTATGCCGTTAATTTTGGAGAGCAGCGGACCATCGGACGCGTCAGCCCGGCCGGAAACGCGGAATTATTTCTGACACTTCCTGAAGGGAGCGTCGGCAACGGGATTAGATTTGGCCGAGCCGGCATAATGTACGTCGCCGACTATACCGGGCATAATATCCTGCGGATCGAACCCGCCACCAAAGCCATCACGGTGCACGCCCACGGGTCCGCGATGAACCAACCCAACGATCTTGCCATCACGCCCGACGATACCATCTACGCCAGTGACCCAAACTGGAAAAAACAGACCGGTCAAATCTGGCGCATAACCACCGACGGCAAAGTGTCCCGCGCCGCAGGCGAACTCGGGACCACCAACGGCATCGAGGTGAGCCCCGACGGAAAAACGCTCTACGTAAATGAAAGCGTCCAACGCAACGTCTGGGCCTTCACGATCGCGCCGAGTGGCGATCTTACAAAAAAACGTCTGATCAAACAATTTCCCGATCACGGTTTCGACGGGATGCGTGGCGACGTCGACGGCAACCTCTACATCACTCGGCACGGCAAAGGCACCGTCGTGAAAATGACGCCAACGGGAGAAATTCTTCAGGAGATTGCCGTGCTCGGTACGAGTCCCACGAATATTTGCTTTGGCGGGCCGGATGGCCGCACCGCCTACGTTACGGAGGCGGAGCAGCGCCGCATCGTGCAGTTTCGGGTCGATCGACCCGGCTGGGAATGGCGGCGCCAACAGAAGCCATGACCCGGTGAAGAAATCTCGATTTAAACCGCAGCCCCTCCAACCACCCTTTTTTTAAATGATCACTCCGGTCGACGACGCCGCTCGAAGAACCTTCTGGGCCGAGCAGATGCAACAAGGCTACGAGCTTATTGAGCGGGTTCTCCCGTTCCCCGTGAGCGAATGCGGCGAAGGATTTTCCTCACTCCGCGACGCCGCGACCTCGACCGGCGTGGAGATGCTTTTCTCCAGCACCAAGATTGCCGGTGATCTTGAGCGCGTATTTTTTATGCGCGAAAGCCTCGTCCGGCACGTGACGACGATCGGTCGCGAGATGAACGCGCGCGGGTGGATCCTCAAAATTGAGGATGGTTATCGTTCGCTGGAAATGCAGGGGCAACTGGTGCGTAGACCTGAACTCTTCGATGCCATTCTGCGCAAATGCATCTGGGAATGTGGCGGCGCGATTCCGCCAGCCGAACTGATGTTCCGCCGCGCACTCGTGCTGATCGCGAATATCCCTAAAATAGGCACCCACATGTCAGGATCGGCCATCGACATCTCCGTATTTCGGCGGGAGGACGGGTCGGAGGTCTGGCGCGGCAACCCCTATTTGGAAATGAGCGAACACACGCCGATGCGCTCGCCGTTTGTCGACGCGGACGCGCGGCGCCACCGGCTCGAAATCAGCGCCATGATGGAGGCGCATGGGTTTATCCATTTCCCGTTTGAATTCTGGCACTTCAACCAAGGCGACGCACTGGGACACGCTCTGCGCAACCAGCCGGGCCCGGCCCGCTTCGGGCCAGTCCACTGGAATCCCCAGACAAATCGCGTGACGCCGTGTGACGATCCGTTGCGCCCGTTGAATCCGCTCGACGTAGTCGAGAAGGAAATAGCGGCGGCGCTTCTCCGACGAGATCAGGCGAACTCCGTCACGTAAACCTCCGCCGACTCCACCGCTCGGCCGCTGCCACCCCCAATCCGCATCGCCTGCACACCACGGATCGCCACCCGCTCGGGGCCTCCGACTACCGGAAACCTCGCCGTGGCCCGAGCGGACGACTTTGGGGCATCGCGGCGGCCATTGATTATGCATTCATGACGACCATCCACTTTCAATTTATGCGCACCCACCTCGGCGACTGTCTCCGCGCAGCCAGCGGGGTTGTCTTCGCGGCGCGGGCCCAGCGCCGCTCCGTTGATTGCGTAAAACGCGCACCTGCCAAGCGATGGCCCGATTGCGCCCCGAAGTCCTCAGAAGTTGCGGCCAAGGCGAACCCAGCCATCACTCCGATCAGACCGATGACGAGTGCGCGATCCCTTGCGGGTGTGGCCGCGGCGCTGCTCGGAGGTTGCCTCGGGGCCGCCGCGGCAGAATCGTCCGCATCAGGCCGTAGTTGGCCCGTTTACGGCGGCGATGCGGCGGGCACAAAGTATTCCCCACTCGACGCGATCAACCGGGCCTCTGTTTCCCGACTCAAACCCGCGTGGGTGTATCGTTGCGACGACATGAGGGCACACCCCGCCTCCACGATCGAGTGCAATCCCATCGTCGTCGACGGTGTGATGTATATCACCACGCCCGGCTTGAAGGTGATCGCGCTTGACGCCGCCACGGGAAACGAGCGCTGGAAATTTGATCCGTGGAGCGGCCAGCCGGGTTCGGGCGTCAATCGCGGCGTGACGTATTGGTCCGACGGGCTCCACCGGCGGATCTTCTTCGCCGCGGGCACCTTTCTTTTCGCTCTCGATGCCACGACTGGACAACCAGCCAAGGATTTTGGCGCCGAGGGGAAAGTCGATCTGCGCACGGGGCTCGACCGCGACACCCATTCGCTTTGGGTGTCCGCGACCTCGCCGGGCATCATCTACAAAGACCTGCTGATTCTCGGATCCAGCGTCAGTGAAGGACCGAAGAGCGCGCCGGGACACATCCGGGCGTTTGACGTCCGCACAGGCAAAAGGCGATGGATTTTTCACACGATTCCTCAGCCAGGCGAGTTCGGCTACGAGAGCTGGCCCCCGGATGCGTGGAAGACGGTCGGAGGTACGAATTGTTGGGGCGGCATGACGCTGGATGGGGAGCGCGGACTGGTCTTTTGCGGGACCGGATCGCCGAACAACGACCACTGGGGCGGCAATCGCATCGGGCAAAACCTGTTTGCCAATTGCGTGCTTGCGCTGCGGGCCGACACCGGCGAACGCGTCTGGCATTTCCAAACCGTGCACCATGACCTGTGGGACTATGACATCCCGTGTCCGCCAAATCTGGTGACGGTGGAGCATCAAGGCCGGCGGGTGGAGGCCGTGGCGCAAGTGACCAAAGTGGGCCATCTCTTCCTGCTGAATCGCGATACGGGCGAGCCGCTGTTTCCGGTGGAGGAGCGGCCCGTGCCGAAATCGGAAATTCCCGGCGAGCAGAGTTGGCCGACGCAACCGTTTCCCGTCGCGCCGCCACCGTTCGCGCAACAGCGCCTCACTGCCGCCGAGGTCACCGATCTGAATCCGCGGGCGCGGGAGACGGTTCTGGAGCAGCTCGGTCGGATGCGCGCGGGCGATGTGTTCCTGCCACCCGGCTTCAAGCCGTCGGTGGCGCTGCCGCAATTTAACGGCGGCGGCGAGTGGGGCGGCGCGTCATTCGATCCGAAGTCGCGCACGCTCTACGTGAATTCCAGCAGCGAGGCCGAGTGGATCGCGATGGTCGCGGCCAAGCCACCCGGAGACACCACCGTGGCTGCATTGGGGAAACTGATTTTTGGCGCGGTGTGCTCGTCGTGTCACGGATCGGAGCGGTCGGGCAACGTCAACGCGCCGGCTCTGGCCTCGCTCACGACTGTGAAGGAGCGGCTGACGCCGGCCCAGGTCTTGGCGCTCCTCGATTCAGGCCGCGGCCAGATGCCGAGTTTCGCCGCGCTCTCCTCGATCGAGAAGCGCGCGTTGGTCGCAACGCTTTTTGGGGAAGGCGGGGAGAAGACGATTGCGGCGGCGGAGTTGAAGCAGAGTTGGGCGGGGGACATTCCCTTCGTGGCGACCGGCCACCGGGAGTTTCGCGATCCCGAGGGTTTCCCCGCCAACCGGCGTCCGTGGGGCACCTTAACGGCGATCGATCTGGATCGCGGTGTATTCAAGTGGCAGATACCGCTCGGCACCTATCCGGAGCTGGAGAAACGTGGCGAGCCTCCGACGGGCACCTTTAATATGGGCGGATCGTTGGTGACGGCCGGCGGCCTAATCTTTATCGGGGCCTCGATGGACGAGCGATTTCACGCCTACGATCAGGAGACTGGCCGGCTGCTCTGGGAGTTTCAGCTGGACGCGGGTGGCTATGCCACACCGGCAACCTACGAGATCGACGGCCGGCAGTTCATCGTCATTGCCGCGGGCGGTGGCGGCAAACCCGAGACCAAACCGGGCAACGCGTATTATTGCTTTGCCTTACCCTAACCAAAGGCGGGGGACGCCTCGGAGTGGCCAGGCGATCACCTTCGCTCTTTCCAGCCGTTTTTCGCCTGATTCTACCTCTCCCCAATCAATTTCCAAACAGGGTTCTTTCCGCTGTTCTGACGACCTCCCGACCACCGCTCACCAACCGACGTGGCTTCCTGATGCGGACCGCCCGCCTTGCCAGCGCCACCATGGCCCGCTTACGCCCTTCTTCGCTTTAGCCTGAGCGTAAGCCGCTTTACTAAAATTTCCGCGAAATAATCGTGAGAGCGCGGGGAGACCTTCGCTACGCTCTCGTCGGATGAAGCCTGAGAACGGCCCGAACCTCATCCGATCCTCACCAACCTGCAAACCCTGCCAATACCATGCAACGAACGAACCTCATCGCTTGGTTGAGCGGGTGCTGCTTGCTAGCCATCGGGCCTGGTCGCGCCGCGCCGGCGCTGGACCGCGCGAGCGCCAGTGACTCTCCGCAAAACACGGGCAGCATCGGCGGACGGGTGCAAAACGCGGTGACTGGCCGGAATCTAAACAACGCGCGGGTCGCGGTGAAACAGTCCGACATCGTCACTCTCACCGACGAGTATGGCCGGTTTCTGCTGACTCGGGTGCCCTCTGGGCCGGTGGTGCTGGAGGTCTATTATACCGGACTCGACCCGCAGCAGGTTCCGGTGAACCTTCTGGCCGGACAGTCCATCACGCAGAACGTATCGCTGACCAACGTGGCCCGCTACGGAGCGACCGCCGCGGTCGTGCAACTCGATGCGTTCACGGTGGCTGCGACCAAGGCGACGGATGGGGCGGAGATCGCGATCAATGAGCAGCGGGCAGCGCGAAACATCAAGAATGTGATCTCAACCGAAGCGTATGGCGATGTGGTCGGAGGCAACAGCATGGGCGAGTTTCTCAAGTTCATCCCGGGCGTGCAGACCTCTGGCGGGCAGTTTGAGTCAGAGGCGGTCCAAGTGCGGGGATTTCCGAACTATATGACGGTGGTCAGCAGCAACGGCGCCCAGATGGCCACTTCGCAGGTCAGCGGCAACAACCGGCAATTTGGGCTCCAGGCGATTTCAATCAACAGCGTGGCGCGGGTCGAGGTAACCAAGGTGCCGACCCCGGCCACCGCGGCCGACTCGCTCGCGGGGTCGGTAAACATGGTGGGCCGAAATGCGTTCGAAAGCTCCCGGGCTGAATTCAAATATCAGCTGAATCTCTCGGGCTCTTCGCACAATCTCACGCTCACACGACAGCCGGCGACGGACGAAATTCAAACGTATCGGACCAGACCCGCGCTCAGCTTTAACTACACCCTGCCGCTGAACGACATCCTCGGGTTCGTACTGAGCGGATCCCATTCAGGTCTCTATCTGCCACAGAATATTGCGGCTTTCACCTTTGCCACCAGCGCGGCGGGCACGACCGCCTCGCAGACCAAACCCTTCCAGTCGAACTGGGCCTTGACCGACGGTCCGCAATATTCGGTATCGAAGCAACCTGACGTTCAAGGTGGACTGGCGGGTCGCGCCCCACGCAGTTTTTTCGTTTGGTGCGACGGAGAACTATCAACTCATGCTTAACCCGAGCAACGAAACGATCAACTTTGCAACCGGGACGACGGCCACGTCCACCGTGGCAGGCGGCGTGCCCTTCAGCTTTGGGGACACGTTTACCAGCGGTGCCACTGGGCGCGGCAGCGTCACAATTACGGGGGCCTACACGCGCCGGACCGAGGCGACCAATGGGGAGAATCTCCAATACCGTTTCGACAACGGAGAGTGGAAGATCGAGGCACGGGCCAGCATGTCGATCGCCCGGGTGTGGTTTCGCAGCGTTGAAAAAGGCAATTTCTCGTCCGTCACCGCGACAAGCAAGGTGCCCGTGCGCGTGGTGCTCACCGACATCGTGGAGGGAAGGCCCGCGAGAACCGAGGTGTTCGACAACAACAACCAGGTGTTCGATCCGTATAATCCCGCCAACTATAACCTGACGGCCGCCGCCGGATCTGGCACCGGGGTCCGCGACGACGTCAAAACATATAACGTGGATATCAAGCGAAGCATTCGCTTTCTGCCTTTTCCGGCCTCGGTGCAAGTGGGTGCCGCGCTCAAGGATCAGGACCGGGACCGAGATTCGCCGGGTTGGAATTACACCTATCAGGGGCCGAATGGAGACCAGTCGTCGTCCCCTTATCTGGCCCAAGTCTACGTGAATCAGAAAACTTCTTTCAACAATGGAGATCGGAGCGTGCCTTGGCTTTCCCCGGCCCGCGCTTTCCAGGCCTGGGCGGCAAATCCGGCGCTTTTCTCGCAGACGCCCGCCCAGTTGGTGACGAAGTATAAGAACTCGGTCGCGGCCCGCCAATCGCTCACCGAGCAGGCGCCGGCGTTTTATCTTCAGTCGGAGATGAATTTCTTGAGCAACCGCCTCGCCGTGCTCACCGGAGTCAGATACGAGAAAACCATCGACGACGGACGCGGTCCGCTGGTGGATCCGAACGCGATTTTCGTGCGCGCAGCCAACGGAAGTTTTGCCCGGGATGCCGGGGGCAATCGAATCCGCCGGCCGGAAGCGGGCAGCGTAGGTTCCATGGCGGAAGCGCTCCTGACCAATGTGGAGCGCGGTTATAGCGCCAGGCGCTCCTATGATGGTTACTACCCCAGCCTTCACCTTACCGGAAATGTTACGCGGAACTTTGTGGCCCGGGCGGCTTTCGCCCAGACCTACGGTCGTCCCAATTTCAGCAACATCATGCCGTCGACTACCATCGTTGAAAACGATCTCGGCGCGAATCCGGATCCGGCGGTGGTGAAGGGTAATATCACGGTGAGTAATACAGGGCTGCGTCCCTGGTCGGCGGACAATTACGATCTTTCTCTGGAATATTATACCGACAGCGGCGGACTATTTTCGGCCGGCGTGTTCTACAAAGACATCAAGGATTTTTTCGGCACATTTGCCAGCGTGCCGAATGCGGCCGGTCTGGAGGCGATTGGACTGGGGCCGGAATACCAAGGTTGGCAGGTGAACAGCACCGTCAACGCGGGCGATGCCAGCATCAAAGGGGTGGAGGTAAGCATGAATCAGTCGCTCCGCGGCGTGGGCGGCTGGGGTCAGTACTTCCGGGTATTCGCCAATTTTACGAAACTGGAGACGCGCGGCGCCAAGACGGCCGATTTTTCAGGCTTCCTCCCCAAGAGCGCAAACTGGGGCGTCACGTTCACCAAAAAACCCTTGGTCGTTATCGCCAAGTGGAACTACCGAGGAGCCGAGAACCGGGGGTCGTTCGCCACATTCGGAGCCGATGGTTATACGTATTTTCGGGCCACCACGCGCCTTGATTTGAATCTCGAATATTATCTCCGGCCGAATCTGGCGCTCTCGGTGAGCGCGCGAAACATCTTCAACGTGCCGATCGTCACGTATCGGGAGGGCTCGCCAACGCCGGATTACGCCAAGCGCGGGCAGATCTTGGATTTTGGCGTTCCGTTCAGCGTCGGTATTAAAGGTTCATTTTAAATCTCAATTTATGACTCCCCTACTCTGTTCCTTCAGCCGGCGCCGCTTCCTGGTGCGAACCGCCCAACTTACCGCCGCCACTGTGGCCGCCCCTTGGATCGCGCGCGCCGCGCCACCAACGGCAAAAATGCTCGAGACAAAAACGATCTCCCAGCAGCCGGAATTTTATCACGGCTGGTCGACCGTCGCCCGCCGGCAGAACGGCGATCTGTGGGTCTCGTGGTCGGGCGGCCGCGAATCGCATGTCGATCCGTTCGGACAGGTCCACGCGATGACATCACGCGACAACGGCGCCACGTGGACTTTTCCGCGCGTGCTGCTCGACAGCGCCACCGATGACCGCGACTCCGGCGTGCTCGAGACGGCGAAGGGCACCCTCCTCGTCACCACCTTTACATCGGTTGCGTATGAAGCGCATCTCCAGCAAGCGAGTGTGTTCGGAGAGCACACGGACACGGGCTGGACCTCGAAAAGCATGCCGCCGGAGCAATTGGCAAAATGGCGGGCCGCGCACCAGCGGCTGAGCGACGTCGAGCGCAAGGCCGAACTCGGCGAGTGGGTGATCCGATCAACGGACGGCGGCCGCGTGTGGTCGCCCCGCATTGCCACCATCGTGAACAGCCCGCACGGACCGATCCAGCTTCGCGACGGACGTCTGCTCTATGCCGGAAAACAACTGTGGAACCAAGATCGGAAAATTGGCGTCAGCGTTTCGTCGGACGATGGTCTCACCTGGCAATGGCTCGCCCCGATCCCCGCCCGCACCGGCGACAAGAACAGCAGCTATCATGAACTGCACGCGGTCGAGACCGCCAACGGCACGATCGTCGCCCAGATTCGGAATCACAACGACGCGGACAAGGGATCGACGCTGCAGACCGACTCAGCCGATGGCGGCCGTACCTGGAGTGCGCCTCGTCCGATCTGTTATGGCTTTCCCTCGCACCTTCTCCGGCTGCGCGATGGTCGTCTGTTGATGAGCTACGGCTACCGCCGTAAGCCGTATGGCAATCGGGCGCGAATCAGCACCGACCATGGTAAAACGTGGAGTGAAGAAGTGGTGATCTCCGCCGATGGTAAAGACGGCGACCTCGGGTATCCGAGCACCGTCGAACTGGCCGACGGCACGCTGCTCACAGTGTGGTACGAGAGTTTAGCTAAGCCGAAACTCGCCGTGCTGCGCCAAGCGAAATGGCAGATCGGGTAAGCGAGAATCGACCAACCGCCCGGATCCTCACTTTCGATTCGATGCTCGGTCGCACAGAGTCGACGGCCACCAAAATCCACCGGAATGATTCCTTCCGCTTTGGCCTGAAGGCCTCAATCGGCCTTGATGGCGAAGATCCAGACATCACTGGTTTCTGCAACCAGTCGCACCTGAAACGGCGGCTGCGCCCAGCGCGAGTGCTTGTAAAAAAAATCGAGGTGAGTCTGCCATTTCGTAATCACCAGCAAAGTAATGCCCGACGCGCGCCAAAGTCGGCGGGTCTCGCTGGCCGGCAGTGTGGCGTCGAACCAGCCATCGACCTGCGGGCTCCACAGCGGAACCACCCGCAGGCCGGTCGTCGCAAAACGTTTTTGGTAACCCGGCGAATCGGCGAGAATCACGTCAGCGGGTGAAGCGGTCGGATCACTCGCACGAATGTTCAACACGGCGGCGACCGTAGGATCAGCCGCCATTTTGGACGAGAAAAACGCGGGCCACTCACGCCAAGGGGTTATCCCGTAATTTGCAGGTAGCGCGAGGTTCGGGATGAGCGTCAAGGCGAGCAGGATACCCATGGCGAAGGCGGCCCCCCTCGAACCAACGAAATGCGGGTTTGCGAGGAGTATCCCGGCCCCGACGCTTCCGAGCGCCAGCGCCGGACTCAGTACGCGCATCGCATAAAACAGGCCGCCATTCGTATAGGGAATCGAGACCACCCACACCGCCACGATCACGGCGACGGCGAAGCTACCCCAACGAGCCGCACGCCCACCACGCGCAGCGGACCAAACCAACCCGCCCCATCCAATGAGCGCAGTCGGCGCACCGATTAAAAAGTAGCGCAGCAGATCCTGCCAACCCTCCACCCTCTTAAAAACTCCGCTCAGAGCAGCGGCGTCGGCCGTGATCCACGCCACAAAACGCGGATTTACGGGAAACAATCCACCGACGCCAAGGCTGTAGAACGGGTTGCCCGTGAGAACCCACGTTCGGAGCGGCCACACCACGCCGATAACGGCGATGACCGTAAATTCAATCCACGCGCGCCGCCGGGCGCCACCCGCGAGCAGACCCGCTGCGGCCAAAGCGGGAAAGATCAAACCATATTCCCTCGTGATCGCGCCCAGCAGCGCAAAGAGGCCCAGCAGCAGCGGCCACGGGCCACCGCCATCCCGTCGCCAACTCAACAGCGCCCACGCGATACCCGAAAGCGCCAGCGCGGTGAGCCCAGTTTCCTGCCCGAGCAGGCCCGACCACAACAGCAACGGCGAGGCCATCAGCGTCAAACACGCATAACGGGCCGCACCGACGCCCGCATAACGCTGAGCCGTGCGCCCGACGCACTCGTGCAATGCCATTCCTTGCAAAATGAGCGCGGGCAGCGTCCACGCGGCCACAGCTTGGCCCGCACAAGCGAACGCCCAAGCGTGCAACGCAGAAACCCCAGGCGGAATGCTCTCGACCCAAAAATAATGAAAAAAATCGTCGGCCGAACGCGGCGGATAAAAATCAAGGGAACCCCGGGCCAGCATTTGTTCAGCGAGGTAGCCCCAGCGAAACTCAGTATCAGGCCCCGCTAATGGATTGAGCCACGCCCGCAACAAAATCACCGCCCAGCCGAGGAGATAACAAGGCGTCCAGACGCCCATGGCTAAGAACGGAAAAAACCGGTCGCTTAAAGAGGAAATACTTAGGCCAGTGCTATTTGCTGAACCCGCCCGGAGGAAACCCCGCGTGCCGACGAAAGCACCGGCGCTGATTACCGCCAACCCCGAGGCGAACGTTCCTCGCGTGAGGGTGACGCCGGTGAACTGAAGAACCAGCACCGTGACATAAATCGCGACCACTGAGCCGAGGAACCAGACCGCCAACGTCGCAGGAAGACGCAGCGCCCTCGCGATGGCGCCCCCGGGGAGCAACAATCCGCCGATAAGCAGCGTAAGTTTGGCGACAGGCCAGAGCGATTCGTACACGACTCCTGCAATGCTACTCTCCCCTGAGATGCCAGCACGAAATCACTCGCCCCGAAATCTCTGAACACAGCACGATCGCCGGCCTCTTTCCCGCCGCAACTGCCGGCCGCGCCTCAAAATACCTGCAAGGAGCAGCCGCCATCCGCGGGCGAAGACTTAAACCCCACGCACGAAACGGTCCACCCTGGAGCGACGCGTCAAGCAAACGCGCTCACCCCAAGAGCGCCGGCGCATCGTCGGTCAACTGACCCGCGATTTTACTCGTTCCGCGCACCAAGAGGGTCCTCGCCGCTGCCAAAAAACCCGGCCCGCCGCGGACGCCTGAGAAAGCAAGGCTGCGCGCGCTCACCCGCGGCGGGGCGCGCTCGGACATCACCCCGCCGGCGACCCGCGCCGACGCGCCACCGACCGCAGAGTGGCTCCTTCATTCCATCGCCCCACCACGAGCTCGATCTTCGGCGAATCCACCGCGCTCACGTCGTTCAGTAGCATTCGGCCCAGCAACATTTCCAGCGCCACCATCCCCATCCGCTTTGGATCCTGACAAATCCCCGAGTAGCGCTTCGGGTCCGGATTTTTATCGAGCAAAGCCACCCCAATCCCTCTCGGCACCCGCACACTTAACCGCGCCAGCACCGCCAGCGCCGCCGCCAAGTAAATAGAGGTTTGGTGGAATACCAAGACGTCGGGCCGATGCGCAATAAACCACGTTTCAAACCCACGCCGGTCCCACTCTTCGGATCTCAAAATCGGCACGGGCGGGGCAGAAAACTTTCGCTCTTGATGCCCCAGAAACGCCGCCGAGTACAAATGATCCGTCCGTCGGTCGGCCGAAAAACGAATCAATAAACCGGGTCGCCGATACCCGCGACTCAACAACTCCTCAAATACGGTCCGCGCATCCGCCGCAAAATGACTCACCACCCGATGTAACGGATCCGGTATGCTCGCGGCATGCGTCACAATCGCAAATTTCTTCAACGCCGCTGGCAACCGCTCCTCCGGGTTCAAACTGCCCAAGCAGAGCAGACCTCTGATGCCACGCGCCTCGATGATTTTACGAAGCCGCCCCGCCGAGAGGCCCGGCCGCTTCACCCAGAAATCTTCCAACTTGTACCCGTGCGCTTCAGCTCGCTCCCTCGCCCCCTCCCGCACCACGCCAAGATGCCTATAATCCGCCCGCTCCAGCCAAGGCCGCTCCTCCGGAAAGAGCGACACGACCCCAATCGTCTCCCGGTAGACCGGTACGCCCGCCTGCCGCACCTCTCTCATCAGCTGCGCCAATCGCACGTTGGGCACATGCCCAGCCGCTTTCGCCGCACGCTGTACCCGCGACCTTAACTCGTTCGATATCCGCGGACTATTTTTTAAGGCCAAGGAAACCGCCGTCGCCGATACCCCAAGATCGCGCGCCAGAGAACGTACACTCATACACTGCGTAGACGAAATTTCATCGGTTCAGTTGACGTAAACTAAAAAGGCATTTGCACGCCTCGCGCAAAGCGAAAATAACCCTTCCACCTGTTCCTCAACCCACCACGCTGCCCTTCTTTCGTTCACCATGAAACCCTGCTTGCTTGCCCTCCTCACGACACTGGCTGCCCTCGCCAACGCCTTACCGCCACTCGCGGCCCAAACCGCGCCCAAGGCCTCCAGCCTCACCACGGCAGCCGGCGACAAGGATATCGTCAAACTGAGCGTGTTTGAGGTCACCGCCCAAAATGACGACGAGTACCGCGCGGCCAATACCACCACCGGCACCCGCTACAACACACCCGTGAAGGACCTCCCGATGAACATTGAGGTTCTGACCTCCAGCTTCATGCGCGACATCGGGGCCCTCGATCTCCGCGATGCCCTCGAATACGTCAGCGGTATCCAACTTGACACGACCGCCGGCGGTACCGGCAGCACTAAGGATAATCCCGAAAACAACACCCTGCTCATCCGCGGTATCGCCGCCGCCACCAATAAAGACGGCTTCCGCCGCTTCGTGCCGGTCGATCCCATTACCATTAGCCGCGCCGACATCATCAAGGGACCAGGCGGCGCCCTTTACGGTCAGGGCGGCACCGGTGGCGTCATCAACGTCGCCAGCGTTCAAGCCGGTAACCGCACGGTCGCTCGCGCGGGTACCAGCATCGGCTCCTTCGGCTTCCGCCGCGCTGAATTCCTCTGGTCCGGCCCGATCCTACCCGACGGTCTCGTGGGCTTCGCGCTGCCCCTCTCGTACCAAACCAGCAAGAGCAACGCGATGTACTTTGAGATGAGTACTTTTGTGATGAACCCCGCGCTGACCATGAAGCTCGGGCCCAAGACCTCGCTGCTCGCCTCCATCGAGACCCGCATCAATGCCCGCGACAACATTCGCAACTTTTTCCTGACCGATAATACCCTCGCCCCTGATAACACGCCTTACGGCACCCTTATCGCCAACCGCCCAGGCACCGCTCGCGTCTTCACCACACCCAACCAACGCGACTTCCGCTTCGAGGGCCCGGATACTTTCCGTCGCGAGCGCACCTACGTTCGCACCTACCGCCTCGATCACCGCTTCGCCGAAAACTTTCAGTGGTGGGGCGGTTACAGCGCCGAGGATATTAATGTTCGCGATCGCAGCTTCAGTATCGCCCTCCGCAACGCCAACGACGCCTCCATCCCTCTGAAAATCCGGACCGATCCGCGCTTCCTCGCCCTCCTCCGCCCTTCCGCCGGTACCGCGCAACCTCAAATTCTCGACATCCGCCCCAACAACAGCACGAACTCCTCCCGAACTGTCCGCCCCACGTGGAAGTCCGAGATCTACGCCGCCTTCGACACCGGCCCCGTCAAGCATCGTCTCATCACCGGCATCAGCTACGGCCCACTCACTTCCGGCAACAACGCTGCCAATACCAATTTCTACTACGGTAACACGGGCACACCTTCTGACCCCGCGACCCAGCGCTGGGAAGCCTTGCCCGCCGATGTCATTCTCTCCCGCTTCCGCAACCCGCGCGATACCGCATCCGTTAAACGCTGGGACAACGCCGTCATCGACCAATACCCGCAAGGTCCCGAAACCGCGATCGGCACCCGCTCTTCCTACCTCACATCTTACTTCTGGGACCGAAATCTTTACGCCAACTTGCAGAGCAGTTTCTTCAAAGATCGCTTCCAAACGATTATCGGCCTCTTCGACACCCGTAACGATCGCGGTGGCATCGTCTACGATACCACGGGCAACTACCTCTGGAACGGTCCCGCCCCGGCCGGCAGCGGCTCCACGCTCAACGGCGTCCGCCGCCCCAAGCCCGTGCGCAACACCGCCCCAAGCATCACCGCAATCTGGTTGCCGCTCGATTGGGTCCGGCTCTACGCCAACACCATGAGCTCGATTGATGTCGGGCCCGCCTACTCCGCCTACGACGGTAATGGCAAACCCCTCGACGGCGCCACCGTTCACAACGGCGAGGCCGGCGCCCGCGTCGATCTCTTCAAAAGCAAACTCCTCGTCAACCTCGCCGCCTTCGCCATGAGCGACCAAGACCGCCCCACGAGTTTCGGCGCCGCCACCCAAAACCTGCTCGTCTCCCCAACCGGCACACTCAACGGCTCCGGCTTCAGCGCCTTCGTCAAAACCAGCACCGACTCCAAGGGTTTCGATCTCAAGGTCGACTACATCCCGCTACGTAATTTGCGCTTCAACGTCGGCGTCTCGATGAACGACGTCCAGATCAAGGAGATCGAACCTTTCGCCACTCCCGCCAATCCCGATCCTGTCCGTCTCGCCGCCCAACAACGCTTCGTTGCCGCTGGCGGCAGTTCCAGTCGCTATCTCGGAAAACCCTCCACCGACATCTCGAAGTACACCGGCTCAGCCTTCGTCCGCTATGAGTTCAATGAGTCCTTCCTCAAAAACACTTGGGTAATGCTCGCCGCCAAGCATCTCGGCAAACGCGAGGCCGAGCTCATCTCCGTGAGCACCGCCACCGGCGACATCACCGTCGACCGCCGTCTCGTACCCTCCCACTATCTGTATGACCTTAACCTGGGCTACCGCCGGAAAATCGGTCGCTACTCCACCAACTTCCAGCTGAACCTCGCCAATGTTGCCAACGATGACGCCTTTTACGGCGCCGTTTGGCAGACCGGCCGTACCTACCGGCTCTCCGCTGGCGTAAATTTCTAAGCCCGAACTCACCGCCGCGATCGCGTCCCCTCCCCAGTACGCCGCGCGACACCGCTCAGGGGCCGCCCTTTCCTCGCCAGCAACGACAAGGGCATAACCCAGAGACGCCCAGATGGCGCAGTAGCGCCATCTATTTGCGCCTTTCATCGGCCAGCAACGACAAGGGCATAACCTGCTGCCACCGGGGCGTTCGCCACACCCCGGTTCAGGCGAAAGCCACCGGAACGCCTCGACCGAAGCATCGTCTGAATTCAGGCGCACATCGCCAGCGAACTCACTTCTGCCCGCGCCCTTAAATGGCCGCCCATCGGGCGTCACCTCCGCTTTCGTCCTCCGCTTTCGGCATACGCACCGTCACGCCGATTCGGCCCCGTCACAAAAACCTCGAGACGCTTAAAAACCGCTCGAATTCGCGCACGGCTCAACAGACAACTCAGCCCCAAAGACTCGGCCCTCGCGCACCGACTCGGCCCTCGCGCACCGCCTCGGCCCTCGCGCACCGCCTCGGTTTATTGGGAAATGCCCACGCGCACGGGTCGAAAACCGATGCTGCTACTCCGGCTGCCTGGGCTACCGCTGATCCGGACCGAGGACCGCGTGCTGAAAATTTGACTGCTCCAACTCCCCCCCCGCAACGAGCGATTTTTCCCCTCGGTTGCCCCTGGGGGATCTGTCACCGAGCCACCAGCGTAGGTCCCGTAGCGGTCGATCACCCACTCCCAAAGGTTCCCGTGCAGGTCGTAAAAGCCCCACGCATTCGGCGCCTTCGTACCCACCGGGTGCGTCTGCGCGGACGAGTTTACCTTATACCAAGCAACTTTCTCGACGTCCCCCGAGTGCCCCCCCAATGAGCCCGCTCGGCAGACATATTCAAACTGTGCCTCCGTCGGTAGCGTATATTTTTCGGAAAGCGGCAATCTCCCCGCCTTCTGCTCGCGCTCCGTCAACTTACGACAGAAATCCATCGCCTCCAGCCACGACACCTGCTCCACCGGCAAATTCGGCCCCTTAAAAAAGGCCGGGCCAGTCCGCATCACCGCCCGCCACTGCGCCTGCGTCACCTCCGTCGAAGCCATCCAAAACGGGCTGAGCGTCACCTTGGTCAACGGTCGCTCATGAGTATAACCCTCGCGATCGCTTCCCATCACGAAGGTTCCTCCTGGGACAAAAATCATCTTAAAACCTAGCCAAGCAAACGTTCCCGCCGGATCCCCACTTTCCGCTCGCCGACTCCTCTGATCAACTCCTTCGACACTTCCGACACGCTCTAAACTGACCGCGACTGCATTCGCCGAGGCGGTCTCCGATGTCACTGTAGCCTGTCGCTCGGGCACAGCCAACTCCGCCACTCGATCCTCGACGGGATCCTTCACCAAGGCCCCTTCCGCCACCGCCGCGCGCCCCCCGACTGCTCCGCGTTGCTCCAACTGAGACGATTTAAAGCGATTCATCACCGCCAAGCCCAACCCGCCCATCACAAGAGCCACCAGAATCGCTCCAAACGGACGACGTTGCTTCGGGCGCATCCCGGGCTTGTCTGTAGTCGGTGGGCCGTCGTTGGAGGCCGCCGCCCCCGAGGGGGCTTTATCTTGACCCGAGCCCGGCCGCGACTCGCTTTGGGCCGACCGGATACCGGGCTCATTCATGAGATGATCCTCCAATATCGCATAGGCCGCATTGATCTCTTTGAGTTTCTCCGCTCCCCGCAACTTCAACTTCACGTCATCCCCAAAACGATCAGGGTGCCACACTTTTACCCATTCACGCCAAGCGGCCTTCACCTCCACCAAAGAGGCCCCTGGCTCAAGTTCGAGCTGCCGGTAGCATTGTTTTATTTTTTCTGTCATAACCGACGTATCTACACTGACGGCCTGCCTTGGAATCAAGCGCCTGAACCCTTAATCCGTTCGATGCTAAACGCTGATCAGAATCCCTCCCAATGTCGATAGAACTGCCGACATTCTTCTAAAATGCGATATCACGATCCCTCTTCATCGACTCGTTCGCTCACGGACATTAAAAAAATAACCGATATCCAGCACGAATCCGGCAGCAGGAACGTTCCGCCCGCCTCATCTGCGCCCGCGAGCGAAGCCGGTTCTCATCGCCCTAAGCCCCCGATTAATCCGCCGCCGTCCATCCATCCGAGGCAAACCCCTCGTCTTACACCACGCCCCTGGCTGCAGGATTAAACGAGCTTCGCGACCATCGTCTCGGCCAGCTGAAAGTCTACCCACGCGCCCCCCCCGCCCCGTCAGTCCCTCAGCGCACCGCACGCTCCTTGGCCGCCCAAAACAGACCCAAGGGGCGTCACTCAGTTGATTAACCCGCGCAACTCCGCCGGCGGTCCCAGCGCAGGACCCTCCGCTCCTCCCTGGAGACCGCGCTCAAAACTCCGGAACTACTGAAAGGGTCGCGCCTGCCGCCACCGAAAGATTGGGCCCACTGTTCCAAGTGAGATCATTGACCAAAAACTTAAACAATACCTGCGCCTCTGTTCCCTCCAAAACCGCTCGCCAAAAATTCCCCTCCACCCAACTCATCAAGACACCGCGGTCCCAGCCGAGGCCACCGCCCTCACCTCGAAGGTAAAGCGCGTTGCCAAACCCAATGTCTAAACGCGCGACAATCGTCGTACTGACGGGCTTGATCCCCACCACATTTAAAACCGGTGCCGACACGGCGCGCGCCACCGGTCGCAACACCGCGGACGGGAGCGCCGATTCCACCACTGCCGCGACAGTCCTTTTCCGTTTTTGCGCGGGTCCTTTCGACGGCGTCTTGCTCTTCGCCATAACTGATTTTTTGACCGCTGGAGGCTTCGATTTTGCAACAATTTTTTTGGATGAGCTCATAGTGAAATTTACCTAACAATTCCCAAGGAAGCGTTTCAATAGCAATTCAAAGGCCAATTAGCCAACCCCCGACTGCATTCCTCATCGAAACGTAACCAAAGTGCCTTCGACCCTGCTTCGTCTCAATCACCACAACCAGCGGCGGACAAAAATCCGCCCCGCCAACTTCGCGGCGGTCACCGCGCCCTCGTGTCGCTAACCAGAGATCAGCACCAGGTTCGCGTAGGGGATGACTTCACCCGTGCGAATCAGGCCAATCGCGCCCGGCACCCGTAGTTTGAACCGCTGATGGGGCTCGTGCGTTACCGGAATCCCCGCCAGCGCCGCCAAAAACACCGCCTTGGTCATTTCGTTGTTCTCCCGAAGAAATTCTTCCGCCATATAAGCCTCGGCGACCACAAAGTTCATGCGCACCGCCGCCAAAACTTGCTGCACCGTCGGGACCCCATCCACCAGCGATAGATCCACCGTCTCGATCCCCGGCCAAAAAGGAAACCCTCGATCCGCAATCACCAGCGCATTGGTATGCCTTACCCGTGCGAGCAAGGATAAGACGTGGGGATTTAAAATTCCGTTCACGAGCATAGCGGACCAAACCGTACGCCCCCCCTCTTAAAAAACGAGTTTTTTTGCAGGCACCTTCGGGCAGATCCTCGCCCGCGCCCCTCCGCAGGGCTTGCGGCCCCACCAATCCCGCGCTTACTCCCCTCATGGCTCGCATTCCCCTTGAGGATAATTTCAACGACGTGATCAATAAAGCCCAGCGCGGGCTAAAAATTTCCGACGCCGATCTCGCACTCCGCGCCGAGGTCAGCCCCGCCGATCTCGCGGCCGTCAAGGCGGGCACCATCCTCGATCCCATCATCCGCCGCCTCGCTCGTCACCTCCGCCTCACCCCCAAAGCCCTCGAGAACCTCGCCCATAAACGCTGGTACCCACAGCTCCCCGATTTCCCCAAGGGCTTTGCGATGTTTAATACCCCCCATGAGGAAATGACGGTAAATAGCTATCTCATCTGGGATCCCCGCACCAAACTCGCCGCAGCTTTCGACACCGGCGCCAACTGCGTCGCGATGCTCGATTTGCTCCACGCCGAGGAACTCAAACTCCACTATATTTTCCTGACGCACACCCACGACGATCACATCGCCGCCTTGCCCCAACTCGCCCGCGAAACGAACGCGGAGGTCTGGGCCAGCGAACTCGAGCCCGCCCCTTTCCCCCAAGCTAAAACCTTCAAGGAAAATGTTCACTTTCACGTCGGCTCACTCGCCATCAAAACACTTTCCACCTTCGGCCACTCTCCCGGTATGACCACGTTTTTTGTCACCGGACTGAGCTGGCCGATCGCCTTTGTCGGCGACGCCGTCTTCGCCAGTTCAATGGGCGGCAGCGCCACTCATTTCGCGGAACAATATCGCAACAATCGGGAGAAAATTTTCACGCTGCCTCGCGATACCGTCCTAGCCTGTGGCCACGGCCCCCTCACTACCCTCGCCCAAGAAAAACAATCGAATCCCTTCTTCGCTCATTAGTCGATTCCTCGGCCCCACCACCCGGCCGCGCCCTCCGCCCGCGGCCCTTACCTCCGCTCCTCGTACCATCGGGAACGGCCGTCCCTTGCCCCCCACGCGATCACCCCAGACGACCGCAGCCGCCCAGCCAGTTCACCGACCGCCCCATCAACGCCATCGCCGCCCTCAACTCGCCGCTCGCGGTCTCCCGCCCGCCAATCCTCAAAATGGTCTAGCCCCTGCAAATTTATACTTCATAAAGATCCCATGCTTGAAAAAATTGCTTTTGTCGGCGTCGGTCGGATGGGCGCCAATATGGCCCGCCGCCTTAAAGACTGCGGCTACCCCGTCACCGCTATTTTCGACACCGCCGCCCCGGCCGCCGCCAGCCTCGCCCACGAGATCGGCGCGGCGCACGTCACCCAACTTGCCGCCGTCACCGCTGCCGCCGATATCATTTTCACCGTCGTGACCGATGATGCCGCGCAGTTGGCCATCTTCCCCACCAACGGGGACTCCCTCCTCCACGGCGCCACCGGAAAAGTTTTTATCAACTGCGCGACGATCTCACCCGCGACCCATGTCGAAATCGCACGGCGTGCCCAGGCCGTCGGCGCCCTCACCCTTGAGGGCTGTATGGCCTCCTCCATCCCCCAGGCCCGCCAGGGCACGCTTTACCTGATGTGCGGCGGCGATCCTGCGACGTTCGAACGCGTCCGCCCCATTTTGGAAAAACTCAGCTCCGCCCTCCGCTACATCGGGACCACCGGACAAGCCGCTCAGGTAAAAGCACTCGTTAATCTTGTGATGAATATAAACACCGCGGGTCTCGCCGAAGGCCTCGGCCTCGGTGCCGCCCTCGGTCTCGATCTCGCCATGCTCCGCGAGGTCTTTCAACAGACCGGCGCCAACTCCCAAGTCCTGAAAACCGATGGCGAAGATATGCAAAATCGCGATCACACCTGCTTTTTTTCCGCGGCCCATGCCGCGAAAGATTCCACCATCGCCTGGACGCTCGGTGCTCAAGTCGGGCTCCACCTACCTCTCGCGGGTGCCACCAAACAACAGTTCGAGCGGATGATCGCCCGAGGTCTCGGCGACCTCGACAAAAGCGGTGTCGCCGAATTGACCTTCAAGGGTCGGCAGCCATGAGCCGTCCCCCCTCGCCTCGCCAACCGACCAACCCTCACCACCCGGAACAGACCATGCGCCACGCCATAAGCCGTCTCCCCCGCCTGCTCTGCACCTGGCTGGCGGTTGCACTCGGGGCCCTCGCCCTCCCCGCCCAACCCGCCGCCGAGGTCAGCCCGAACAACGTCACGTTCTTCACGGAGCCGAATTTTAAGGGCGAGGCGTTGACGGTCGAGGCCGGCGCCGCCGTGGAAAACCTCGAGCAAATGCTGCGCCCCAACCAAAAATCGTGGGCCTTCGCTATTTCATCGGTCCGCGTCGAGGGCTCCGCCCAAGCCTCGGTGTTTGGCGCCATCGGCTTCGCCGGTGATCGACTCGAAATCACGCGGAGCCTCGCCGATCTTTACAGCGAAATCCGCCCGCGAGACGTCGGCGCCACTTGGGACCGCGCCATCGTCTCGCTCTCCGTCACCCAGCGGGGCGCTCCTCCCGCGCTCGCACCGCCGCCCCCGCTGGGAAACCCTCCCGCGACGAGCCCAAGGCCCTTCCCGTCCATTCCCCCTCCCGCCGCCCACGTCGCCCGAAACGAACCAGGGCCCTCCACCGTTATTATCGTAACGCCGCGACCACCACCACCGCCCCCACCGGTCGTCATGCGCGAGGTACGTCCCCGCCTCGATCGCCGAACCGCTGAAATCATTGTCCAGCGCGCCTTCCGCGAAGTTCTCAATCGTCCAGCTGATCCCGATGGGCTCCGCACCTACCGCGATCGCCTGATGTTCGAGGGTTGGAGCGAGCAACAAGTCATTCAACAACTCCAACGCAGCGGCGAGGCCCGCGGCGTCAACGCCGATGACGCCATCACCAAAACCTACCGCGAAGTGCTCGGTCACGATCCCGACCCCAATGGCCTGGCCCATTATCGCGCAAAATGGCGCGACGGCTGGACCCAAGGCCAGATTCGCGACGATCTTCGCCGGAGCCCAGAAGCATTGCGCGCCACCATCATTCGCGTGTATCGCGAGGTCCTCGGTCGCGATCCCGATCCGTCTGGCTATGCCACCTATGAAAAAGCCATGCGCGAACGCCGCTGGACCGAGAAAGAACTGCGCGCCGCACTTATGAGCGGCGACGAGTATCGCCAGCGCCAAAAAGCGCGCCGCTAGTTCGCCCTTGGCGAGGGCACCCGCGGATAAACCAAGGCGCCCAAGACAGCGCGCCGTCACCAGCCCTGCCCGCCAGCGCCATCCCCTCGTTGCACGTCTGCGTGGGTAGCTTCCGACAAGCGTACGTGAGGCAAAAAAATCTTCGCGGTCCCCCGGTCGCGGCGACAAAATCGCCGGCGACGCAGCCGCGGCCCATTGCGCGAACGCCCCCGCCATCTCCGCGTTTTTCCAAAGCCGATTTTCTCACAATAACCCGCCCATCAGTTCGCCTCACTCGCGAGGTCCCTGCGAACCAAGTATCACCCCTTCGCGCCTCGGCGCCACTTCGTCGCGCTGCCCGCTGACCGATCCTCGCGGCCGGCCGGCAAATCCCCCACCCGCGGTCAATCGTCCTGCACGTCGGCGCCTTCGGCGGTCTTCCATTTCGCGCGGTGCTCCACCGAAGCCCCGCCACCCCCGCGACTGCCGCGCATCTCGTCTTTCACCTTCCCCACAAGATCAAAATAAATTGGACAGCCCGCGACGTCAAATTCCTCGACCACTCCGGCCTCGAGGTAACGACGATACTGCTCCGTGAGTTTCTCTTCGCGATTGCAGAAAAGCTTGATGCGAAAGGGCCGCGTACCGGTCTGGGTCGCGTAGTAAACCCGGAACCGCTTGCCTCCAATCGCCGCCGGCGGATTGCGCTCCGCCAAATGCCCCAGCACTTGATTGAGCTTCGCCGTCGACATCCGTTTATCCAGAGTCCGATTCAACTTCACCGCCGCATTCAGCATCCGATCTACTTCGTATCCACTCATCGCGGACACGAAAATCACCGGAGAGCCTGGCGTAAAAAATAGCCGCTCAAACAAGGCATGTTCGTACTTCTCCCGGTAATCACGCTCGTTCTTGTAAGGCTTGAAACCACCCTGCGCCTTAAATCCCTTCTGCACCAGATCCCACTTATTCACGACAATCACAATCGGCTTCCCTTCTTTGATCGCCTCGCCCGCGATCGCCTTGTCCTGCTGCGTCACGCCATCCAGCGCATCAAGCACGAGAAAGACCACGTCGGTATTCTTAACCGCGTCCAAGGAGCGCAACCGCGAGAAATATTCCACGGGCGAGGCCAGCTTCGTCGCCGCCTTGATCCCGGCTGTGTCGATCAAACGAAAGGGGTAGGTTTCACCGTCCCGTCCCACAAAATCGAAGGGCAATTCGATCGCGTCTCTCGTCGTGCCGGGCATTTCACTCACGATCAGGCGATCACTCTTGAGCAAACAATTACTGAGCGACGATTTCCCAACATTGGGCCGCCCGATAAAGCAAATACACAACGGATCCGCCGCCGTCTTCGTTCCGTCGCTTTCAGCTACCACCGGTAGCGGCCCCAACACCTCCGCAATCGCCGCCCGCAAATCTTCTTCCCCATTGCCGTGCTCCGCCGATACCCGCAGCGGTTCCCCAAGACCAAGACGATACGCTTCGTCCAACGCGACTTTCGAGTCGTCGAAGTCTGCCTTGTTTATCACGAGCCGAACTTTCTTGCCGCTCTTCCGGAGCATCATCGCAATCTTCTCATCCAGGCTGCTCAGACCGCTCAGCCCATCCACCACGAACAAAATGAGCGAGGCTGCTGCGATCGCGAACTCCACCTGCTGCTCAGACGCTTTTGTCAGGGCCGCGGGCGTGTCGATTCCCTTGTAGCCCAACCCGCCCGTATCAAGCAGCGTGTATTTCCCCTCGGCAATCTCCGCGGAAATCACGTCACGCGTTATGCCCGGCTGATCATGCACAATGGAAATGCGCTTGCGCGCAAGCCGATTGAAAAGACGGCTTTTGCCGACATTAGGACGACCGACGATGGCGACGATGCGAGACATGGAAGCAATAAATGATAAACCGTGTCCGCTCCGCTTCAAGCCCCGTGGTCGGGACCAGAAGCGCAACGGCTAGCGGCGGACGTTCCCTACAAAGCGCTCGACCCGATCGCAAGCGTCAACAATTTGCTCGTAGGCGGTGGCAAAGCAGGCGCGGACGTGACCGCGCCCATTCTCGCCGAACGCCGTACCCGGCACCACCGCAACTTTTTCTTTCTGCAACAGACCCACCGCGAATTCCTTTTCAGTCAAACCGATCGGCGTCACGTCGGGGAACGCGTAAAAACTCCCGCGGGGTGAATGGCACTTCAACCCAATCTCATTGAAGCGCCTTACAATTAAATCCCGGCGACGGTGATACTGCTCACGCATTTTCAGAACCTGATCCCAGCCATGCTTCAACGCCTCGATGGCCGCTTCCTGCGCGATAATCGAGGCGCACATCATCGCGTATTGATGCACCTTCATCATTGCGTCGATCAGTACCGCCGGTCCGCACGCGTAGCCAATGCGCCAACCCGTCATCGCGAACGCCTTCGAAAATCCATGCAGGAAAATCGTCCGCTCCGCCATCCCGGGAAAACTCGCGATACTCGTATGCGTGCCCTCAAACGTGAGTTCCGAGTAAATCTCGTCACTCAGGACCAGCAGGTCCTTCTCACAACAAAAATCCGCAATCTTCTGCAATTGCTCCCGCGTGCACGTCCCACCGGTCGGATTACACGGCAGATTCAACATCAAAATCTTCGCCCCGGGTTGCCAAGCCGCCCGCAGCGCCTCCGCCGTAAGCGCAAAATTGTCCTTCGCGTAAGTCGGCACCGCAATCCCCTCTCCGTGCACCAGCGTGATGCTCGGATGATAACTCACGTAACACGGCTGATGAAACATCACTTTGTCCCCGACGTTACAAAATGCACGAAAACAAAGATCCAACGCCTCACTCACCCCAACCGTAACAATCACTTCGTCATCCGGCCGATAATTCACCCCAAAGTGTTCTTCGACATACTTGGAAATCTCCCGGCGAAGCTCGATCATCCCCAAGTTGGAAGTGTAGTAGGTCTTGCCGCGCTCGAGAGCGTAAATCGCCGCCTCCCGGATGTGCCAGGGCGTCACAAAGTCCGGCTCACCCACACCCAATGAGATGACGTCCTGCCCTTTCATTTTCGCAACCAATTCAAAAAAATCACGGATGCCACTGCGAGGCAGTGTCGCCACGTGTCCCGCCACCCAACGGTTAGGATCGATGCTCATGATTCCAGTAAATGAGTTTAGGGGGCCACGTTGAGACGCACCGTCGGGGCCTCGCCACCATCCAGCAAGAAGCCCTGCTCCTTGTAACAACGGAGCATGAAGTGCGTCGAAGTCGATAGCACCCCTTCAATCGTCGAAAGCTTCTCCGAGACGAAGCTCGCTACTTTTTGCAACGAGCCGCCATGGACAAAAACCAATAAGTCATACCCGCCCGACATCAGGTAACAGGACTCCACTTCATCAAAGCGTGCGATCCGCTCCGCCAGCCGATTAAAGCCACCACCACGCTCGGGGGTGACCTTCACTTCAATCACCGCCCGCACCGTCGCAACCGCCGCCGCCTCGCGCGAAAGATCAAGCACAGGCCGCCAGCCGAGGAAGATGTGATCTTTCTTCAACTGCTCCAAGTGCTGGTTCACCTCCGCTTCGGTCATACCCGCGACCTTGGCCATTTGGCTAGTCGTCAGACTGCCGCCCTCGATCAATAGCTTGAGAACTGGGTTCATAGATAGCCTGTGTATCCGGCAATCCCACGCGTTTGACGAGGATGAATTTTGAAAGGAAACGGGCGACCTCGCCACGGCGCGACCCGCCCTCCGCAAAAAAAAGAAAATAGCCCACGCGCCGATCGCACCGACAATTCATCTAAATGAACGCCAACGCCATTTCAGAGGAAGCCGCCCGGCCCGCGATTCAAGATCGCGTTGTCGCCCGATCAAACCCCTGCGTCGCGCTAGTGAATCAAGGGGACGGGACGCGTTGCGCCGCTCCCGAGGGCGTCCGCTAAAAATGCGATCAATCTCTCGTTTGGCCGACCCCAAGCAGCGTTTAGGCCGTTGGATTCCCCTCTCAAAATCCCCCACCCCGCCCGTGCCCGCCGTCTCGTCGAAATCGCCGAGTTTACCGCTGCCTGACCAAAATCGTGGCCGCGCTTACCGAGCACGCCACCCACACCCCCAGTTGGCCCACTCTCCGTTTTCTCATAATAACCCGCGCTTCTGCTGCATGCGAACACCCCTTCGCCCAACTTATCTCCTTCGCTAAATAATTCGCTCCGTTGACTCGGGTTATTCGCCAGCCCATCATCTTATTTCTCATGGTCAGCCCAAACACCCCCGAAACTCCCGGAGGCACCGCGAGTCTCGCGGCCGCGCCTCAGTCAATCCACGACGTCGTCATTCGGCTCGCTGGTAACTCGCAGGATGGAATCCAATCCATCGGCGGATTTCTCGCCCGGCTCGCCGGCCGCAGCGATCAGGATATCATGACTTACATGACAATTCCCTCGACCATCTCGGGGGGGCCGTCAATTTTCCAAGTCCGCATGGGGACGGGCGAAGTCCTGTCCGCCGGCGACCGCGCCGATATGCTCGTCGTGTTTTATCAACACAGCTACGAGGCCCACATCGGTTCACTCCGCCCCGGCGGCGTCTTGATCTACGACGCCGATCACGTCAAACCGACCGAAGGCGATAACCGCTTCACCCAAGTCGCGGTGCCCATTACCACGGGGACGGTCGAGGCCGTCGGCGGCACCTCCAAGGACAAAGGGAAAAATATCTACGTTCTCGGCCTCATCGCCCGCATCTTCGATCTTGATGGACAGAAGCTCGGTGCACTGATTAAGGAGCGCTTCGGTGGCAAGAACGAGGATGTGGTTCGCAACGCCATGCTGGCCTTCGATGCCGGTTACGCTTGGCCCCAAAATAATCTCCGTGATCTGTTCTTTCGATTCGAGGCGGTCGATCGCGCCATCGCTGCCACCGGAAGGCCCCAAGTTACGATGGATGGCAATATGGCGCTGGCTTACGGTCTCATCGCCGCCGGTGTCCGCCATGGGGCTGGTTACCCCATCACTCCGTGGTCGTCGATCATGGAGACTTTGCGAGCTGAATTCCCCAAATATGGCGGCTTGTTCGTCCAGTGTGAAGACGAGATCGCGGCAGTGTCCACCGCTTTAGGCTTCGCCTTCACCGGCCGCCTCGCTGTCACCGGTAGCGCTGGCCCCGGTCTTTCCTTAAAAATGGAGGCCCTCGGATGGGCGGTCATGGCGGAGATGCCGATCGTCGTCGTCAACGTGCAACGCGGCGGTCCGTCCACCGGCATGCCCACAAATGTCGAGCAAAGCGATCTCCTCCAAGCCATCTACGGCAGCCACGGTGATACCCCCCGCGTGGTCCTCGCACCTCGTAATGTCGAGGACTGCTTCTACATCGCCATCGAAGCGGCTCGCATCGCGCGCGAGTATTCCACCCCCGTATTGATTCTCACCGACATGGGTTTAGCTAGCCGGATTGAGGCCTTCGACGAACCCGACTTGAGCAAACTCATGGTCGACCCCAGCCCTGACCTCTCCGACCGAGGCGTGGATTTTAAACCTTACCCCCTTGATCGCATCACTCGGCATGCTCCCGCTGGCTCCAAAGTCGGCACGGGAAAATATCCCACCGTCACCGGGCTCGAGCACGATGAACTCGGCCATCCCACGGGGAGCCCCAAGTTGCACGTGCAAATGACGGCGAAGCGCCGTAATAAAATTAAAGCCCTCGGGGCCTCTCTCCCTGCTCCCGAATGCGTCGGCGACGAGGAGGGCGACGTCCTCTTAGTTACATGGGGATCTAACTGGGGCCCAGGTCGCGAGGCCCTCACCCAGGTGCGGGCCGCCCAGGTCAAGGCTGCGCACATGCACCTCCGCCACGTTCATCCTTTACCCAATGGCCTCGAGGAAACCTTCAAGCGCTTCCGCAAAATCGTCGTCGCCGAGCTAAATGACGAGGGCCTCTACGGCTTCGGCCAATTCACCATGCTCCTCCGCGCCCGCTACGCTAACCCCGATATCGTGAGCGTCACTAAAACCGACGGACTGACTTTCAAAATCAGCGAAATTGTCGCAGGTATCGGCCGACACTTGGGCAGCGACGTCCTCGCCGCGAGCGGTGCGGCCAATCAAAACAGCGCCCTCGCCAAAAAATAATCCCCCCGCCGTATCCCGCCCCCTCCTCCCCAAACTTATTTCTCTGCCATGACCTCTGCTCTCGCCACTCTTCCGCCGCCGGCCGGCGCGCCTCTGACCAAGAAAATCCTTACGGCCGATCACCCCACGTGGTGCCCCGGTTGCGGTGATTTTGCGGTTCTGCACGCATTCTACCGCACCCTCGAAAAGCTCCAATATCCCCACGAAAAGATCGTCACGTTCGCCGGTATCGGCTGCTCATCGCGCTTCCCGTACTTCGTCAACACTCACGGCGGCCATTATATTCACGGACGCGCGTTGCCCTTCGCCACGGGCATCAGCCTTGGCGGCGATGACCTCCACGTTTTTGTCTTCGGCGGGGACGGCGACGGCTTCTCCATTGGGGGGAACCATCTTGTGCACACCGCTCGGAAAAACGTCCGCCTCACCTACGTGATCATGGACAACTCCGTGTACGGGCTAACTAAGAAGCAGACCTCGCCCACGTCCCCGATCGGCTTCAAAACCAAAACCGACCCCACCGGCGCGATCGACCAACCGATTAACCCGATGCGTACTTTGATCAATAGTGGTGCCACGTTCGTCGCCCGTAGCCACGCGACGCAAGTCAACCACATGGTGGAAATGATGCTCCGCGCCGCGAAGCACGACGGCTTCTCCGTTGTCGAAATACTCTCTGAATGCGTCGAATTCTACGAGGGCGCCTTCGACGCTTCCATCCCACGCAAGGGTGGCACTTGGACGCTCATCGATGAAAAGAAAAACGACGGCACCCCCGAGGACACTTTGCGCCACGATACCGCGGACGATATCGCCGCTTTCAAGCTCGCCCAACAGGCGTGGCCAGGTTCCTTTGGCGTTTTCTACGAAAACAAAAACCGCAAGACCAAGAACGCCCTAGAAGCGGAATTAGTCGTCAAAGCGAAAGAGCGAACGAAGAACGCTTCTGATCTCGCCGTCCTGCAAGCGACTTTTTCCAAGATGCGGTGATCTATTATCAGCCCGCCCTAACTCTCCGGTAACACCCGCGCCGGGCAGGCGCGCCCGATCAAAGCCGCGCCTACTCTTGGCGCGGTTTTTTTTTGGGCCCCGCGCCCAGCGGGACAGCCAAAATGCCCCCATTTGCCCCATCACACCGCCACCGATCGGCAAAATAAAACGTGGGGCGCAAGCCGCGCGCTCACCTGAAAAACGACTCTGCCAAGGCAATCTGAACCGAAGGCACGAGGGCTCCGACCTACTTCGTGATGGCCAATACCGTGTTAACCGCCTTCATCAAATCGGAAGCTGAAAAGGGTTTACCCAAGGTAATATCAGCTCCTAACCGCCCCGCCAGCTCGAGATAGTTTTTAGCGCTGACGCGTCCCCCGCCGGACATCGCAATGATCTTCACGGCGGGAATGCGCTTACGCATTTCCATAATGACTTCGATCCCATCTTTCTCCGGCATAATAATATCGGTGATGACCAAATCCCAAGCCACCAAGTCGGCTTGCGCCATCGCAACTATCCCATTCTCGGCAGTGGCCACAAAATGCCCCTCACTACGAAGGTACTCGCTCTGGAGCCGAATCAAATCCGCATTGTCATCGACGAGAAGTATATTAGCCATTGGGAAGGGACGCGCGGTTTTTCAAAAGAGCTAAAAGCCGGAGTCGGCACATTCAAGGATCAAATCGAAAAAACCCTAAAAAATCACCGAACGTTCCGCGGCCGACCTTGTTCGACCCGAGGGTCTCCCCGGTGGCAGGTCGAGCTGGCATTCGTCCTGCGAAAGCCAGTGGCGCAGCGCGGCGAACGGAGGGACCGGAAAATAGGGACAGGACAATTTCGATCCTGAAAGATCGGGGGTTTGCCCTGTCCATAATTTGCCGGTCGAAAATCGGCGGAAGAAAAGCACCACGTCGGTGTGGCCTCTACGCGCCCGTTGTCCCCACCCGCTTGAAACGGGAAGGAACCCAAAAATCACGGAGCGGTCCGCAGCCGACCTTGTTCAGACCCGAAGGTCTCCCCAGTGGCAGGTCGAGATCGCATTCATCCTGAGAAAGCCGGCCGGCGCAGCGTATCGGTGGATTGCCAAAAAACGGCCGAAGGGTTCGTCGCTCTCAGCGCCGGTAGTGGTTATCGAATCGTTAACAGGTATCAGGCAGGCCTCCTTGGACTTGCCTCCGCCTCGGCGCCGTCGGCGGCGTGAAAATTCAGGTCGCCCTCCTCGGTCCACGTTTGGAAATCGGGGCTCGATGCGCGTGCGACATGGTGACCGGTCGCGATGGCAAAGAATATCCCGCGCCACCTTTGGAAATCGGGGCTCGATGCGCGTTCGACCCAGCGGACTTTGGTGCTGCGGCCCGGGACGTCGATGAACGTGTGGAAATAGTACACGTAACGCCGCTCCGCTTCCGACCAAAACGCGAGATTCTGGGAATCGGAGCGGTAGGCTTTCACAGGTGGTAGCATGGGAGCACCGTCGGCGAATTTCCGCCACGATACGCCGTCGGCGGAGACGTCGCGCATGAGCCCGGACGGAAGCGTCCCTCCGATGGCTTTCCATCGTTCGGTAGCCGGCGGGTCGGCCCGGGAGTCGAGGAAAACGGAGAAGTTAGGGGGGACCGGCGCGGCGGCGCGGAGCACTCCGTTGTTGGTCGGCCTGGACCAGATGACGCCGTCGCGCGATTCCGCGTAGGCGGTGACTTCGTTCGCTGATCCGTCTTTCCCGGCCACGAGTAGGCCCCGATCGTAGGAGCGATACCCACCGGTCGGAGACGTGACGTTGGCGATACAAGACCTCGGCGCGGAAGGCTCCCTCATGCGCGCGATCAAAGGCGAAGGCGACACCGCGCTCGAGCGGTGGGTGCCACTGCAGTTCGGCGCCGCGCATCGTATCGATCAGGAAGCGGTCGACGAAGAGTTCGCGTCGCGTGCCAAGCTCAAGCGGTTGGGCGCTCGCGACCGAAGAAGTGAGGGGAACGGGGAGAGCCAACCATAGCGTGGGAATGAGTTTCAGGGGAAAGATTTCGTGCGTTCTGGACGATTCGTTGACGACGAGGGATCGGGTTACGGTCCGACGCAAAGTATACAAAATACAGGAAAACTATGTTCCGCCATCGACGAAAATTAAATCTAGAACCGGCGGGAACGAAGCGGGATGAGGGCGTTTTTGCTTGAATGTAATTTATAAAGTATACACGTGACTCTGCGATTCCCCGGCCTGAAGAGGAGTTCACTGCTGCCGGCGGAGTATCCCCACCATGAAATCACCCAGCCATTTCACCACCCTCGCGCTGCTCTCGTTCGCGCCCGGGCTTGTCGCCCAATCTGGCGTTCGAGCGGCACCCCCATCTGCGACTGATCTGAGCGGGGCGTGGCAGTTGTTTGTCGACGACTCGATTGTCGCGGAGAAGCGCGGCGTCGTGCGCCGTTATCACGCGTTCGAAAAAGACGCCCGCAATCCCGTGCTCGTCGCCGACCGGCCGTGGGAAGGAAAGGTGGTTTACGTCTATGGCTCGGTGCTGCCGGGGGCCGATGGCCGCGGCTATCGGATGTGGTATCACGCGTGGGCCGCCGGCGAATATCGAAATCTCTACGCCACCAGTCCCGACGGCGTGCGGTGGGAAAAGCCGGCGCTCGGTCTCATCGATTACGAGGGCTCCAAGGCCAACAACATTTTCTTCCGTCGGACCAAGGAGGATCATCTGCCGGGGGTGATCGCGACTCCAGACGATCCCGATCCGGCGCGGCGCTACAAGCTGGTGAACTACGACTACGGCCGCACCAAACCCAATAATTTAACGAGCGGTTTTTACGGCGCGTATTCGGCCGATGGCATTCACTGGACCGACGTGCCGAGCAACCCGATCCTCGCCGATCCGGGCGACGTGGGGAATTTTGGGTGGGACGCGCGGGCAAAGCGCTACGTCGCCTACACGAAAATTTTTGCCCCGGTCGATGGCTATCGCCGACGCGCAGTGGGCTACACGGCTACGGCCGACTTCGAGAAGTTTCCGCCCTCGGAGCTGATCCTCGTGCCCGACAAGATCGATGATCGCTGGGTGACGCAGGACAAGCAGCACACGGATTTTTACGGCCTCTGCGGTTTCCCCTATGAGTCGGGCTACATCGGGCTGCTGTGGATCTTTCGCATCATTGACGGCAAGAACGACGGACCGCTATTCGTCGAACTCGTGTCGAGCCGGGATGGCGTGAGCTGGCATCGGCAGGAGGGGAACCGCCCACCACTCCTCGACGTCGGGCCGAAGGGCTCGTGGGACGGCGGCATGATCACGACGGTCAATCAACCGCTGGTGGAGGGTGACCGCATCAAACTTTTTTACGGCGGCTCGAAGCACTCGCATGGCAGCGGCACGAAGGACACCGGAGCGGGTGTGGGCATCGCGACGTTGCGCAAGGACGGATTCGCGTCGCTCAATGCCGCCGCCGAGACCGGCAGCGTGACCACACGGCGCTTGCGCGGCGCGCGCGGTCCGCTACGGCTCAACGGCGATTTTCGCGCGGGCGCGCTGCGCGTTGAAGTTCTCGATGCCAGCGGTCGCACGGTGCCGGGCTATGGTGCGAACGACTGCGTGGCCGTCGCCGGTGACGGCATCGATCTCCCGGTGGTGTGGCGCGACCGGGCGACACTCCCCGAAAGTGCCGCCGAGATCAGCCTGCGTTTTCATTATACCGGCGGCGCGCTCTATTCGTTTCATGCCGGACCGGCGGTGACGCTGGCCGATAACACTGGAACCGCGGACCTCGCCATCGACTTTGATCGCGAGCAAAGTGGCGCGCCGCTGGTGTTGAGAGGCTCGGCAAAAATTCAGCCAGCCGAGGGCGGAAACCGAGCGCTGGCGTTGAAAGCCGCGGGCGATGGGGCCGATTTTCCGGGGACGGCCAATCTTGGAAGGAATTTCACTCTGGCTGCGCGGGTAAAGATGACCGGCACGCAGTTGGCGCGGCTCTTCAGCGCCCACCGGGGCACGGGCGAATTCACCACGGGCGAACTCGTTTTCGACGTCAATCCGCGCAGCGGCGTCGTGAGACTGGTCGTCAACGGCCAACGCGTGCTGTCGCATCCGCGCTACTTCGCCGACAAGCAGGTGCATCACTTTGCCGCCACCTACGCGAACGGCGATGTGGCGCTCTACCTCGACGGCGTGCGCGTGGGAGACGGCCGGTTGCGCCAGGGCAGTGCCCACCTTTTCAGCGATCGCACGATCATCGAGCATTTTGGTGCCGGGCGCTCGGAGGTCGGGGTGACACTCGTCGGCGATCTGCGCATCGGGGAAGACCCCGGCACTCGCTTCATCACCTCCGCGACCAGCGAGGACAATAATCAGCCGACGGAACAGTTGAGCGGCTCGGTCGACGATATTTTGGTGGCGCGGCGGGCGTTGAGCGACGCCGAGGTGCTGGCGTTGAGCCGCGGAAAGTAGCCTCGGTCGAAACTTTCAGCCTGTCATCATGCGCTCGCATGAACCCTGTCGGCGAACTACTTTCACTGCATGAATCCTCCTACGCCTGAACCAGCCTCATCCATTTTGGCGACTGCCGTCGTGCCGTGGACCTCCTCTGGTGCCTTCGACAGTGAAATTTTTTGCCGGCAGGTGCGGACGATTGCACGGGGCCTCACCCGGCACATCTATCTTTTCGGCACGGCCGGCGAGGGTTACGCTGTCACGGAACGGCAATTTGATGAAATTGCCTCGTGCTTCGCAGCGGTTGCACGCGAGGAGAAGGTGCGGCCGATGCTAGGCCTCATCTCGCTTTCACTGCCGACGATCATCGAACGGATCGAGCGCAGCCGAGGGCTCGGCTTCCGGGAGTTTCAACTGTCGCTACCTTCGTGGGGCGCGCTCAACGATGCAGAACTCGTAACGTTTTTTGCGGAGACATGCGGGCGCTTTCCAGACTGCTCCTTCCATCACTACAATCTTGCTCGCACCAAGCGCTTGCTTACCGCCGTCGACTATCGGCAACTCGTCGGGCGACACCCCAATTTTGTAGCGGTGAAGACCAGTGCCGACGATCCCGCAGTGGTCGCGGATTTGCTCACGATGTCGCCGCGACTGCGATTTTATTTCACTGAGTTCGGCTACGCGATCGCCCGCAGGACACACCAGGTCGGACTACTCGCCTCGCTTTCTACGGCCCACTATGATCGGGCAAAACTATTTGTGGCGGGTGACGACGCCGCGCGGTCCCTTGATCTCGCCGATTTCCGAGCAATGATTGCCGCGATTCGCGAACTTGCCACGGGGCGGATGCACATGGACGGGGCCTTCGACAAAATGCTCATCCGCCTGAGCGATCCGGCCTTTCCGCTGCACCTCCTTCCACCCTACGCCTCAGCGACGGAACCGGAGTTCGCCCGCTTTCGGGCGGCCCTGCCTGCGCGGTGGCGGATGGACGACCACCCAGGTTTGAGCGATCCTCCGTCTCGATGAAGCCCGATCACTCCACTCTCGGCCGCGAAGTCCACCCGCGCATCCGCAGACTATTTTAAAAAAATCGTGGGGATCTCCAGACCGAACTGGCGCGGATTCAGGCGGGATTTCTACCGGCCCTTGCGATTTGGCGGCAGCGCAGGGCGTTTCCGGCGCACATTTTCCGTTCGCTCCGTCGTGTGCAGGATATTCGTTAGCGCGGGCGGGAACTGGGCGTGTCGTTTCAGGAAATACACCATCGCAATGGGGTCGCGGGACGGGCGCTGCTGGATGCAAGGAGGTTCGCTTCAACACCACGCTGGTGTTTCGCGTGCCGGCGACCGTGTTGATTCTGAAAAAGGCGAAGCTGCCCGCACCTGCGGTCGTGGCGCTGCATTCGCATGGCAGTTACTCCATGGAGGGACGCGAGCGCGAGGTCGGGACGAGCGATGCGATCCATCCGTCCCTCAAACTCATCCGTGAGCGCGGCATCCGTATCGACGGTTCCGCCGCCCGCATCGAGAGGACCGTCGACCAGCTCCTGCGCCACGCCTTCGGTCCGACCCATCTCGCCTAGGGCCGACACTCGCCGACGCACTGCTCCGCTGAGCTCTTGAAATAATCGCGTACCGCCATCAAGACTTGGACGCTGGGCACTTCGCTTTCGGTGCAATCACCGAAAGCGCGAATCTTCACGACGCCTTTGGCCAGTTCTTCAGCGTAGGAGTAAACCCCTCCCCCGCAAATCCAGTTTCCTAGGAATAACTCACCCACTCATGTCTACCAAAACGCTTCTTCAACTCGCTGCGACCGTCCTGTCGGTCGGCGTGAGTTCCCTGCTCGCAGACATCCCGCGAAGCGTCGTCGCCGTCGAAAATGCCTGCGCGTGGCCGAGCCTCACACTCATGCGCGATGGCACTGTCGTTGCCATTCTGCACAACAAGCCAGCGCACGCCACGATGGAGGCGGATGTGGAATGTTGGGCAAGCAGTGATGGACTGAAATGGGAGAAACGCAGCACGGTCACCCAGCATGAGCCCCATACGGCCCGCCTGAACCACGCTGCTGGGCTGGCAAAGAACGGCGATCTCATCGTGCTGTGTTCCGGCTGGACGGATGTGAAGCAGCCCGAGCGGCCAAAGCAGAGCGCCTTCCGCGATGCCGTGCTGCGCCCCTGGGTGCTACGTTCCAGTGATGGCGGTCGCACCTGGACGAAGCGCGACACCTTTCCTGCTGGAGACGTTGGCTGGAGCGAACACGTCCCGTTCGGAGACATTTGGAAGGGCTCGGATGACGCGCTTCACGCATCCTGTTATCAGGGCGAATTCAGCGAGCCAGCGACTTCTGCTAAGACAAAGAACTGGCGGTCCTGGCACTTCCGAAGTGATGATGATGGCGCGACTTGGCAGCGGATTTCATTGGTCGGTCCAAGGCACAACGAGACGGATATTTTCCCGCTCGGTGGCAAGGCGTGGCTCGCGGCCGCACGCTTCAATCACTCGGCGGTGGATCTCGTTCGCAGCGATGACGACGGCGTGACGTGGCAGTCACCGCGCCGCGTGACGAGCATCGGCAATGGCAAGGATCATGGGGAGGTGAATGGCCACCTCAATCGCCTCAAGGATGGCCGCCTGCTCCTGAGCTACACCGTGCGAACCGAGGGCAAGCAGGGCGTCTGCGCAAAGCTCAGCAACGACGAGGGCCACACGTGGACCGAGCCTGTGCGTGTCGCGAACCACATCGGCTGGGCAAAGGGCGGGGGCGATGGCGGTTACCCGAGCAGCGTGCAACTCGCCAACGGGCGCATCGTCACCGCGTGGTATGCAAAGAAAACCGCCGAACACGACGGCTACCACATGGGTGCCACCGTGTGGGAGGCACCGACTGCGGACAAGCTGCCCGCCATCGAACCCGCACAGCTCGCGGAGTTCACGCACGCGCGCATCACCGAAGCATGGGCCGCCTATGCCGACCTGCTCACCTTTGGCAAAGGCCAGACGCTCGCGCTCCTCGATGATGGCTGCACCCTGTCGAAGCCCGAGTGGAAAGCCGTCGTGGGCGGAGTCCCGAAGGTGCGCGTGGCCTACGATGCAGTGGATGGAGACGACGATCCCAAGCACGAAGGCAAGGGCTACCACGGCTCGACCATCGGCATTCCGTCGTCCATCCATTTCGAAAACAAACGCGGTGTCGCCTTTAACAACCAGCTCGCCATCGTGCGCAGCCTGGAATGTTGCCACGGCAAGGTCGCTGACAGCGCGTCGCTCGCCCGCGCCTTGCAATGGGTCATCGACCACCACACCGAGCATCACATCACCACTGTGAACGTCGCGCCGGTGGATGACCAAGAACACGCCGAACCCGTGCCCACCGAAATCGACGCCAAGCTCGCGACGCTCCGCGAACTTGGCATCTGGGTCAGCGCCCCCGCTGGCAATCATCACTTCACCGGCGGCATCTCCTGGCCCGCATCGCAGCCGAACTGCTTTGCGATCGGTGCGGTGATCCCCGGCAAGGACACCGCCACGCTCGACCGCCACGCAAAGGTCGATCTGCTCGTCCCCGCGAAGGCCACGAGTTCATCGAATGCCATCGTGTGCGGCTCCGCGATGATCCTCCGCGAAGCCATCGATAAGAGCGGCTACGACTGGAAGTCTGACGGCAAGAACATCGCCGAAGCGATGATGCAAATTTTTCAAAACACCGGCAAACCCGTCGACGATCCCGTCACCAAACGCAGCTACCGCCGCCTGGATCTTATGGCGGCGCTGGAACTTGTGATGAAGAGGTAATTGTCCCTAAACGCAGCTTATCGAACGGGTCTTCTGGACAGAGCCCACCCGCCCCGACGACCAGGCACACCTCCGCCGACGTCCCCGAGTCTGCCTGAGAAAAATTAAAAAAACGCTGGCTCCTTGACTCCGAGCGATCCGGAGGCCTGCATGCGCGTATCGTTCACCCCAGCGATGATTGCCCCCCAACGGCAAGCCGCGCCTCGATTCACCCCCCCCTTTTTTCGCCGCCGTTCCGCGCCCCAAGTCCCCAGCATCAGCC